>JBQTHU010000141.1:0-48901 GCA_052389535.1 Betaproteobacteria bacterium | reverse complement strand
AGTGGCTTTCGGCAGTAAATAAAGTCGAGCCCGAGTGAATTAACAGCACCGACCGGCTCGACGTATCCGGCATTCATGTTCGGTAGAGCCCGTGCCGCTGCGCAACCCGAGCCAGCAGGTCGGCGATTGCGCGCATGACCGGGTTGGAGAAACGTGGTGCCGAGCAGCACGGCAGCGGCCCGAAATCGCATCGAATCCTGCATCGCCACTCACATTGAAATAATGCCACGACCGCAGTGATAGCTTTGCCGGTTCATTGCAAAGAAGCAGAAATTTCTTCCAGTGCGGCCTTTAGCGCTCTAAGTTATTTGGTGTGCGCACCAAAGGACATAGCGCTGCGGAACCGCCGTGGCGCCTCCGGAAATGGTTTCGAATCCAATACCCAGGACCGCTCCCTTCGCCGAGGACGAAATCGAAGTCCTCAACCGCGTCGTAGGGCCCGCGAGCTCCACGCAACGCGCGTGGCTGGCGGGATTTCTCGCGGGCATGGATGCGGCCGCTGGCGAGCCGCAGCCGGCCGCCGGCGCGCAAGCCGCTGAGCCGCTGGCGATCGTATACGCAACCGAGTCCGGCAACTCCGAACGTCTCGCCGGGGACGTGGCCAAGGCCGCGCGCAAGATCGGGCTGAAACCCGACGTCGTCGATATGGCCGATCTCGACGTGGCGACGCTCGGGTCGATGCGGCGCCTCGTCGTCATCGCGGCCACCTGGGGGGAAGGCGACCCGCCGTCGCGGGCCGCGCGCGTCTATGGCGAACTCATGAGCGACCGGGCGCCACGCCTCGACGGCGTCAGTTTCGGCGTCCTCGCGCTCGGCGACACCGCCTATGCGGAATTCTGCGCGGTCGGGAAGGCGCTGGACGCGAAGCTGGAAGCACTCGGCGGCAAGCGGGTCGCCGATCGCGTGGACTGCGATCTGGATTTCGATCAGCCGGCCAGGCGCTGGATCGACACGACGCTCAAAGCGCTCGCGCCGCCGGAAGCGGCCAGTCGTGGACGGGTTATCGCCGGCAACTTCGGCGCGAAGCCGGCCAGCGCTGCCGATTCCGGCCCGGTGGAGGCCGAAATCACGGAGCTGATCAATCTCAATTCCTCGAGATCGGGAAAGGAAACCATCCATCTCGAGCTTAGCTTCGATGGCGCCGCGCCGCCCTACGACCCCGGCGACTCGCTCGACGTTTATCCGGAAAACGATGCCGCCTACGTGGACGAGCTGCTCGCGGCAACGGCCATGGCTGCGGATCACTCGCTGCGCGCCGAACTCATGAAGGGCCGGGACGTCACGACACTGTCGCACAAGACGCTTGAGAGCTACGTCGCCGCCACCGGCCACCCGGAGGCGAGAGCGCTGCTCAAGTCAGGCGGGGGCCGCGCCTGGGTGGCGGGCCGCCAGCTCGTCGATCTGGTGCAGGCGTTCCCCGCCGCGCTGTCTCCCGATCAGCTCCTGAAGATCACGCGTCCGCTGGCGCCGCGCGCCTATTCGATCGCCTCCTCGCGGCGCGAGGCGGGGGACGAGGCGCATCTCCTGGTTTCCGCGGTGCGCTACGAGAGCTTCGGACGGGCGCGCAAGGGCGTGGCCTCCTGCCATGTCGCCGAGCGGCTGAAAAAAGGCCGGCGACTGCGCGTGAAGCTGCGGCCCAACCGGCATTTCAGGCTGCCCGCGCCGGACCGCGACATCATCATGGTGGGGCCGGGCACCGGCATCGCGCCATTCCGGGCGTTCGTGCAGGAGCGCCGCGCAACCGGCGCGAGCGGGCGTTCCTGGTTGTTCTTCGGCGACCGCCATTTCACCCACGATTTTCTCTACCAGCTCGAATGGCAGGAGGCGCTGAAAGACGGCGCATTGAACCGCATGGATGTCGCCTTCTCCCGCGACACGCCCGAGAAGCGCTATGTCCAGCACCGCATGTGGGAGAGGCGGCGCGATCTCGTCGAATGGCTCGAGAACGGCGCCTGCTTCTACGTATGCGGCGACGCCCATGCGATGGCGAAGGACGTCCGCGTGACGCTCGTGCGCGCCTATGCCGATGTGAAGGCGTTGAGCGCGGAGGCCGCGGAGCAACGGGTGAGCGATCTCGAGCGTTCGCGCCGCTATCTGCAGGATACCTACTGAACATGACTTCATGACTTGCGGGAGTCCTGTGAGCAGCGAACCCTCACGCACCGAGCGCATCAAGGAGGCGAGCGCCTACCTGCGCGGCACGCTCGCCGAAGGCCTGCGCGACGAGATCACCGGCGCCATCACCGAGGACGATGCCCAGCTGGTGAAGTTTCACGGCATGTACCTTCAGGACGACCGCGACCTGCGCGGCGAGCGCGCGCGCAGGAAGATGGAGAAGGCCTATTCGTTCATGATCCGCCTGCGGGTGCCCGGCGGCGTGTGCACGCCCGCACAGCTTCTCGCGCTGGAGCGCATCGCGCGCGTCTACGGGAATGGCACACTGCGCATCACCACGCGGCAAACCTTCCAGTTGCACGGCATCATCAAGTCGAATCTGAAAGCGACCCTGCGCGGGATCGACGCCACGCTGCTGACGACGGTCGCGGCGTGCGGCGACATCAACCGCAACGTGGCCTGCAGTCCCAATCCCCACGCGTCACGCGCCCATGCCGCCGCGCTCGCGCTCGCCCGTGCGCTGTCCGACCATTTGTTGCCGCGCACGCCCGCCTACCGCGAAATCTGGCTCGAGGGCGAGCGCATCGCCGGCGGCGAGGAGACGGTGGTGGAGCCGATCTACGGCAAGACCTACCTTCCGCGCAAGTTCAAGATCGTGGTGGCCGTTCCGCCGTCGAACGACGTCGACGTCTACGCGCAGGACCTCGGCTACATCGCCATCCTCGACGGCAACGGCGAGGTGGAAGGCTACAACATCGCGGTCGGCGGCGGCATGGGCATGACCCATGGGGAGCCGCAAACCTATCCGCGTCTCGCCGACATCATGGGCTTCTGCCGTCCCGCCCAGGCGCTCGCCGTGGCCGAAGCCGTGGTCACCGTGCAACGCGACTGGGGCAATCGCGCGGACCGCAAGCATGCGCGCCTGAAATACACGATCGAGGACCGCGGTCTCGACGCCTTCCGGCGCGAGGTCGAGCGGCGCAGCGGCGTCACCCTGGCGGAAGGCAGGCCGTTCGCATTCACTTCGACCGGTGACCGCTACGGCTGGACCGAGAGCGAGAATGGCCGGGCGCACCTGACGATCTTCGTCGAGAACGGCCGCATCGGAGATGTGCCCGGCGGGCCGCAGCGGCTGACGGGCCTGCGCCGGATCGCCGAGATTCACGACGGCGACTTCCGACTCACCGCGAACCAGAACCTGATCATCGCCGAGGTGGCGCCGCGGCAGCGACCGGCGATCGAGGCGCTGGCTGCCGAGCACGGCCTCACCGGCGGCGTTTCGGCGATCCGCCGCAGCGCTCTGGCCTGCGTCGCGCTGCCGACCTGCGGCCTGGCGCTCGCCGAAAGCGAGCGCTATCTGCCGGCGCTCATCACCGCGCTGGAGCAGCGTCTCGCCGCGCATGGTCTCGCCGGCGAGGACATCGTCGTGCGCATGACCGGCTGTCCCAACGGCTGCGCGCGCCCGTATCTCGCCGAGATCGGCCTGGTGGGGAAAGGACCCGGTCGCTATAACGTCTATCTCGGCGCCGCCGGCGACGGCTCCCGGCTCTCCAAGCTCTACGCCGAAGATCTCGATGGCGACGCGATCGTCGCCACGCTGGATCCGGTCTTCGCCGCCTACAAAAGCGAGCGCCGCGACGGCGAGCGCTTCGGCGATTACGTCATCCGGGCGGGGTTCGTCGCCGCGACTCGCAATGGCCGCGACTTCCACGCCGATACGGGCGCCCGGCGCAGCGCATGAAAAATGCACGTCGCCTCGCAGGCGCCGGGCGGCGGCATCGACACCGTGTGCCGCATCGTCGATGATGCGGATCGCTTTCGAGGGATAAGCCGCGGACTGTGCGGCGGGGCGCGATCAGCGATGCAAGAATCGCGAGCACCGCGCGTGGGACGACGTGATCACCTGCCGACATCAAAGTACGCCGGGACATTCGACTTCCTCCCCATTCTGCAATAATACAACGTCATCTCGGCGTCTCTTTGCAGGAGTGAATCATGCTCCAAGCCTGTATTTTTACTTCTCGACTTTGATGTTCGCCTGCTGTGCGATCTTGCGGTACTTGTCTATTTCCGCCTTTTGAAAGGCCGCGAGTTCGGATGGCGAATTACCGATAGCCTCGGCGGCCTGCTCAGACATGCGCGCCCTGTAGTCGGGCGATTGCACGATGCCTATGATTTCTGCGCTCACCTTGTCGAGCACGTCCTTCGGCATCGCGGCTGGCGCCCACACGGCGTTCCACTGGGTGACGTCGAACCCAGGCAGCGTCTCGGCGAACGTCGGCACGTCCGGCATCAGCGGCGCGCGTTTTTGCGTCGTCACCGCCAGAGCCCGCAACTTGCCGGTCCTCATGTGCTGCAGGGCAGGCAGCAGCGTGGCAAACCCGCTTGGTATCTGCCCGCCGAGCATATCGACGATTGCCGGGCCCATGCCCTTGTACGGCACGTGCACGATATCGATCTTGGCCAGCATTTTGAGCCACTCGCCGGCGAAGTGATGGATGCTTCCAGGTCCCGCCGAAGCGAATGTCATCGACTGGGGCCTGGCTCTCGCGATCGCGATGTATTCCCTCACTGATTTGATGGGTACCGACGGATGCACGACCAGCGCGATCGGCGTCACAGTCGCCAGCGTGATCGGCGCTAAATCCTTGACCGGGTCATACGGCATCTTGGGAAAGAGCGTCACATTGAGCGCGACTTCCGCCGAGGAGCCGACCATGAGGGTATAGCCGTCGGGCGAGGATTTGGCGACGATCTCTGCGCCTATCATGCCGCTCGCGCCGCCACGGTTGTCGATTACGACGGGCTGACGCCAGCGTTCGCTCAGCTTTTGCGCGATCGGCCGGGCTGTCATGTCCGCGCCGCCGCCTGGCGGGGACGGCACGACGATGCGAATCGCCTTGTTCGGGTATGCCTGCGTTGCAATTGTCGCGGCGAGCACCGGGACGGATTGCAGACATCCGGCGGAAACGGCGACAGCAAGACGCATCCAATACATGGCACGCATAGTTCCTCCCGTCGGGGCGAGTCAGTGCGGGGAGGGAATCAGCAAACGAGGTTCACATAAGACACATTTTGTCCTAAACAGTATCCATGTGTCAACGGCTGACCGGACGCCTGCGTCTCGTAGGCGCAGCCGCAACCCCTGGATCCTGGAAGGCATGAAGGGCAACATATTGACGCCAAAGAACAAACAGGACACAATGTATCCCTTATGAAAAAGCGAGCCAGTGTTAAACAGTCCCACGCTTTCTGGCGCCTCAAGCGGTTGCGCGAGCTCAAAGGGATCACCCTGGAGCAGGTCGCCGCGCGAACGGGCCTTACCAAGTCGTACTTATCCAAGGTCGAGCGAGGCGTTTCCGTTCCCTCCATCTCGACCGCGCTGAGGATTGCGGAAGCGTTTGAGATCGGGGTCGGTGACCTTTTCGGCGTGTCCGAGTCAAACAATGACTTCGTCGTCGTGCGGAAGGACGAGCGCAAACTGTTCAGTCCTAAGGCGGCGAACAAAGGGTACCGCTACGAGGCCATCGCTCCGGGCCAAGCTCATGGTCTGTTCGAAGCTTTCGTCGTCCACCCGCCTTTCGATGAGCCACCGGACTACAAGACGAGTCAGCACTCCGGGAAGGAGGTCATGTTCGTCGTGAAGGGAGCGGTAGAAATTACGTTTCCGCACACTGCAGTAAAGCTTTCCGCCGGTGACTCGCTGGTCTTCAATGGACAGATGCCGCACCGGGTATTCTCCGTTCGGCCACAGCGTGCGGAAGCGCTCATCGTCGTCGTAAATGACCAGGAACACCCGCTATAGCAACGAGTGTGGCGATCGACGGCGGCGCGTCTACACGGTACTCGCGCCTGATCGTCTGGGGAAACGCTTCGACGTAACAGTGCGATCGTGCCGCGCTCGGCAGGTCAAGAACTCGAATCGACATCCCCTTGACGGCTGTTCCCGGATTGGGGAGACTGCCGCGGCTGCCATCGCCGTCGCGAGCGGCTTCAGGATGCCGCATCAGGCGGTTCATATGGCGAGGAGAGTTCACGTGCTACGAACCATCACCGCGTCGCTGATCGCCACGCTTCTTGCTTCCATTCCCGTTACCGTCGCGGCCCAGGGCAAGGGCAAACCGACGGGCCTGCCCGAAGGCGAGGGCAAGGACCGGGTCGAAGCGATGTGCATGGCATGCCACCAGACCCGCGAAATCCTTACCAGCTCCGGCTACACGCGCGAAGGCTGGAAGGAGATCGCGAGCACGATGATCAACCTGGCGGCGGCGCCCAAGGATCAGGAGCTGATCGCGCAGTACCTCGCGACGCACTTCCCGCCGAACACCAAGCGCGCGCCGAAACTCATCTCCGGCCCCGAGCGGATCGCGTTCAGGGAATGGCAGACGCCGACGCTCGGCGCCCGCTCGCGCGACCCGATCCAGGCACCCGACGGCACGATCTGGTGGGCCGGCCAGTGGGCCAACGTGATCGGGAAGATCAACCCGAAAACCGGCGAGCAGAAAGAATACGCGCTGCCGCCGAGCGCGATGCCGCATACCGTCACGCTCGATGCGAAGGGCAACGTCTGGTACACCGGCAACAAGAATGCGACCATCGGCTACCTCGATCCGAAGACCGAGAAGATCACCGAATTCAAGATGCCCGACCCGGCGGCGAAGGACCCGCATTCGGCGATCTTCGATCGGAACGGCATACTGTGGTTCACCATGCAGTTGAGCAACCGCGTGGGCCGGCTCGATCCGGCGACGGGCGAGATCAAAATCGCCGAGATGACGGCGCCGAATTCGCGGCCGTACGGCATCAAGATATCGCCCACCGACGGCACGCCGTGGTTCGCGTGCAACGGCCGGGGGTGCATCGTCAGGATCGACCCGAAGACGATGGCGTTGACGGAGGTTGCGGTGCCGGGCGAGAAGGCGACGGTCCGGCGCCTCGACTTCGACCGCGATGGGACGATCTGGTACGTCAATTCCGGCATGGGAATGCTGGGCCGCTACGATCCGAAGACGCGCGAGATCAAAGAATGGCCGTCGCCCAGCGGGCCGGACTCGCACCCTTATGCGATCGCCGTCGTCGATGGAATCGTCTGGTACAACGAATCGAGACAGCGGCCGGATGCGCTGGTGCGCTTCGATCCGAAGACCGAGACCTTCCAGAGCTGGGCGATTCCCTCGGGCGGCGTGCACGCCGGCATCGTCCGGCACATGCGTCCAACTCGCGACGGCGGTTTGATCCTCCACCAGAGCAGCACCAACCGCATCATCCTGATGACGCCGGCAAGCAAGGTGGCGAGCCGTTAACCGCGCCGCGCGGCCGGCGACGAGTAGCTGATCGCCGGTCCGCTCCCGTCTGCGAAAGTGTAGACGCCGGGTCTGCGGGCCGGTCTTCTCGCCCTCCTCCTTGCAGGGAGGCGCCCCGCTTGCTCGTTGCGCGCTCGGCGTTGTAATATGGCCAAAATACCGGCCAAACTGTCTCACCTTAAACCATAATATATAAGTTAAATATTTGTTAATAAAGTATAAAATTGGATAAAAAACCGGCCAGTAAACCGGCCAAGGACAAGACCAGGGATCGCGGTGAGCAGGCCAGCAGCATGGAGCCGTTGCTTCTATCGGAGGGTTCCAGGCACCGGCCTGCGTTGATGGACTTGTCGATCGAACTGGCTGCCAAGGCATCCGGTTTCCGGAGGAGCCTGCCGGCCGGTGTGCTCGCAGCACTCGCGCACCTCGTGCGCGCGATGAACTGTTACTACAGCAACCTCATCGAGGGGCACGAGACTCACCCTATCGACATCGAGCGGGCGCTCAGGGGCGACTACAGCAAGGATGAACGGCGGCGAAACCTCCAATTTGAAGCCAAGGCTCACATTGCCGTTCAGCAGTGGATCGACGAGGGGGGGGTGAAGGGGCGGGAATTTACACAGGTCGCCGCTTGCGAAATCCATCGACGCTTCTGCGAGCGTCTGCCGGACGAGTTGTTATGGGTAGAAGACAACGAGACCCGAAAGAAAATCCGCCTGGTGCCCGGGGGGCTTCGTGACCGCGATGTGCAAGTAGGCGGGCACGTGCCGGTCAGCCCGGGTGCAGTTCCGCGCTTCATGCGGCGTTATGAAGAGGTGTTCGAACGGATCGGGAAAGCGGAGGCGATACTGGCTACAGCCTCCATGCATCACCGCCTGCTGTGGATACACCCGTTCCTTGACGGCAACGGGCGCGTGGCGCGGCTGATGTCGCACGCGCAGCTTCTGTCGCTCCTGGACACCGGCGGCGTCTGGTCGGTTGCACGGGGACTTGCGCGCAGCGTAACGAAATACAAGGAGCTTCTCGCAAACTGCGATCTGCGGCGCCGGAACGATCTGGACGGACGCGGCAATCTCAGTGAAGAGGCGCTTGCAGACTACACGCGATACTTTCTCGAAATATGTATGGACCAGGTGAGCTTCATGGAGGACTTGATGCAACCGGACAGCTTGCGGGCGCGCCTGCTCGTGTGGGCGGAAGAGCAGGCTCGACTCGGCAAGTTGCCGCCTCGGGCCGGCCGACTGCTGGAGGCTATGCTGTATCGGGGTGAGTTGCCGCGCGGCGAGGTTACCACCTTGCTTGGCATACCCGAACGCTCGGCGCGGCGAATCACGAGCGAACTCCTGCAGCAGGGCGTGTTCGTGTCAGATTCCACCCGGGCCCCGCTCAGGCTCGCGTTCCCGGCGGCGCTCGCTTCCCGCTGGATGCCGGGATTATTTCCCGAAAAGCGGGCCTAGACGCTCCGGTCAGTGCGACTTTGCTTCCGCCGGATCGAGCGCCAAGAGAAAAGCGTCGAGTTCGCCGGCGTCGATTAAAGCGAGCGCGCACGCCAGTGCCGGATCGAGCGGCTTACGTGCCGGCGCGCAATGCGATTCTTCGACGCGCGCTTTGGGCGGCCGGGGCTCGTCCGAGCCGGGAAGTGCCTGGGCCCGATCGGATTCGCGGCGACGGTTGCCGGAACGGGCTGCCTGCTCGGGCAGTAGTTCGATGTCGGGCCCGACGCCCGTACGCTGCACGGTGCGGCCCGATGGCCCGCGGTAGAGCGCGGTGGTCAGGCGCAGTGCTCCTTTGTCTTCGCCCAGCGAAACGAGCGATTGCACGCTGCCCTTGCCGAAGCTGCGCCGCCCCATGACGGTCGCCCGGCCGTTTTCCTGCAGCGCCGCGGCGACGAGTTCCGCGGCCGAAGCGGTGCGGCCATCGATCAAGATCACCATCGGCACGCCCTCGAGCTGCTCGCCGGTATTGGCGGTCCAGATGCGGCGTTTGAAGTTGGTGCGGCCCTGGAGTGAAACGATTTCGCCTTCGCTGAGGAAAGCGTCCGCCGTCATCACCGCCTGACGGAACAGGCCGCCGCCGTTGCCGCGCAGATCGAGAACGATCGCGCGAGGGGTTACTTCCGCAGTGGCGTCGGTAATGGCTTTCTCCATGGCTGCTGCGGCCCCACGCGTGAAGACTGCAAGGCGCAGCACCAGCACGTCGCCTTCCATGCTCCAGCGCACTGGCTCCCGCCGGATCACTTCGCGGACCAGCGAAACCGTGAATACATCTTCGCGCGCGCTGCGGCGGATCATCAAGGAAATCGAAGTGCCGGGGTCGCCGCGCATTGCGGAGACGGCCTCCGTCAGCGTCATGCCCTGCGCCGGCTGGTCGTCGAAACCGACGATGAAATCGCCGCTTTGCAGGCCGGCCCGCGCCGCCGGCGTGTTGAGAATGGGGGCAACCACGCGCACCAGCCCGTCCACCATTTCGACCTGAAGGCCCAGACCGCCAAAACTTCCCGTCATGGAACTGCGATGGTTTTTCGCTGCCTCCGCGTCGAGATAGCGGGAATACGGGTCCAGCGTGGCGAGCGCGGCATTGATGGCATTCGCGAAGACCTTTGCCGGTTCGCCTGTTTCGGGTGCCAGCGATTCGAGAGTCTTCAGCGCCGCGGTCGTCAGCCGCGACAGGTCCACTTCCTGCGCGTGGCTGCGCTGGACACGTTCCAGCACTGTGCCGAACAGCTCACGATGGAACGCTGCCGCCTCGCCCGGTTTGACCGCTCGCAGGTAGGCGGATTCGAGCGGCGCCAGAAGCGCGTCCGTAACGGCCGGTGCCGCGGCAAACGAGGCACCGCATGCCGCGAGCAGCCACGCCACAGCGCAGGCGCGAAGGAAAAAAAGCAAGCGTGTCATGGTCGGTGAGGCATTAGTGTAGCGCCAAAATAGGGGTCAGACCCCGGTTTTCAGCCCGGGCGCTCAGCGATCATAGAGGCGGGTAAACTCCTTTTCCCGGGCCAGAAGGCGCTTGCGCGCTTCCATCCATTCGTTTTTCGAAACCACCGGGTGCGCTGTCATGGCCTCTCCTTTGAGGGTGTTGGGACGGCTCGCCGCGCGCGACCTCCGATGGCCGACGCAGGCACTCGACGAGGCCCGTCGCGCATTTGGCGCCCTGGGCGATCACGACAACGCGCTTCACGCCGCGCTGCTTCAGATCCGTCGCCTGCTCCTGCTCGGCCGGGTGAGCGAAGCGGGCGATGCGCTCGACAAGCTGCACCTGCGCGCGGCCCCGGACATGCTGACGGCGAGGGGCGAATTGGTCGCCTTCGAGCTCGCGCTGCGCCGTGGCTGCACCGCACCCGCCCGGGCGGCGCTCGCGCGCGCCCGGGCGGCGGCGTATCGTTCCGGCATCGAACCGCTCCGCGCAGAAGTCGAGCACGCGCAGCATACCCTCTCGCTCCCGGTGGCGCGGCTCATTGCGCGAGGCGAGGAGCGGCCGCTCGCCCTGGCGGAAATCGAGACGATGCTTGCTTCCCGGCATCTGGTCGTCGACGCGTGCCGCCGGGTGGCGCGTAGGGAGCGGCGCGAAGTGCGCCTCGCCCGACGCCCCGTTCTGTTTGCACTTCTGCGCGCGCTGGCCGAAGCGTGGCCCGGCGAAGCGACACGCGAGATCCCTGTGCGAGCGCGCTTTCCGTGCCCGGCACATTAACGAATCGCATCGCGCGCGGCTTCGCGTCGAGCTCGGCCGTCTGCGCAAGGAAATCCGTCCGCTCGCCGATGTGCGCGCGACGCCACGCGGCTTTGTCCTCGTGCCCGGCTCGGGTGTAGTGCGGGTCCTGGCCCCACCGATCGAAAGCCCGGACGCTGCGGTGCTCGCGCGCATGGCGGATGGCGAAGCATGGTCCACGTCGGCGCTCGCGCTGGCGCTCGGCGCGAGCCAGCGAACGGTGCAGCGCGCGCTCGGTAATCTCGAAGCGTCCGCCAAGGTGCGCGCGCTGGGACGGGGCCGGGCGCGCCGCTGGCTCACCGCCCCGATCGGCGGATTCGCGACGATATTGTTACTCCCCGCGCTTTCCGGCGTGCGCTAAGCTGATCGCACAACATACGGAAAGGAACAGCACATGGATCGAGCAGGAAATGACGGAGCAAGTGCCGGCGTGCAGGCAGCCGAAATCGTCCGCGAATACGGCCCGTTTGCGGAGGCTCCGAACGTGCATGGCGTGACGTTCGACGGCAAGCACGTCTGGTTCGCCGCAGGTGACACACTGCGCGCGATCGATCCGTCGAGTGGCCGGGCCGTGCGCGCCATCGACGTCGCCGCCGACGCCGGCACGGCGTTCGACGGGCGCCACTTCTATCAGCTTGCGGACAATCGCATCCAGAAAATCGACCCTGATAACGGAGCGGTCGTCGCGAGCCTTCCGGCGCCCGGCAAGGGCAACGACTCCGGCCTGATGTGGGCCGAGGGTACGCTCTGGGTCGGAGAGTACCGCAACCGCAAGATCCACCAGATCGACCCGCAGACGGGCGCGATCCTGCGCACGATCGAGTCAAACCGCTTCGTCACCGGCGTGGCCTGGGTCGACGGCGAACTGTGGCATGGCACATGGGAAGGCGATGAGAGCGACATCCGCCGCATCGATCCCGGGAACGGCAAGGTGCTCGCCAGGCTCACCATGCCCGAAGGCGTTGGCGTGTCGGGCCTCGAGTCCGATGGCGGTGAGCTGTTTTACGCAGAGGGCGGTCCGAGCGGCAAAGTGCGCGCCGTACGCCGTCCCAAGCGCGTGCGCTGACGTTGCGGCGCCCCTGACAGCCGGCCCGGTGTTCGAGAACGTGCCGGCGCCGCATACGCATCTTGCGTTCTACGAGCGGCTGCTCTGAACCCTACGCATCTCCGTCGGCTCCTTCCCGTCTCGTTCCGACCCGCATTGAAACGCCATTCGCGGTCGGTCATAATCGAGCGCCCTTTCACCGCGGCATAACGGGGCCTCGCATCCAACCGCCGGAGACGCGCCATGCGCTACGAGATGATCTCGGCCGATTGTCACGTCGATCTGTGCTGGCTGCCGCCCGATCTCTTCGCCGCTCACGCCTCCGCCGCGATGCGCGAGCGCATGCCCTACGTGGCCGACACGCCTGCCGGCCCGATGTGGACGACGAAGAAAGGCGCCAATCTCGGTCACCTCAATGGCATGGGCTCGGCGGGACGTAAATACGTCCCTGGCAAGATTCATCGCGCCGATCGCATGGCGGAGACGGGTCTGTACGAGGACGGCAAGCGCGGCATCCGGCGCCTCACCGATCCCGACCTGCGGGTGAAGGACCAGGACCGCGACGGCGTGCAGGCCGAAGTGCTCTACGGTGTGCTCGGCGCCACCAGCCGCCTCAACGATGCCGAGGCCGCGGTCGAAGTCATGCGCATCTACAACGAGTGGCTCGCGGGATTCTGTTCAGCTCACCCCGAGCGTTTCGCAGGTCTTGCCTCGATTCCGAATCATCCGATCGAAGCGGCGATCGCCGAAGCGAAGCGCGTGGCGGCGCGCGGCGTGCTGCGCGGCCTCGACATCGCCAACTCGCCGGATTTACGGCCGCTGTGGGACCCGCACTGGAATCCGCTGTGGCAGGTCATCGACGATACCGGCCTGCCGCTGCACTTTCATACGGTCGGCGGTTACATGCCCGACCACATCCGGAGGATCGCGATGATCGGCGCCGATCCGACGCGTGCCTTGCTGCCCGGTGCGCCGGAAGTCGAGCTGCCGGTGGCGCGCGCGGCGTTCGCCTCCCACATCACCGCGTTCCAGATCAACATGTCGAACGTCCTGACCTCGATGATCTACAGCGGCATCCTCGAGCGCTATCCGCGCATCCGGCTCGTGCTCGGCGAATCCGGCATCGGCTGGATCCCGTACGTGCTGTGGCGCATGGACGCGGAGTGGGAAGACCAGTTCAAGGACCTGTCGCTCACGATGCCGCCGAGCGACTACTGGAAGCGCCAGTGCTGGGCGACCTACCAGACGGACCCGATCGGGGTGAAGCTGCTCGACGAGCTGGGCGTCGGCAAGGTGATGTGGGGCTCCGACTTTCCGCACCCCGACGGCGTCTGGCCGGACTCGAAAGAGTACGTCGAGCGCGAGCTGGGCCGGCTGCCGGCCGCTGTCCGGCGCAAGATTGTGTGCGAAAATGCCGCGGAGCTGTACGGCTTTTCTCTCGCAAAACCGTGAAATAGTTCATATCGCGTCCGTCGGCGCTTCTCCTATACTCTGATCACTTCGTAAAGGGCAAACCCGACCGAAAGGCGGGGACGCAAAGTCGCTGGTCTAAAGAGCCGTCCGGCTCCATGACCGAGAGATTGCCGAGGGCTGGATGTCGGGCTCGGTGGTCTCTTTGTTGCCCGATATCCAATCCTCGTAGCTGTCCGGCTTTCTCCCCGCTGAGGAAGCACTTCCTTTCTCCCGTCGCGTTGCCCCGAACGACCAAACTGCGATCGGGAGAAAAGCATGTCTACAAACAGAGCTCAGGTACAGCGGCGGCGGCGCTTCCAGGTCAGCCGACGGGGCACACTGCACGACGGCAACCGTAGCTTTGCTTGTCTGATCCAGGACATCAGCGAGAAGGGATTGCTGCTGATCTGCAACCACGATCTTCAGGTCGGGTCGGAACTCGCCGTTCAGTTCGAGCTCGGCGCCGGCGCGAATTTTTCGGGCCGCATCAGGATCAGGCACTTCAGAGACGGCTGTTGCGGCGCCGAACTCGTGGCGGCCGATCACGAGTCCGACCGGAACTGGAACCTGTTCCTCGAGAGCCACTACTCGGGGCAGCTCGCGCTTGCTGAAAGACGCCGGCGCCTCTGATCGGCAATCGACTTCGATCTTCACGAGGAGGAGACACCATGGACGGACTCACGCTCGCGCACATTGCCGGTCTGGGGAGCATGGCAGGCGTGGTGTGCATCGGCATCGCAGCGTTGCTGCGGCGGCGCGCCGATCGAAACGAACAGGTCGTTCAGGCGCCGATGAAACGCACGAGATTGATCAAAACCTTCATGGCGCACAGTGGCCGCGCACAGTCGGTGATCTTGTATCTCTACCAGCAGTATCTCGACGCGGGGACGTGGAACAATCCCGCGGCCGAACGCCCCGGCCCGATGCACATACTCACGGAGGATGGCCGACGGGTCGACAAGATCGGCACGCGCAAGTACCGCATACTCGGAAGCAAGGACGTTCTGGTCTCGGATGACATGAACGCGCCGTAGCCCGCGCCCATGGCGTCTTCAACGGGGGTAGCGAGGCGCTACGCCCGGAATATGACTTCGACAAGTCCTCGTCGAAACGGGCGAAGTTGAACCCGCATAGGCCGTGCGCCATAATCCGTCGGACCGGTCAGCGCCCAGGGAGCGGCCTTATGGATTGCTTGAAAAGCATCATCGCAGGCCTTGCGCTTCTCAGCGTGTCAGGCGGTGCGCTCAACGATGTGCGTGCCGCGCAGGTCAAATACCCCGAACGTCCGATCCGTCTCGTCGTGCCGTATCCGGCCGGCGGCACCGCGGACGTGATGGCGCGGCTCGTCGGGCTCAAGCTCGGCGACACGTGGGGACGATCCGTGGTGATCGACAACCGCGGCGGTGCGGGCGGCAACATCGCGACCGAGATGGTGGCGCGCGCGGAATCCGACGGCTACACGCTGCTGCTCTGCAATGCGCCGGTGCTGGCGATCAACCCCACGCTCTACAAGAAAGTGAAGTTCGATCCGGTGAAGGATTTCGCGCCGGTCGGCCCCATCGCGGAGGTGCCGCTCTTTCTTGTCGTGCATCCTTCCGTTCCGGCAAAGAACTTCTCGGAGTTCTTCGCGTACGTGAAGGCGCGCAGCGGCAAGATCAATTACGCCTCGGGCAGCGTGGGCAGCACCACGCATCTGGCGGCGGAACTGTTCAAGACGATGACGAAGATCGGAATGAACCATATCCCGTACAAGGGCAGCGGCCCGGCGCTGGCGGCAATGGTGGCGGGCGAAGTGACCATCATGTTCGAGCTGATGCCCTCGGCGATGCCATTCGTGAAATCGGAACGCCTGCGCGCGCTCGCCGTGACGAGCAGCAAGCGTTCGCCGCTCATGCCCGATCTGCCGACGATTGCGGAAACCGGCCTCCCGGGCTACGAGGTCGCGTCGTGGTTTGCTTTGTGCGCGCCGGCCGGAACGCCGAAAGCGGTGGTGGCCAAGGTGAATACCGACATGGTGTCGTTGATCAAGACTTCCGAGATGCAGGGGCAGTTGCTGAAGCTGGGTGCGCAGCCGCTCACCATGTCGCCGGGGGAATTCGGCTCCTTCATCAAGTCCGAGATCGTGAAGTGGAGCAGGGTGGTGAAGGACTCCGGCGCGCGGCTGGACTAGACGCGGCCTTTGCCGACGCGCGGATCGGGCCGCCCGCCGTCGCTCAGCGCGATCACCACCACGATCTCGTCCGGGCGCGGCGCATCGGCGACACTCACCGTGATGGTGTCGATCTCGTCGAACGCCCACACGTTGTCCTTGTTGCCGAGCGGCACATCGATGGACGCGCCCGCGCTTGCAACCTTGCTCGTCGAGGGGATGAGCGCCTCGCCGCCGCCGATTGCCGCGCGTATCGGCTTGCCCATTTTCGGATGCAGGAGTGCGGCGGCGTGCTCGATCTCGCCGTTCACGCCGACGATCGCGGCTTTGCCGTAGGCGACGGCCTTTCCCGGCAGTCGCTTCACCAGCTCGGGCATCAGCATTTCGGCAATCTGCGCGCCGGTCTCGAACAGCGGCGAGAGGTCCTGCACGTGGCGTCCCGCATACGGGTTCGCGATGACCGCGATGCCAACCGCGCGGGTCACGGGCCGCGGCACATCCCTGCCGCTTTCCGCATGGGCCGTTTCCTGCGAAATGATGATCTTTCGAGCTTGCATCGGCGCTCTCCGTTCCCGCGGGAGGACCAGATTAGCACGGGACGCTTCTCGTGTTGACACGCACTTTCGGATGCCCGTAGCATCGCTCAGACATTCCAGTGATTTCCGACGGAGCGTATTCAGCATGACTTCGAAGACCTACACCAGCCTCTATGATTCCGGCTCGCAGCCCCGCGGTCTCTACAAAATCGGCCTCAGCGAGAAGCGGTTTCCGCTCAAGACGCGCCATGAGATCCCGGGCATCAGCGAGCTGTGGCGCAAGTCGAAGCAGATGACCTGGGACCCGGTGCGCGACATTCCCTACGCCACGTTCGACCGCTCCAAGTACAGCAAGGAGCAGCTCGACGCGGCGCGCCTCGGATGGAGCCGGCGGGCGTGGACCGAGTACACCGGAATCATCGAATCGCCTGCGATGCTGATCCGTCTTTCGCTCGACGGCCAGGCGCCGATCGAAGCGAAGTTCGTGCTTGCGGCCAAAGTGGTGGAGGAGGCGCGGCACTGCGAAGCGTCTTTCCTGCTCGCGGAAGCAATGGGCGGCTACGTCGTCGAGCCGCCGCCGGGGGACGCCATCGTGAAGATGGTCATCGCCGGCTTCCGCGACCGCCTTGCGTTCAATCCCGCGGTTTCGCCGGAGGCAGCGCTCGCCGGCTGGCACATCATCTCGGAGGGCATCGCGCTCGACATCTTCGCCGCGCGCTATCGCCGCACCACCGAACCGGTCACCAAGGAAGTGCTCCGCCTCATCATGCAGGACGAGGTGCGCCACCTTCAGGTGGGCTGGGAGTATCTCGAACACCGCATCCCGCGCATGTCGAAGGATGAAGTGAAGGCGGTCGAGGACGTGGTGCTCGACATCATGGAGAACGTCGAGATGAAGGGGTTTCACTCCATGTGCCTGCTGCCCGATGATCTCGAAAGCGTGCTGCGCGAGGCGGAGGCGATCGCGGCGGAAGCGCGGCTCGGCTTCTGCAGCCCGGAAGAAGAGCACCAGGTATTCGTGAAGAGCATCCAGGACATCCGCAGGCGCTTCGCTAAGATGGGGATCACCATTCCGCTCTACCCGGCGATCGAAAAAGCCGCATAACCGCAAACACCGAGCCCGCGCAGCGTGTTGCGCGGGCGCACGCCGCGATGGTGGTTGATTTCCACGCGTACTTCCAGACGCGCTCCTTTCTCGACCGGCTGCGACAGCGCCGCGATTATCCCTACATCGAGAAGACAGCACAGGGCGAGGTGATCTGGTCGGGGCCGGGTGCCGCGCGCCGCATCCGCCCCGAGCAGACCGACATCGCACTGCGTGTGGAGCAGCTCGCGCAGGCGGGCATCGACACGCAGATCCTGCGCCTGCAGAACGTGAGCGGCATCGATGCGTTCGAGGCGGCCGAAGGGCGCGACATCGCGCAGGCGGCGAACGAGGAAATGGCCGAGCTCGCCCGCCGCCATCCGGGCCGATTCGTGCCGTACGCCGCGGTCCCGATGCGCGACGTCCAGGGCGCAGTCGCCGAACTCGAGCGCGCGGTGACACGGCTCGGACACCAGGGCGTGGGGATTTCGACCGGCGTGGACGGCAGGGCGCTCGATCATCACGATTTCGAGCCGCTGTTCGCGTGCGCCGCGCGTCTCGACGTGCCGATACTCGTACTGCCGAACCATCCTTCCTTGATCGACGAGGCGATCGGCGAGCACGGCTGGCTGACCGGCGCCTTCGGCTTCCAGGTGGATCTTTCCCTTGTCGCTTTAAAGTTACTGGCGTCCGGACGTCTGGATCGCTACCTGCGCCTCCCCGTCATCCTCGCGAATCTGGGCGGCGTATTCCCCTTCATCATCGAGCGGCTCGAAGGCTACTGGTCGCGGGTGCACGCCGGCGAGCGCCCGCTGCCCGTGCGTCCGGTCGAGGCGCTGCGCCGCTATTACCTGGAAACGGCATCCGGCCACTCCGCGGCGATCCGGATGACAGCGGAAGTGATGGGCGCGGACCGGCTCGTGTTCGGCAGCGATTATCCCTCGTTCGATTTCGTGCGCGCGCTCCAGTCGGTGAGGGAGAGCGGCCTGCCGGCCGATCAGATCGAGGCGATCCTCGGCGGCAACGCGGCGCGCCTCGTTCGACTCGGTCCGAACGCGGTCCGAGTCTGACCGGCGCACCTAGATTTTCTTCACGCGGCGAAACGGATATGGCGCATAGTGCGCGATGGGACGCGGGTCGCGGCGCGCCCAGATCGGGTGCGTCGCGCCGAAGCTGTAGCGGATGCAGTTCCAGATCTTCGCGGGCAGGCTTCTGTCGCGTCCCGCCATGCTGCGGCGGATGTCGCCTTCCAGCCACTGGTAGTGCACTCCCGTCTTTGCCGGCGCGGGGCGCTGCCACGGGCGGCCGGTCGCGATGCGCGCCCACAGGTCGTGGAAGTTGATCCCCGCGGCGAGCGCGAGCGCTTCCGACATGTAGGCGCGCCCGTTGAAGTCGATGAGATACGGCTTCCCATCGGTCGCATGGATCAACTGCAACTGCACCATGCCGAACCAGCCGAGATGCTTCATCATGGCCGCGATGCAGCGCGCAAGCTGCGTGTCTACCGTTACGGTGTACGCGCGCGCGGGGACGCCGGGATCCCAGGTGAACGGCGCCATCTGCTGCAATTGCGCGACCACTTCGGCGTCCTGATCGGTGAGCACCGTGAAGCCCATCAGGTGGCCGTCCTTGAATTCCTGGTAGATGGCCGCGGCGTGGGCGCGGCGAAAGCCCTCCGTATAGTTGCGCGCGGCGTCTCGATCGCGTGCGATGCGGACTTCGACCCTGTCCGCACGGTTGTCGCGCCCCGGCTCCCAGTGCAGCCGCGACTTGATGACGATGCCGCCGGTAAAGCCGGGCAGCGCTGCTTCGCTCGCTTCCACCGTGCGCGGGACGGGCACGCCGGCCGCTTCGGCCACGCGCAGCATCTCGAGCTTGTCGAATGCCCGCTGCAGGACGTGGTGCGGTGCGTAGGGGACTTTGGCGTGCAATGAAGCGCGGGCGTGGGAGATCGCCATCGACTCGGCGTCCCCGGACGTGAAAAGGATCTCGTAGCCGCCGGCATCGATCGCACGATTGACATCGGCCACGAAGCCGTCGAAGTCGTGGGCCGGCGAGCGCACCTCGTGCCAGCGCGCGCACCAGCGCGAGGCGGTGGCGACGCCGCGGCTCACGGGGGTGCCGACGCCTACGGTCCAGCCGGCGAGGCCAAGTTCACGTACCGCAGCAAGAGCACTCGGGGTGTGGTTGCCGAGGATGAGCGCATGCATCCGACATTCTCAAGTCAGTTGCGAGCGTAATCGTCACGCGTGAAGCGGTTCGTGGATAGCGAGGGCGGCAAGCGGTCTACTCGGAGTGTCGTCAATTGACGACACCGGGCGTTGGCCATTTATCTACGCCGTATCAGAAACAACCCGCGTACGCAGGGGACGACGCGATCACTTCACGGCGCGCTGCGGGTCCGCGCGCAGGCGCTCCGGCGCGTCCGATTCGGAGATGTAAGTGCGATGCAGCACCCGGTTCTTGCCCGCAGTCTTCACCTGGTACATCACGTTGTCGGAGAACGATACCACGCGGTCCGAGGTCTCCGGCGTATCGAGAAACACCCCGACGCCGATGCTGAGCGTCACCTGCCGGTGATTCGTTTCGAGCGCCGAGGAAAGGAGCTTGCGCAGCTTGTTCACCGCCTGGAGGGCCGCGAATTCCCCGGTGGCCGGCATGATCACCGCGAATTCGTCGCCACCCAGGCGCGCGATCGTGTCGGTTGCCCGCAGGTTGCGCCGCGAAGTGTCGGCAATGGTCCTGAGCAGCCGGTCGCCCGCGGAGTGGCCGCGCGAGTCGTTGACCGACTTGAAATTGTCGCAGTCGATGTAGGCCACTGCGAACGGGTTGCCGTCGCGGCGATGCCGCGCCATTTCGACCTTCAGCTGCTCGTCGAAGCCGAGCTTGTTCGGGATGCCGGTCAGGTAATCGACACGCGCCATCTCGTTTTCCCGGTGGTACATGGCACGGATGATCGAGATGAGCCACGCCACCAGCAGATAGGCGAAGAGTCGGTTCGCATTGGCGATGTAGAACGCTGCGGGGTCGGCCACTGCAATCTGTCCGGTGCGGCCGATCTCGATCTGCGCGAACATGGCGAGAAAGGCAAACAGCGTTGCCCACGGCAGGCCGCAGAACCAGCCGACGGCGAGTATGACCAGCAGATAGAAGGAGCCGAGGCCGAGCTCGTACGAGGTCGCGTACTCGGCAGCGACAAGGAAAACGAAGGCGGGAACTGCGATGAATAGCGCTATGACCGGCGCGCGCGGCGACGCACTCGCTTTTCTCAGATGGTCTGCGAGCATCCCATATGGCTCCCCTGGTCCGCGATTGGCGATTCTTATTCGGGCAACATGGTAGCGCAGCGCCGCCCAAATAAGAAGAACCCGGTGTCCATTTATCATACTGCACCATGGCTGTTCCCAATGATCTCCAGCGCAGGAAGCTCCCCCGCGCGTTTTACGATCGCGACGCCGTGTCGGTCGCGCGCGGCTTGCTCGGCAAGTTGATGGTGCATCGCACCGGGGAGGTCGAGCGCGTTGCGCGCATCGTCGAGGTCGAGGCCTATCTCGGCCCGCACGACCTCGCGGCCCATTCGGCGAAGGGCCTCACCCCGCGCACCCGCGTCATGTTCGGGCCGCCGGGGCATGCCTACGTCTATCTCATCTACGGCATCCATCACTGCGTGAACGTGGTCACGGAAAGTGAAGGCAAGGCGTCCGCGGTGCTGCTGCGCGCCGTCGAACCTCTGCGGAACGTCGAAGGTCGAACGCAGGGACCGGGTCTACTGTGCAAGGCGATGGGCATCGACAAGCGGCTCAACGGGCACGACCTGCTGAACGACGACTTCTACATAGCGGATGACGGCAGCCGGCGGCGCATCGCCATCGTCAGGCGGCCGCGCATCGGCGTGGACTACGCCGGGCACTGGGCGAGGCGGCTGCTGCGCTTCTACATCGCCGGCAACCCGTGCGTCTCACGGCCGTGACGCTGCTCGCGGGCATCGCGGCGGCCTCGCAGCGCGTGGCGGGAACGTCGAGCCGGCTCGAGAAGATCCGCGAACTCGCCGATTGCCTGCGGCGCGTGTCAGCGGATGATATCCCGATCGCGATCGCATTCCTGAGCGGCGAGCCGCTGCAGGGGAAGCTCGGCGTCGCATACGCCACGTTGCAGTCGGTTCGGCACGGGTCCTCCGCGGCAAGCCCGTCATCATCAAACCGGGGACAGACCACGGTTTTCGGTCGCCCAACGCGGCCTAGTCGCAACGCGCGGTCATGCCGCCATCGACCACGATTTCGGTGCCGGTGATGAAGCGCGCCTCGTCCGACGCGAGAAACAGCACGGCATGCGCCGTGTCGCGCCCATCGCCCATGAACCCGAGCGGGATGCGCGCCACGCGCTGCTTGAGCAACAGATCGAGATCGCCGCCGGTGCGCTGGCGCGCGAGCCGTGCCTCCACCAGCGGCGTGTGCATCTGTCCCGGCACGACGCAGTTCACGCGTATGCCGTTCTTCGCGTACTGCACCGCCACCACCTTGGAAAACTGGATCACGCCCGCCTTGCACGCGGCATACGCGACCTGCGCCGCGCCGGTCCAGCGCAAGCCCGACACCGACGCGGTGTTCACGATCGCGCCGCCGCCCTGTTTCTCCATCGCCGGCAACGTGTGCTTGCAGGTGAGAAACACGCTTTTCAGGTTGTGATCGACCTGCGCGTCCCACGCTTCCTCCGACATCTCCACCGGCCCGCCGGCTGCGGAACCGCCCACGTTGTTCACCAGCACGTCGATGCGTCCGTAGGCATCGAGGCAGGCCTTCACCATCGCGCTCACCGCGGCGTTGTCGGTCACGTCACATTGGTATGACGTGACCTCGCCGCGCGCATCCCTGATGCGCTCGAGCGTCTCCTGCATCGTCTCGGCACCGCGATCGACGGCGAACACGCGCGCGCCTTCCTGCGCGAACAGCACGGCGGCGGCGCGGCCGTTTCCCCAGCCCGGACCGACGCAGCCCGCGCCGGTGATGAGGACGACCTTGTCTCTGAATCGCGGGCCCATGATCTCTTCCGGTTTGAACGACGCCCGAAATGTTACACGAGGGCGCTACTGCGCGATCGCGAGCTGGACCGGTACCTCGATCAACTTGCCTTCGCGCAGCAGCGTGACCTTCACCGTTTCGCCGGGCTGATGGCGCTCGAGCGCGTCGAGGAGCTGATCGATGTTGGCGACTTCCCTGCCCTCGATGGCGGTGATCACGTCGCCGGCGATGACTTCACCGGTGGGCGCGCGCTGGAAGGGGCGTATGCCCGCCTTTTGCGCGGCGCTTTCGGGCAGCACGCCCAGCACGGCGACGCCTTTCTTGATGCCGAGCGCGCTGCTGAACTGCGGCGGCGCGGCCTGGATGCCAAGCGCGGGCCGCACCACTTTGCCGTCGCGGATCAGGCGTGGCACGATGCGGTTCACCTCGTCCACGGGAATGGCGAACCCGATTCCGGCGAACGCGCCTGAAGGAGAGAATATCGCCGTGTTCACGCCGATCAGCCGCCCCGCCGAATCGAGCAGCGGTCCGCCGGAATTGCCGGGATTGATGGCGGCATCGGTCTGGATCACCCCGTGTATCGTGCGCCGGGTGAGCGATTCGATCTCGCGGTTGAGCGCGCTGATGACGCCCGTGGTGAGCGTCTGGTCGAGCCCGAACGGGTTGCCGATGGCGTAGACTTTCTGTCCGACCCGCAGATCCTTGCTCGATCCTATGGAAAGCGGCTTCAGCTTGTCCTTCGGCGCATCGATGCGCAGCACGGCAAGATCGCGGTCGGGGAACGCGCCGACCAGCGCCGCGCGCCAGGTGCTCTGGTCCGAGAGCGTCACCTGAGCGCCGCTGCCGCCCTGGATCACGTGAAAATTCGTCACGACATGACCGCGATCGTCCCAGATGAAGCCGCTGCCCGTGCCCTGCGGCACCTGGCGCATGTCGAGCGGCGAGAAACCGCGTGTGGCGAGCGTCGTGATATGGACCGTCGACACCGACGCGGTTTTGAATACCTCGATATTGTTGCGCTCATCCTCGGCCAGCGACCCGCGCGCCAGTACGGGCCGCGGTTCGGCCGGCACGCCCGACGGCGTGGTGCCGTCCCAGGCCCAGAACCACCAGACGACCAGGCCCGCCATGAGGAGAACCGGCACCCAGCCGCGCGCTGCCCCGTGCTGTCTGGCGTGCAACCGGGTGCGGCGATGATTTTCCATCATGATCGCAAGCCTGAAAGGATGTACGCTATTGGACGCGGCTTCCGTGACGCGGAATGATACCCCGCCATGGGCCGGTGGATGCGCGCGGCAATTGGCTGAAACTCGCCCGGCGGAGGAGCGACTAACTGAAATGCGCCTGATGGTCTCGAATCTGGACGAATCGCTGCTGCGTCGGGAGGGACGCGCCGGATTGCCTTTCGGCCGGCTGCTCAGGCTCTATCTCGACCCCGGCGCGTTGTTCAAGGACGCATCCTGCGGCTCGTTGCTGGCCCGGCAGCAGGCGCGTCGCTACAACGTGCGCTATCGCCGGATGCTGCTCGCCTACGCCCGGCGCTGGATGACGATAGCGGTTTTCTTTCTCTTTGCCGTGGGCGCTACGGAAGCGCTCGGCGCCGGCCAGCCGTTCACGCCCGCTGTCGCCGCGAGCTTCGCAGTCGCCTTCTGCGTGGCTGTCACTGCCACCGTTCAGATCTTCGTCGCTTATCTGCTCCTGGGGGCGAGCGAGGCGCGTGGCAGTTCACGCTGATTTCCCCCCATGCACTGCAAGTTCCTGCATCGCCGCGCAGCTTTACACCTCGTGATTGCGGTGCTGTGTCTGGGCTCGAGCACGGTCCATCCGGCGGGCGAGGATTTGAAGTCGCTTCAGGACACGCTCAACGTGCTCAACCAGGAGCAGCAGGCGGTCTATCAGCAGTTCCAGATGATCCAGCAGCTGCGCCGCTCGAATGCGGAGCCGGTGACACCGCCCATCGGCGGCGGGCCCCCGGGAAATTACGACGAGATGGTCGCCTCGAAGCGCGCGCAGGCCGAGCGCGACGAAGCTTACGCGAGAGAGCTGCGCGAGCTGTACCTACGGCATCGGGACATCGAGCGCGAAAAGCAACCGCTCGTCCAGCGGCTGCGCCAGCTTCGAGAATCAGCCGAACGCGCACGGGGCGGCTAGTCCGTGCGTCAATCGGGCGCGATCTTATAGTTGTTCCGCCCCGCTGCCTTGCCCGCATACAACGCCTCGTCCGCCTGTTTCAGCAGTATATCGCCCGACAACTCGTCCTGGCCCTGACAGAAGGCAACGCCCACGCTGGTCGTGATGGATAGGGTATTCGGGCCGAGCGCAAAATCGGGTCGCATCGCAGTCACGATCTTTTCGGCGATGTGGCAGCCGTCCTCCCGTGCGGCCAGTTGTTCGAGGACCACGGTAAATTCATCGCCGCCGAGCCGGGCGACGGTGTCGGTGGCGCGCACGCACTCCGTGAGTCTCGCCGCAAACGCCTTGAGCAACGCGTCACCCACATCGTGCCCGTGCGTATCGTTGATGCTCTTGAACTTGTCGATGTCGAGATACATCACGGCCATCAGCGACTTGTTGCGCCGGCTGCGCGCCATCGCGAGATCGACGCGGTCGTTGAACAAGCTGCGGTTCGGCAGGCCGGTGAGCGCGTCGTGGCTCGCGCGGTGCGCCAACTGGATTTCGGCCTGCTTGCGCCGGTCGATGTCGGCATTGGTTCCGGTGAGCCGGACGGCCCGCGACTCTTCCGCGGCTGCGGATCCACAGCCACTCCCCGAGGTAAGTCTTCACGCGATGCTCGACGTCATAGTGGCGGGACACGCCCTTCAGGACGTCGCGCAGATGCGCCGAGAGCCGCGCATCGCAGAATTCGAGGTAGCTCAGGCCCTCTTTCACCCAGCTCGCCGCCGCGGTGTGCAGGAACGCGGCGTGCGCGCCACTCGCATCCCCCAGCGCGATCTCCCGGTGCAGCCGGACGATGTTCACGCGATTTGCGATCGACTCGATGTTCGCCGTGTGCTGATCGACCGCGCGCTTGAACCACTCTGCACGGGCCGCCTGCATGCGCGCAAGACCCTCGGTGAGGGCACGCTGCGCGCTCTGCTGCAGCACCGCCATTCCGGCGATCCCCGTGGCGCAGGCGACGATGACAAGGATCGCTGCGCCGGCGAAGGTGATGCGCGCATCGTCGCTCTTCAGCACGCGGGTGTCGTTCCAATCGGCATGCTGGAAGCTCAGCCAGAGTCCGAGGCCCGCCAGGATGAAGGCGACGGCGGCCGAGAGCGAGCTCGCAGGAAACAGCGTGACGCCGAAGACGGCATCGAAGTCGAGGACGTGGTTCGCTATCGACAGCGCGCCGACGAGCGGGACCGCTGCGGCCAGGGCGCGCGCCGAAACTGCCGCGGCGGTGCCGCGTGGGCGACGGGCGGCAAGCAGCGCCGCGCCGAAAAGGATGAACCCGATGCAGGTGACGATCGTGGGGCGGCCGGGGTTCGGCTCGCCGGGCGCGGCCCAGGCGTGAAGGCCGGGCAGGTCTATACCGAACGCGACACCGCTCGCGTGTTCGCCCAGGATCAACAGGAACACGCCGATGATCGTCCAGCCGAGTGCGGTATAGAGCGCCGGGCGTCGCTCTCCGCACAACGGACCCGAGACAAGTGCCAGCCCGGCCACGAGAAATCCGGCTGCGGTGCCGAACACCATACGCTGACCCGGCACGAATTCCACCACCGCCGGGATGCGCAATACCCAGCCGGCCATGACGATCAGCGCATAGATCGAGAGCGCGGATCCGATGACGGCCGGCCAGCGCTCCGTGCTCGCGGCCTGCCCGGAATAGGATATGGCGTTGCTCGTGCCGGCAACGGCGTTCGTTACATCCTTAACTTTTCTGCTCCCTGGACTGCCCCGGCGTCTTGTGTGGCCGGTCAAAGTCGTGCGCGCCCGATCAGCTATATTACTACCTTGAGGGCCGGGGTTCGTCGCGCCGTACACTGCCATCCGGCCCGCCAACGAGGCCAGCGTGCAGCCGCCGAGAGACGAGCCGAGAGGGGGGCAACACGACACGACGCCGCCGATCCGCTTCCGGCGGTCCATTCGCGGCCGCATGTTTTTCCTGGCATTGGCCGCTGTCGCCCTGCCGGTCATTCTCGTCGCCCTGGATATTGCGGAAACGTACCGGGCGGGACGCGAGGAAGCGTTCCGCGATACCCTTGCGCTCGCGCGAAACCCCGCGGCGCGCATCGATGATCACGTGGAGAGCACCCGTGCGCTGCTCAATTCCGTGAGCGCCCTGCTCGGCGCGGCCCCCGATGATGCGGAACGCAATGAAACGACGCTGCGCGCGCTGCACGGCGGGCTGCCGGCGCACTACAGCAGCATCGTGGTAGCGGCGCCGGACGGCAGCATTATCAATAACACCACGCTGCCGCGCGACGAGGCGCGGGAAATCAATCTCGCGGACCGCAAGTACTTCAAGCAAGCGCTGGCGCAGCCCGGCATGGTGATCAGCGAGCCCCTTTCCTCGCGCGTCACAGGACAGTGGAGCGTGATTGCGGCGCAGGCGATCCGCGCCTCCGACGGGACGGTGCGCGTGGTACTCGTAGGCACGTTCCTCCAGCACTTCAGCTCCCTTCTGGCCGCGGCAAATCTGCCGCCCGGCTCACTCGCAACGGTACTCGACCAGCAGGGCATGGTCATCGGGCGCTCGGTCGATCCCGAACAATGGGTCGGCAGGAACCTCGGCAAGAGCCCGCATTTTCAGCGCGTGCTCGCGACGGGGGAATTCAGCGCGGAGACGGTGGCCTCCGACGGCATACGCCGGCTTGCCGCCTACACTACCGCCCAGCGGGTGCGGTGGGTGGTATATGTCGGCATCCCGAGCGATGTGGCACTCGCGGCGGCGCGCAGCGACCTCGTCCGCCTCGTCACGCTGACTGCCCTCGCGCTCCTGTTTTCCGGATTTCTCGCATGGCGGATTTCGGTCGGCATCTCGACTCTCCTGTCGCAGCTTTGCGACGACACGCGCCGTCTGGCGAGCGGCGATCTCACCCACCGGTCACGGGTGCAGGACACCGGCGAGGTCGGCGAACTGGCTGCGGCGTTCAACGGCATGGCCGCGGAAATGCAGCGCCGGCAAGCCGGCATCGAAGAGGCGGAGCGGGCGTTGCGAGAGAGCGAGGAAGAGTACCGCTCGCTAGTGCAGGCGAGCGCGCAGATAGTGTGGCGCACCGATCCCAAGGGCCGGCCGATCGGGGCCAACGAGGATTGGCTGGCTTTTACCGGGCAGCCGTCCGAATACCTGGGGAGCGATGCCTGGCTGCAGGCGATACACCCGGGTGATTTCGACTATCACATGCGCGCCTGGGAGCACGCGAAACAGGAACGCAGCGCCTACCACACGGAATTGCGGGTACGCCGCTACGACGGCGAATACCGCATCTTTTCCAACCGTGCGGTCCCGCTGGTGCAGCCCGATGGCACGGTACGCATCTGGGTGGGGACCTGTACCGATATCACGGAGCGCCGGCGGCACCAGGCGCTTATCGATGGCCAGAAGCGGGTCCTCGAGCTGGTGGCGACGCAGGCCGCGCTTGCGCACACGCTCGAAACGCTGGTCTATGCCATCGAAAGCGTCGTGCCGGACATGCTGGGTTCCATCCTGGTGCTCGATGAGGACGGCGTGCACGTGCGCCACGGCGCGGCGCCGAACCTTCCGCCCGCGTACTGGCACGCCATCGACGGTGAGGCCATCGGCGAGCGCGCCGGCTCGTGCGGTACCGCCATGTTCCGGCGCGAGGCGGTCATCGCAGAAGACATCATGACGGATCCGCTGTGGGAGAACTATCGGGAGCTAGCGCTCGAGCACGGACTGCGGGCCTGCTGGTCGCACCCGATCTTCGATGCGCAGCGCCGGGTGATCGGCAGTTTCGCGATGTACTACCGCAGGCCGTGCCGTCCCACGCCTGAAGATCTGAAAGTCATCGACGTGGTCGTTCATATCGCGGCGGTTGCCATCGTGAGAGCGCGCGAAGAGGCGGTGCTGCGCGAAAGCGAGTCCCGGTTCCGGCAGTTGGCGGAGAACATCCGGGAAGTGTTCTGGCTCACGGACCCGGAAAAGCGCACCATGCTCTACATCAGTCCGGTCTACGAGGCGATCTGGGGGCGCCCCCGCGAGAGCCTTCTCGCATCGCCGCAGTCCTGGCTCGACGCCATCCACGCCGACGACCGCAGCCGCGTGCTGGAGGCGCTCCACGATCAGATCGCAGGTTCATACGACGAGCGCTACCGCATCGTGCGGCCCGACGGCACGCAGCGCTGGATCCACGACCGGGCTTTTCCGGTCCATGCCGACGACGGCACGGTCTACCGGATAGCAGGTGTTGCCGACGACATCACCCAGCAGGTGCGCGCTGCGGAAGAGCGCGAAACGCTCTCCCGCCGCAACACGTTCCTGGTCGAGGCGCTGGCCGAAATCGTCTACGAGCACGACGTGCCGGCCGGACGCATACGCTGGGAAGGCGCTATAGAAAAGATTCTCGGCCTGACCAACATTGATTCGTCCGAGGAAACCTGGTTGACGCGTATTCATCCCGCCGACCTTCCCGGCGTGCTGGCGCAGTTCGAGAAAAAGGACGGCGACGACATGTTTCAGGCGGAGTACCGCTTTCAGCACCGTGACGGTCACTACGTCTGGATCTTCGACCGCGGCGTCATCAGCCGCGACGAGACCGGCAGGATCCTGGGCGTGACCGGCATCATGTGGGATATCAGCGCCCGCAAGAGTGCGGAAAGGAGAATCGAGCAGCAGCTTTTGGAGCTCCAGCGCTGGCACGCCGTCATGCTCGGGCGGGAGGATCGGGTCCGCGAGATGAAGCGGGAAGTGAACGAGCTGCTGCGGGCGATGGGCCGTCCGGCGCGCTACCCGAGCGAGGAAGCGGGGTCCGCCGAGGGGACGGATGTTGCAGCGTAACGCCGCGAAGGCGCCGATTCCGGAAAGCGAAGCGGCCCGCCTGCGCGCGCTGGCCGAGTACGAAGTGCTGGACACGCCCCCGGAGGCCGTTTTCGATGACCTGACCGAGCTCGCCGCGCGCATCTGCGAGGCGCCGATCGCGCTCATTTCGCTGATCGATGAGAGCCGCCAATGGTTCAAGTCGAAGCTCGGGCTTCCCGTTGCCGAGACTTCGCGCGATGTGGCGTTCTGCGCGCATGCGATCCGCCAGAACGATCTCCTGATCGTGCCCGATGCAACCCGCGATGCCCGCTTCGCCGGCAACCCCCTCGTCACGGAGCCGCCGAACATACGGTTTTACGCCGGAGCGCCGCTGATAAACCCCGACGGCCACGCGCTCGGGACGCTGTGCGTGATCGATCGCAAGCCGCGCGAAATGAGCGCCGATCACCAGCAGGCGCTGCGCGTGCTCAGTCGCCACGTGATGAGCCAGCTTGAACTGCGGCGGCGCACGCTAGAGGCGGCGCGGCTGCGCGCCGAGCGGGACGAGGCAATGGCGGCGGCCAGGCTGCGGCATGCCGAGGTGGAGCGGCGTGTCGAGGAACGCACTACCGAACTCGCCGGCAGCGAAGCGGAGGCGCGCCGGCAGCTCGAAATGGCGGAAAAGTCGCGGCGGGCGCTCCTGAGCGTGCTCGAGGACGCCCAGCGCGCTGAACAACGGGTGCGGGCGAGCGAAGAGCAGCTCCGCGACATCATCGACGGACTGGGGCCGGAAATGCTTGTGGGGCTGCTGAGCACCGATGGAATCCTGATCCAGGCCAATAAATCGGCGCTCGCGGCGGCGAACCTCAGGATGGACGAGGTCGCCGGCCGGCGATTTGAAGAAACTTACTGGTGGTCCTACTCTGAATCCGTTCAGGCCCGCCTGCGCGCTGCGCTGGCGCACGCGGCTGAGGGGAAGGCGTCACGCTACGACGTCAAAATCCGTGTCGCAGACGGCGCGCTGGCATGGATCGACTTTTCTCTGCACCCGTTGCGCGACCACACCGGCCGCATAGCCTATCTTGTTCCATCAGCGGCAGTGATAGACCAGCGCAAGCGGGCGGAGGAAGCGCTGCAAGCGCAGAGCCGGCATCTCCAGGAGCTTACAGGAAGGCTGGTTGAAGTCGAGGAGGCGGAGCGGCGCGCCATTAACCGCGAACTGCACGATCGGGTCGGGCCCAGCCTCGCTGCGCTCAGCCTCAATCTCAATATCATTCGCGGCAAGCTTCCCGAGCAGGTCCGCCTCAGCGTGGCGACCCGGATGGATGATGTGCAAAGTCTTATCGCCGACGCGACGACGCAATTGCGCAACGTCATGGCGGATCTGCGCCCGCCGGCGCTCGATGACTACGGGCTGGTCGCGGCGCTGCGCACCTACGCCGAACCCTTTTCCGCACGGCTGGGAATACCGGTGAGCGTGGAAGGCGAAGACATCGAACCGTGCCTGCCGCTCGGGACCGAGACGGCGCTTTTCCGCATCGCGCAGGAGGCGCTCAACAACGTGGCGAAGCACGCCGGCGCCCGACGGGTGGACGTCCGCATTGCCGCCGTACCCGGCTGCCTGATCCTTACCGTTGCCGATGACGGCGCCGGTTTCGACGTGAAAGACGCCGGCGCGCCCCGCTCGAGCTGGGGACTGACCACCATGCGCGAGCGGGCGGAGGCGATCGGGGCCGCCCTGCGCATCGAATCGGAGCGCGGGCGGGGCACGCGGGTCATCGTCGACATGCCGCGGAGGACGACGTGACGATAAGGGTGCTGATCGCTGACGACCACGCCATGATGCGCGACGGCCTCCAGGCGCTCCTGGAAGGGAGCCCGGACATCGAGGTCGTGGGTACTGCCGCAAATGGCCGTGAGGCGGTGCGCCTCGGGCTCGAGCTGCATCCCGATGTCATCATCATGGACGTCGAGATGCCGGATCTCAATGGCATCGAAGCGGCGCACCAGTTGCGCGAGCGCTCGCCCGAGACGTGCGTGGTGATGCTCTCCATGCACTCCAGTGCCGAACATGTCTACCGCGCGCTGGAGGCCGGCGCCGCGGGCTACCTCCTCAAGGAGTCCGCGGGCAAGGAAGCCGCCGCCGCGGTGCGCGCCGTGCGGGCGGGCAGGCGCTATCTCAGTTCCGCCCTGGAGCAGGCGAGGCGCGAGGCCGGTCCGCGCATCACGCGCGTGAGTCCGCTCGACAGCCTCAGTGCGCGCGAGCGTCAGGTGCTGCAACTGGTGGTCGAAGGCCGCTCCAGCGCGGAAATCGCGAAGATGGTGCACCTGTCCCCGAAGAGCGTGGAAACGTATCGTAGCCGGCTCATGAAAAAGCTCGGTGTCGGCGACATCACCGCGCTGGTCAAATTCGCGGTCCGGCACGGCATCACCACTTCCGCCTGAGCGGGCGGCTGTCAAGGTTTCCCTACAGACCGCGCTCCCGCGCTCCCTTAGAGTACGGCGATGCGGGGCGGGCGTCTCTGCCCGCTTCCCCGATAGAGCGAGAAACAAGATGCCGATGCCTGTCGCAGAAGGAATGCTCGTGCTGATCGTGGAAGACCACGACCCCATGCGCCGCGCGCTCCATGAATTCCTCCGCGCCGCCTATCCGCATGCCGCCTTCGTTGAAGCGCAGAACGCAGCGCAGGCACTGGAACTGGGCGCCGCGCGGCGCCCGCATCTCGTGTTGATGGACGTGGATCTGCCCGATGCCAGCGGCATCGAACTCACCGCCCGTATCAGGCAGCTTCTTCCGGAGAGCGCGGTCATCATCGTGTCGCAGCACGCCGGCCGGGCGTACCGCGAAAGCGCCCGCGCTGCCGGTGCCCTTGCCTATGTCACGAAGGAACGCGTTCACCTCGATCTGCTGCCTGCCGTGGCGAAGGCACTAGGCAGTATCCGGTAAAAAACCGCCAGGCGGCCGAGCGTCGCAAACTGTAAGGTTCTCCCGACAGAATGCGTTTTGCGCCGCGCGTAAAGTAGCGGTCTGTCGAACGGCTCACGCTAAAGGGAGTGACAATGCATACCCGCCCCGGGTCCGGAATAACGCCTTCATTTCTTATTGTCGAGGACCACGCGCCGATGCGCGCCGCCTTGAGGGAATTCATCCTCCAGCGGTTCCCCGGCGCCGACATCATCGAAGAGCACAGCGGCGCGGGCGCCGTGGACAAATGCCTTTGTCACGACCCGGATGTGGTGCTGATGGACATCGCGCTTCCGGCAGCCAATGGATTGATGCTGACCGCCGAAATCAAAAAGCACGCGACTCGAACCAAGGTCATCGCGACATCAAGTCACACGTCACCGATCTACCGCGAGCGGGCGCAAAGCGCCGGTGCGGACCTGTTCGTGCCGAAGGACAGTATTTTCTCGCAACTTGCTGATGCCATCGCGATCGCGCTGGCACAACCGGTCCCCTCCGTCCCATGAATAACGAGAGCGTGAACCGCATGGACCGATGTGACGAAAACGACGGGCAGGGCGCCAAGCCGACCTGCGCGCAGCTCGCCGCGATCTTCCAGAGCAGCGACGATGCCATCGTCAGCACCACGCTGGGCGGGCGCATTCTCACCTGGAACCGCGGGGCCGAACGCATGTTTGGCTATTCCGCGCAACAGGCGGTGGGCATGCCGCTCCTCATCATCGTCCCCGATCGGGCTGTGGCGCATCTTGAAGCGCAGGTCCCGGCGATTGCGAGCGGTGCACCAGTACGCCAGTTCGAGACGCAATGTCGCCGCCGCGATGGGAATCTGATCGACGTCAGCGTGACCATTTCACCGATCGTCGATGCCGCTGACAAAGTGACCGGCACGGCGGCGATCATTCGGGACATGACAGAGCAAAAGCGCACGGCCGAACGTCTCGCGCATGTCGCGCGCTGCGACCGCCTGACCGACCTTCTCAATCGCGAAGCATTCTGCCGGGCGTTCGAGCAGGCGGTCGACACTACGCGCCGGGAGCGCCGCCAGGGCGCTTTGCTCAGGCTGGAACTGAACCGGTTCCGGCTGATCAACGAGGAGCTCGGCGTGCGCGCAGGCGATGAAGTGCTGGTACAAACCGCGGATCGCCTCACCAGACTCTTCGCGGGATCGGCGCTCCTCGCGCGCCTCGGCCCGGACTGTTTCGGCATCAGCCTCAACCAGGTGTCTTCCGCGGGCGAAGCGGAAGCGGCCGCGCGCCGGGCGCTCGCCGCATTGTCCCAGCCGATTGAAGTGGCCGGCGAAGAAGTGTTTCCAGTCGCGAGCATCGGCATTGCGCTCTTCCCCGAGAACGACAAACATCATTTTGCGATCCTGTCGCGAGCGGAAGCTGCAATGAAACGCGTCAGCGCTGCAGGCGGCAACGGTTACGAACTTGCCGCTCATGTTGAAAAACACCTTGCAACCGGGGACATCGCCCTCGAACGGGATCTGCGGCGCGCCTTGGAGCGCAACGAGTTCGCACTGCATTACCAGCCGATCGTCAACTGCCGGACCGGTGCCGTCGAAGGCGTCGAGGCGCTCATACGCTGGCACCATCCGCGTCTGAAGATGGTCTCTCCGGCGAAATTCATTCCCACCGCCGAAGAGACCGGGCTCATTCTCCCGATCGGCGAATGGGTGCTGCGCACGGCGTGCCGGCAGGCGAAGCGCTGGCGCGATGCCGGGCACGCTCTCTTTCTGACCGCCAATATCTCACCGCGGCAGTTCCGGCAGCCGCAGCTCGCGGAAACGATCGAATGGGCGCTGCGCGACAGCGGCCTCGATCCCGCGCGGCTCAAGGTCGAGATCACCGAATCGGTGGCGACGGCCGATGCAGCGCACGCCGCGCGAGTTCTGGCGCAGATCGCCGAGCTCGATGTCAAAATCGCGGTGGACGACTTCGGCACGGGCTATTCCAATCTCAATAGCCTGAGGCGCTTTCCCTTCCACACCCTTAAAGTCGACCAGTCCTTTATCAGCGAACTGGGTCAGGATTCCCCGGGAGCCGTGATCGTCCCCGCCGTCATCGGGCTCGCCAAAGTACTGGGCCTCGATACAGTTTGCGAAGGCGTGGAGACGCCGCAGCAACTCGAACGGCTGCAGGCACTGGGTGCCGACCGCTATCAGGGCTATCACTTCAGCCGGCCGTTGCCGGTCGAAGAATGTTCAGCACTGCTCGAACGGCATGCGGCCGAGCGTAATGGCGAGCCCATGCACGTGGTATCGCCGTACGGAGAGGCCCTGAAAGCTGCCCCGGGTCGTGATCGCCTGCCGGGTACCGCGCCGGGCGGTGCCGATCCCGCACATCACGCGAGGACGGCATGAATCTTTTTACGGCGATCACCTTCCTCAGTGCGTGCGGGGCTGTTTTCTCGTTTCTGCGCGGCGTGCGCGCCGGCGACCGGAACCCGCGCGCGCAACAGCTATGGCGTGACGTATTTGCAGGGTGCGTGTTTGCCACGCTGCTTGCCGCACCGCTCGCCTAGCGTGCCCCATCATCGCAGGCAGCGCCCGAATCGTCTCATTCTCACGGCTTTTTCTCCTTGGTGCTCCTGTCTTGTTGACGTGGATCAATCCGGTTTCCGACGGTACTGTCATGATTTCCTTACAGCGCTTTTCCGTATAGGCGTTTAATCTGCATCATCGTAACAACAAGAGGCGACGCGGCTGGAACAGTCGAGTCGATGCGGGATCGCACCGTGAAAAAAATGGAACGCAAAGAAGCATGTGACAGCGAAGCTGCCGCCATGCTGATCGTGCAAGCACCTGCGGGCGATGCTGTACCGGCTGGCGGGCGCGCCATTCCGTCGTCATCGGCAATGATGGCGACGCCGGTCTCCGGCCATGCGGATCTCGCCGCCTCGCGCGGCCGGTGGACGGGACGATCCCGGTTCGCGCTGTGGGTGACCGGCTGCGTCGTCGTGCTGCTCGGCGCGCTATGGGCAACCGTGATCGTCAAGCTTCATATCGAGCGCGAGGCTGAGATCGCAACCGCCAAGAAAAATACCGCCAACCTCGCCCGGGCGTTTGAAGAGCATACCGTGCGCACCCTCCGGGAGGCGGACCAGCTCCTGCTCTTCATCATGGTCCAGAACTCCGCGCAGGTGGTGCGCGACGACAGCGGGCGGCCGCTGCGCATAGACGGCGTGGTCGTCGACGTTACCGAACGCAAGCGCGCCGAGGACCGCGCGGACCGGCTCGCCCGCTACGACGCGCTTACCGATCTGCCGAACCGCGGGTTGTTCCAGGACCGGCTCGACATTGCCATCGCGCACGCGCGCCGCCGCGGCGAGGTGCTGGGCGTCATGCTCGTCAACCTGGACCGCTTCAAGAAAATCAATGAAGACCTCGGCCTCGAAGCCGGCGACCGGCTGCTACGCGACGTCGCATCGCGGCTGCAGGCCTCGTTGCGCGATGTGGACAGCATCGCTCGCTTCGGCGGCGACGAATTCGCGGTCCTGGTCGAGGGCCTGGCGACAAACGCGGATATCGAAGCGGTAGCCGAAAAGCTCATGCGCTCGCTCGCCGCTCCGTTCGGCACCAGCCGCCAGGAAATTTTTGTATCGGCCAGCATCGGCATTGCCGCGTATCCCGACGGGCAAGGGGACCCGCGCGCTGTGCTGCAGTATGCGGAAATCGCGATGCGGCGCGTGAAGCAGGACGGCGGCTACCAGTTCTATGAGGCCGGATCGATGCCGCCGTCCCGGTCCCGGCTCGAAATCGAAAGCCGACTGCGGCGCGCCCTGGAACGAGGCGAGCTGGCGGTGCACTACCAGCCGAAGGTGAACATTCTCACGGGCGCGATCAGCGGTGCGGAGGCCTGCTGCGCTGGACCAATCCCGATCTGGGATCGGTAAGTCCCGCACAATTCATTCCTATTGCGGAGGAAACGGGATTGATCATCCCCATCGGGGCGTGGGTGTTGCACACCGCCTGCGCTCAACTGGCGTCGTGGCGGCGCGCGGGCCACGATGTCGATGTCGCGGTCAACCTCTCGCCGCGCCAGTTCCGTCAGAAGGATCTGGTGGAAATGGTGGCCTCCGCGCTGTCGACAACAGGCCTCGCGGCGCAGCACCTCGAGCTCGAGATCACCGAGGGGGCGGCGATGTCGCGGGCCGAGCACACCGTGAGCGTTCTTGGCCAACTGCACCGGCTGGGCGTCAAGCTGGCAGTGGACGACTTCGGCACGGGCTATTCCAACCTGAGTTATCTCAAGCGCTTCCCCCTGCACAACCTCAAGATCGACCGTTCCTTCATCGTCGATATCGGCAAGGACGCACACAGCGAGGCCATCGTCCCGGCGACGGTGGCACTCGCTCACAGCCTGGGACTGAAAGTCGTCGCGGAAGGCGTCGAAACCGAGCTTCAACGCGATTTCCTGGCCAGCGCCGGCTGCGACGAAGCTCAGGGGTTTCTTTACGGGGGCGCCGTGTCGCCGGAGGACTTCACCGCACTGCTGCGCTAAGCCGTGTGCGGTTTGCGGGCCCGGTCCCTCGTCACAGCGTGAAGCGCAGCGCGCCGAGCAGGGCGCCGGGCAAGCGCATGCTGCGCGTCGAGCGCGCTTCGTAGGTGGATGCATCGAGCAGCAGCTCGCGCTCGCGGGTCAGATCGATCAGATTCTCTCCCAGCATGCGATAGAGCGAGTCGTCGAAGCGCATGGCGTTGACCGGCGCGACGATCTGCCCGCGCTCGACCCGGAACGTGGCGAAGCGGGTCATGCCGGTGATGCGTCCGGCCGGGCGGTCGGAATAATTGAGATACCACATGTTGTCGATGTAAAGGCCGGTGTCGAGCGCCGCGAGCGCATCGGCCGCCGGCAGGTTACCAGGCGCCATGACGAGCGATTCGGGACTTTCTCCGGAGTCGGCGCCGTTCGGCGTCAGGCCGTACTCCCGCGCCGAGCGCGGTGAAACGAGCGCTTCCGCCAGCCGGCCCTTTTCTATCAGGGGAACAGCCGCCGGCTTGACGAAGCCCTCGTCCTGGAATTCGGGCGCGATGCCGTCGCGGGCGTTTTCCGTGAGCGTCACGAGAGGAGAAAGGATGGCCCCGTGCATCATGCGCAGCAGCGGGCTCTGGCGCGTGGCGCGGGCGCGGGCCGAAAAGCCCCCCCATGACATCATTCCGACGAATTCTTCGAGGGCGCGGGGCGATAGATACGCGCGATACTCGCCGGGTTCGATCGCCCGGCGCGGGATCGCCAGCCGGGCCAGCTCCAGTGTCGCCGCCTCGAGCCTGTCCTCGAATGCGCGACTGTCCCAGTCGAAACCGGCGTAGCGCGCCTTGACCGCGCGGTCGGCGTCGAGGTGCAGGCTCCAGTCGAGATTGAACGTATCGCATTCATGCCAGTTCTTCTGGCCGAGCGAATTCGCAAAGCCGCGACAAATCGTGCCTGCCGCGTAGATGCCGACGAAATCGCGGTTTGCAGCGCGCGCCGTCACCTGCTGCGCGATATCCTCCGCGGCCGGCAGCGTGCCGCGCCGCACGCTTTCGGTGGACCGAGGCGTCTCCGCGATCATCAGCCACGGATCTTCCGGCAGCCGCGCGAGCGCCTCGCGCAGCCGGGCGAGCGCGTTGCGCGCCTGCGCGAGATCGTCGCCGTTTCCGGCGACGGTCAGCGTGGCCGATGCCTGCCGCCGCTCGCGCACGAGACGCAGCGTGACCATGCGTTGTTCTACGCTGCCGGGCTGGCGCACCCGGGCGCGGTTGAAGCGCACGAAGTCGGAGCGCTCACCGGCCAGCGCACAGAGCAGCGTCTCACGCTCGTGCACCTCGTGTGCGAGCGCATCGGCGAGTTCGAAGAACGCTTCCTTCACCCCTCGACTCCGCCGAACACCTCCACGTCGCGAAACAGGCACGCGGGACTGGCGTGCCCGACGTCGAGCGCCTGGTTGGGCTCCCCCTTGCCGCAGTAGAGCGTTCCGTGCACTTTGAACGTTTCCACGCTTCCCACCGCGCTCAGGCTGCGCCAGAAGGTGGCCGACACGCCGCGGTAATTCGGATTCTTCACGACGCCTTTCAGCTCCCCCTCTTCGATCAATTCGCCCCATTCGCAGCCGAATTGAAACTTGTTGCGGGAATCGTCGATCGACCACGAGACGTTGGTGCGCATCAAGATCCCACGCTCGATCGAGCCGATCATCTGCGCGAGCGTGCTCGCTCCCGGCTCGATGTTCAGGTTCGCCATGCGGTCGATGGGCGGGCGGTTCCAGCCGCTCGCGCGGGCGTTCGCGGTGCCCGGCAGGCCGGCCCGCAGTTGCGAGAGATGGCCGCCGAGCGGACGCTCCAGCATGCCGTTGCGGATGAGCCACACCTTGTCCGCCGGCGTCCCGTCGTCGTCGAACGCGTAGCCGGCAAGCTCGCCGGGCAGGGAAGGATCGAAGGTGACGTTGAGCAGCGGCGAGCCGTACTGATAGTGCCCGAACATGTCCGGCGTGACGAAGCTCGTGCCCGCATAGTTGCGCTCGTCCCCGAGGATGCGGTCGAGTTCCAGCGGATGCCCGATCGACTCGTGGATCTGCAGCATCATCTGGTCCGGCATGAGGAGCACGGCCATTCGCCCCGAAGGGCAGTTCGACGCGAGCAGCAATTGCAGCGCCTCCTGCGCGAGCCGCCCGCCGCATGTGCTGAAGCCGGAGTCTTCGATGTGCTCGAAGCCGCCCTGCTTTGCGCTCAGAAAGCTGCGCGTCTGCGTTTCGGTGCCCGCATTCGCGGTCACGTGCGCGTGCGGAACGATGGAATGGAAACGCTGGTGCACCGCGCCTCCGGTGCCGGTGAGATACACCTGATCGAGGGTGCGCAACGCGATGGCGGCATAGCGCTCGACGATGCGTTCATCGATGCGCGCGTCGCGGCAAATGCGGGCAAGAATGTCGTACAGCACGTCGGCCGCAGGCGGCATGCGCTGACCGCCCATGACTCGTTCGCCCCGTGGCGCCGGCATGCGGTGCGGATCGTACGCGCAGACGCCGATCGCGCGCGTCGCTTCCGCCCACGCTGTCGCACGGTCGAGCGCCGCCTGCAATCCCGCGGCCGATGTATCGCTCGTCGCGCAGTAGCCGTAACCGCCGCCCGAGATCGCGGTGAGCATAGCGCCACGGTCGGTGGAGAAGGCGGGCGGCTCGACGATATCCTGGCGGATGGCGAAGTGCTCGCGCGTCTCTTCGACGTGGCGCAGCGACCAGAAGTCCGCGGTGGATTTGACTTTGCGGAAACGCTCGGAGAGGCGGTTAAGCATAGGCCGCCTCTTTTACCGCACCGCTGGCGCGCGCGACAAGCCGTCAGCGGCGTACGAGCGTTTCCCTTTGCGGGGGCGCGGTTCGCTGCCGCGCCATCCGCGTTCGGCTGAGAACTGCGTACGCGCCGCGCAGCAACCGTGCGAGAGCGAGGATGCAGGCGGCGACCCGCTCGCCGCGGCGCATGTACTCCAGAGCAGCCCGCCTCTCGCTCTCGGACATGCGGATCTCGCCGAGCCGTCTGATTAACGAGCAGGTGGCGTTGTGTTGTTCCAGGTCATGCATCATATTCGTGCCCTCACATGGTCAGAAATGGTGCAACGCAGCTAGCATGCCGATTGCTTGCTAAATGCCATTTGCAAGTCTAGTTTCTGTTGCATAGCTTAGAGCACATGGGATATATAATGTTGCGATGCAATACCATATATTTCGTCACGCCTGGGGCAAGAAAAGCTAATGCAAAGGGCAGCAAAGCCGTCACACTTGCCGCCGCTCAATTCGCTGCGCGCGTTCGAGGCGGCGGCGCGCCACGCGAACTTTCGCAAGGCGGCCGCCGAGCTGCACGTGACGCCGGCCGCCGTGAGCCACCAGGTGAAGGCGCTGGAGGATCACCTCGGCGTACAGCTTTTCTACCGGCAACCGCGGGCGCTGAAACTAACGCCGGCCGCGCAAGCGTGCCTGCCGCGACTGCGCGAGGGATTCGGCGCTTTGGCAGCCGCGGCCGAACTCATGAGAAGCGGCGCGCGCCGGGAAACGCTGTTCCTGGAAGTCGCGCCCTCGTTTGCCGTGAAGTGGCTCGGACGGCGCATCGATCGCTTCGTGTCCGCGCATCCCGATATCGATCTGCATATCGAAGCGAAACCTCAGGGCATCGACGGGCGTCCCGGTGAGGGAGAAGGAAACGGCGAGCCGCGCGCGCTCGTGCGCCAGAACAGCGTGGCGATCCGCTTCGGGTCGGGGCGCTATCCCGGGTGCCGCAGCGAAAAGCTGTTCCCAGTCGCGGTGACGCCGATGTGCGCGCCCGGCCTGTTCTCGGGCGGCCGGTCGCTGCGCCATCCGCGCGACCTTCGTCACCACACGCTGTTGCACGACGACACGCTCAACCTCGACGACGGGCGCAGCAGATGGGAGTTGTGGTTGTCGGCCGCGGGCGTGAACGATGTCGATATCGCGCGCGGCCCGCACTTCAACCATGCCGCGCTCGCGCTGGAGGCAGCCACGGACGGCCTCGGCGTCGTCCTCAGCTACCCGCTGCTGGCCTCCGCCGACATTGCCATGGGAAGGCTTGTAGCGCCTTTCGGACTTGCCGTTCCGGTCGAGCAAGCCTACTACCTGGTATGTCAGGATGCCGCGGCCGAACAGCTGAGCATCACAGCATTCCGCGCCTGGCTTCTGGAGGAAGTAAGGGCGTTCGCGGCTGCATGAGCGACGTCGATCATCCGGCCACGCTGTACTGATCACGACCGTTTTTCTTTGCGGCATACAACGCCCGGTCGGCGTTTCGGATGATCTCGTCGCCACAGACGTCATGCTCTCCGGCATAGTGGGCGACACCGATGCTGGCGCTGATCGCGATTGCCCGTTCGCCGAGCGAGAACTCCACACGCATGGCGGCCAGAATTTTTTGGGCAAGATTAGCGGCGATCTCACGCCGCGTCAGCTCTTCGACAACGAGCGTAAACTCGTCGCCCCCTATCCGGGCGACGGTATCCGATTCGCGCATGCAGCCCGCGAGTCGGTGTGCGAAAGCCTTGAGCAGTGCATCGCCCATGTCGTGCCCGAGCGTGTCGTTGATGTTCTTGAACCGGTCGATGTCCACGTACATCACGGCCATCATTTTCTTCGTTCGATGGCAGCGTATCATCGCGCGCTCCAGCCGGTCCAAAAGGAGGCTCCTGTTGGGCAGTCCCGTGAGCGCGTCGTGCGTGGCTTGGTGGGCAAGCTCCATTTCGGCGTGCTTGCGGGCCGTGATGTCAGAATTCGTTCCTGTAATCCGCACGGCGTCTCCCGTATCATCGCGCTCGACCACTTTCCCGATTGAGCGGACCCAGATCCAGTCGCCGGAATGGGTGCGCGCCCGGTATTCGATGTCATAGCCCGAGGCGAGCCCTTCGCGAACGTCCTGCAGGTGAGCCAGTAAGCGGGGCAGGTCGTCCGGGAAAATAATCTCCTCGAGGGCCTTCCGGGTTATGACCGACGCGCGCGCCGGGCAGCCCAGCATCGACTGCCATTGCTCGCTCAAATAGATCCTGTCGGCGTGCACGTCGAAGTCCCACAGAGCGAGGCCCGAGTTATCGAGCGCAAGCTTCAGGCGATCCAGATACGCCTTGGTCGCCAGCGTGTTCCTCAGACGCAACGCGAGCTCGCTGGAATCAACCGGCTTGGCGAGAAAGTCCGAAGCGCCCAGTTCGAGCGCCTTGATTTTCATTTCCGGGCCGGCGAAAGAAGTCAGGACGATGATGGGGATGTGCTTGAGCCGCGAGTCGTTGCGCATCGTTCTGATGATGTCGAACCCGCTGATTTCGGGCATGACGAGATCGAGCAGCACGACATCCGGCTGTTCCTGCACCATCTGTTCGAGGGCCTTGCGCGGCTCGCTGGTTGCGGTGATATTGCGATAGCCGGCCTCCTGCAGAAACGCGCCGATAACGTCGAGGGTGCTCGGCTCGTCGTCCACCATCAGCACGCGGGCCGAGTGCACCGACGCGGCGTCGTGGTTCGTGACCGGATCGCGTAGGCCGCCTGGGAAGGGCGTAGTGCTCATTTCGAGGCGAACGCCGGGGTGCTCTGATCCGAATCGACGAGCAAGGCGGTGAAATCTTCGCCGGGAAGCGCCTTGCTGAAGAGGTAGCCCTGGCATTCGTCGCAGCCGTGATCGCGCAGGAATTGCCATTGTGCTTCAGTCTCTACGCCTTCCGCCACGACCCGCAGTCCGAGGCTGTGGGCGAGCGCGATGATCGCCACCACGATGGAAGAACTGCCGTCGTTCGCATTGAGATCGGCGAGAAACGACTGGTCGATCTTCAATTCGTCGATGGGAAACCGTCTCAGGTAGCTCAGCGACGAGTAACCGGTGCCGAAGTCGTCCACCGAGAGCTTGAGTCCCAGGTCCTTGAGCTGCTGCAGAATGATGATGCTTCCGCGGGCATTACCCATCAACATGCTTTCCGTCAATTCGATCTGCAGATAGCGCGGATCGACCTTGATGTCGGACAGGATGTCCTGTATCGAGGGCAGAAAATCCTTGTCGGTGAACTGGCGCCCGGAGACGTTGACTGCAACCTTGGGGGGCGCGAGCCCGGCTGCCTCCCATGCTTTGACCTGTCCGCATGCTTCGGCGAAAGCCCGGGCGCCAATATCGACGATGAGACCGGTCTCTTCGGCAAGCGGAATGAATTCTCCCGGGCTCACATAACCGCGAGTCGGATGATGCCAGCGCAGCAGCGTCTCGGCTCCGATCAGGCGCCGGCTGCCCGTCTCTATCTTGGGTTGATAGAAAAGCCGCAACTCCCGGCGATCGATCGCGCGGCGCAGCTCGCTGTGCAGATTGAGGTAGAGCAGCGAGCGATTCTTCAGATCTGCCGAATAGAACGAATAAGTGTTGCCTCCCTGTTGCTTGGCGAATTGCAGCGCAGTCGCCGCATTGCGCACGATGATCTCGCGTTCCGTGCCGTCAGCAGGAAAAACCGAAATGCCGATGCTGCAAGTCACGATGATCTCGTGACCGCCGATGGCGAACGGCGGCCCGAGCGCATCGAGCAGGCGCTGCGCGACCACGATGGTGCTCTCCGCCTTGTCGATTTCGACCAGCAGCACGCCAAATTCGTCGCCGCCGAGACGCGAGAGGCTGGGCGCTTCGGCATCCACGCCGATGCGCGCGAATGTATCCGTGTTCCGAACGCATTGCTCGAGGCGTTTCGCCACGGCGCAGAGCAGCTCATCGCCGAGCGCCGGCCCCAGCGCCTCATTCACTTTCTTGAAACGGTCCAGGTTGATATGGAGAAGCGCGCCGGTGCGGCCGTGGCGTGTCGCCTGCCGCAGCATGTCCTCGAGGCGATCGATGAAGGCCTGCCGGTTGTAGAGCCCGGTCAGCCGATCGAAGTTCGTGAGCCGGTCCAGATATGCCTTCGCCGCCAGCGTATTGCGCAGCCGGAGCACGAGCTCGCTGCTGTCCACCGGCTTGGCGAGAAAATCGGTCGCGCCGAGTTCGAGTGCTCGCAGCTTGGTTTGTGCGTCGGTCGAAGAAGTGAGCATGATGACCGGGATGTGCGCTAGATCGGCTTCGGCGCGCATTGTCTGCATGATGTCGAAGCCGCTTACGCCCGGCATCATCAGGTCCAGCATCACAACGTCGGGGCGCTCGGACGCTATGAGCGACACCGCCTCCCGCGGCTCGCTCGTCAGCACGAAATTGCAATAGCCTGCCTCTTCGAGAAATCCCTGCAGGATGTCGAGTGTGATGGGTTCGTCATCGACCATCATGATCTTTGCGGTGCGGAGAAAGTCCCCATCTCCCGAAGACGCCGGATCGACACCGCTTCGTATGAGGGCGCCGCTCGGGCGAGGCTCTGCAGGCTGTTCGCTCACGGAAGGCTCCCTGTCAACTTTCCGGCGCACCTGCCACCACATCGGGTGTCGCAATGCGCCGCTGCAGTCCGCGCACCCGTGAGAGCGTCGCTTCGATTCCGTCCGCGGTTCCGGATTTCGCCAGTTGCTCGAGATCAATGGCGGGCTCGGTGAAAGCGTCGTAACCCACTGTGCCGCCAGCGCCCTTCAGCCAGTGCGCGAGCGCAGCGAGCTCGGCGTAGTCGCGCGCGTTCCATGCCCGGTCCATGGCGTCGAGCTGCTCGCCGAGGCGGGCGGTGAACTTGCGTATGGCCGGGACGAGGCGCGGCTTGTCGGCAAGGCGTGAAACCAGAGGCGGCTCGGCGCCGGAATCCGCCGGACCGGTTGCCATTGGAACCGCCGCCACAGTTGCAGAGGCGGCGCGCTCGACGCGCACGCCGCCGAGGAGTTGCGCGAGCGTCCCGACGAGAAGATCGATGTCGATAGGTTTCGTGAGATAACCGGTGAAGCCCGCTGCCAGTATCTCGGCCTCGAAGCCTTTCATGGCATTGGCGGTGAGCGCGTAGATCGGTACTCGGGATCCGCGGGCGCGTATGTTGCCCGTCGCGGTATAGCCGTCCATCACCGGCATCTGTATGTCCATTAGAACCACATCGAAGCCGCCCTGCAGCGCTTTCTGCAGAGCGACTTCGCCATTTTCCGCTTCATGGACTTCGAGCCCGCATTCGCCGAGAACGAGCCTCACGAGCTCGCGGTTTTCCGCGCCGTCGTCCACCACGAGGACGCGGGCCTGTGGAAATTGCCACGCGGCTTTCTGCTCTGGCGCGAGCCTTCCGTCGTCGCTCGCGAGCACTTCATGCGGCTGCAGCGTCTGCACGCCCTCGGGCGCGCCGCTTTCCAGCGTCACGGCAAACGTGCTGCCCTTGCCGGGAATGCTGCGCGCGACGATGTCGCCGCCCAGCGCCCTTGCGAAGCGCCGGCTGATCGAAAGGCCAAGGCCCGTTCCGCCGAAGCGGCGCGTCACGCTCGTGTCCGCCTGCACGAACGGATCGAAAATGCTTTCCAGTTTGTCCGCCGGAATGCCGATGCCCGTATCGATCACGTCGATGCCGAACATCGCGGGCCCGTGCCGCATTACCACGTCGATCTGTCCGCGTTCGGTGAACTTGATGGCGTTCCCCACCAGGTTGGTGACGATCTGGCGCACGCGCCCCGGGTCGGACAGGATTGTGGCGGGTACAGGCCCGTCGGCGCGGGCGCGCAGCACGATGCCTTTCTCTTTCGCGCGCGCGGTGAGGACGGTCAGCACTTCATTCACGATGCGGTGGGGCGCGCAGGGAATGCGCTCCATCTCCATCTGGCCGGCTTCGATCTTGGAGAGGTCGAGGATGTCGTTGATGAGTTCGAGCAGGTGCCTGCCGCTCGTATGTATGGTGTTCAGGAACTTCTCGGCATCCCGCGGATCCCGGTTGTAGCCCCGGCGCAGCAGCTCGGTGAAGCCGAGGATCGCGTTCATCGGCGTGCGAATCTCGTGGCTCATGTTGGCGAGAAACTCGCTCTTGGCGCGGTTCGCGGCTTCCGCCGCATCCTTTGCCTTGTGCAGCTCGATTTTGTTCTGCTCGAGCTGCGTGACGTCATTCAAGCTGATGAATACACCGTTCGCCCGCCCCGTCCCGCCCAATACCGGCGAGCAATTGACTATGAAATTGCGCTGCTGCGTCCGCGCGTTGCGCAGGTTGAGCAGGCGGTCCTGCTGCACGCTGCCATCGCGCAGGGTGACGAGCCACGGGAGCTGGTCCTTGGAGAGCGGCTCGTCGTTTGCTTCGAGCCAGTCGAGGCCTGCGGCGTTGTGCCCGATCAGCTCCTCCGGGGCCTTGCCGAGAAATCCGGCAAAAGCGTGATTGGCGAGCACGATGTTCTGCTTGCGGTCGATGACGAGCAGGCCCTCCGCCAGCGTGTCGAGCGCGGCACGCACCCGGCCGGGGACGGCCTGCGAGGGATCGAGGTGGCGCAACACCTTGCCGAGATAAAAATAGAACGTCACAAAACAGCCGAGCAGCATAAAGGCGATGAGCGCGAACCACGGGTTTCTGATCACCACCGCCGCTCCCTGTGCAAAGAGCGGCTGGTAGCGCAGCTCGAGCTGGCCCCACCTCGCCGTGCCGGCATAGATCGGCACCTGAAGCTGCGTGTCGGTCGATGCTTCGTTGCTCGCGCGCACCCAGTGCCGCTCGTGGTCGCCGGCGGCTACCACGAGCCTGCCGTCCGCGCGCCGCATGCCGGCGGAGAGCATGTCGGGATTGCGCTTGACCACGAGCCGCAACGTCGATTCGAGCTGGCGGAGGTCTCCGCCGGCCGCGAGCGTCGTCGCCGTGGCAGCAAGCGATTCGGCGAGCGTCGCGCGGCCCTCGCGTATGGCGCCGATGCGGTCGGGAACCAAGCCGAGGAAAATGGCGGCGAGCACCAGGCTCGCGACCAGGAAAGACAGGCCGAGCGCGATGTAGGTCTTGGTGTTCAAGCCGCGTGTCACGGTGCTCCACAGGCTTTCGGCGTCAGCCATGCGCCTCCTCCTCTTCAGGTCCGCGGCCGGAAGCGCTCACCATGGATTCGAGGGACTCGTCCTCTTCGTCGTCATCATCCTGCAGGCGGCCCAGCACCGGCAGCGGGTCGACGAAACGCCACGCCGGCAAGGACGACAAGAGGCTCGTGATCAGCAGCCCGCCGCGCAGCAGCCAGATCACATAACCGACCGAGAGTCCGGCACCGACGGCAACCGCCGAGCCGATGATGCGCTGCTCCAACTCGCCTTCGGATTTGAGGGTATCGCGCAAATGATCGAGCTCCCGCAGGAATGCCGCATCCTGCGCCGTGCCGGATGTGGAACCAGCATCGGACATCGCGGCCTGCAGTGCGACCGGAAGCGCAGCGGGGGCGTCGAACCGGACCGGATCAAATAATGCTGTCCGGAGCAGGAAGCTCGTATGGCGGGCAGCGGCGCTGCGGGCTTGCGTGCTGTCGGCGGTGCCGGGATCGGATGGCGGCGTTTGCGCGCCCTGTTGCGAGCCGGTTGCGTTTCCGTTTGCCGAATCGACATTCGTGAGGAGCGCGGTTTCCAGCGTGCCGCCGCTCGCATCCGGTTGAGCGGTGGAGCTTGCCGGGGCAGCCGCCGGCGGCGTCGCGAGCGGCGCTTGCGGTGACGTGGCTTGCGAAGCACCTGGAGATGCAGGCTCGGAAGGCGCCGTCGTCGTCACGGTGCCCGACGGCGCCGTTCCCGGGTCGGAGACGAGATTCGGGATCACGCTCACGGCGAAGGTGTAGCTCGACGCGCTGTAACTCGTCCCGTCGTTCACCTGGAATGTGAAAGCATCGGTTACGACATCGGCCGGCGTCGCAGGGAAAGCGAGCGCAAGCTTCCCGGCGGCAAGGTCGGCGGCGGAGATGTCCTGCCCCGTGACCACCGGAATGCCGTCCAGGAGCAGCGCGCCGGACGATGGCGTCCCGGTAATGCGCAGGGTCGTGAACGCCTCACCCTCCACATCGGCATAGCCGAATTCGTTCGCCTGCAGCGTGTAGGTAGTGATGCCCGATAGCGTAACGGCGTTGTGGGACGCAAGCGGCGCGTCGTTCACGCCGGTGAGGGTCACGACGATGGTCTGGATCGTCGAGCCGTCCGCGCTCGTTACGTTGAACGACTCGGTGAGCGTCGCGCCGGCGGCCAATTGCTGGACGGCGGCCTGGCCGTTAAGTGCGGCGTAGCTCCAGTTGCCTGCGGCATCGATCGAGAACGAGCCCGCTGCGCCCGGCGTTCCGGCTTGCGGAATGAAGCTCGACTGACCGGAATCGACGTCGGTGATGGTGAGCGCGCCACCTGCGGACAGTTGCGGGCTCGACGCATCCTCGTTCACGCTCGCTGCGGCCGTGCCGGTGATGTTCGGCGCATCGTTGACGCCTGTGAGGGTGATGACGACGTTGCGATTCGCCGAGCCGTCCGCGCTCACGACGTTGAAGGTATCGGTTAGCGTTGCATCCGCCGCCAGTTGCTGGACCGCCGCCTGGTTGTTGGCCGCGCTGTAAGTCCAGTTGCCGGCGGCGTCCACCGCGAAGGTGCCGAATGTTCCCGCCGTGCCGGGCTGTGTCACCAACGCAGACTCGCCTGTATCGGCATCGTTTATGGTCAGCGCCCCAGCGGCGGTCAGGTTCGGCGCGGCGCTGTCTTCGATGACATTACCTGTCGCAGTGCCGCCGATGACAGCCACGTCGTTGAGCCCGGTGATGGTCACGGAAAGCGCGCTCGTCGCTGCGCCTCCGTTGCCGTCGGACACCTGGTAGCCGAAGGTGTCGAGCAGCGTGTCGCCGGGCTTCAGGGCCTGAACTGCGGCAAGCGTGTTGTCGAGCGCGTAGGTGTAGCTGCCGCTTGAATCGAGGGTGAGCGCCCCGTAGAGGCCGGCAACCGCGATGCCGACGTTGCCCGGCGCGCCGTTGACCTGCGCCACCGACAGCGTATCGAGATCGATATCGGTGTCGTTCGTGAGCACGTTGCCCGCCGCGCTGGCTGTATCCTCGGTGAGCGCGTTGCTGTCCGCGGCCGCGAGCGGGGCGTCATTGACGGCGGTCACCGTGATGCTGACCGAGTCGCTGTCGTTCAAGGCGCCGCCTGAGACGGTGTTGCCCTGGTCAAAGGTGGGGAGCCTCAGAAGCGCCGCGCCGCTTAAGTTGGCGGGGGGGGAGAATGGCAGACCGTTTAGGGCGGCATTGACGTTGGCGAGCGT
>JBQTHU010000140.1:0-6329 GCA_052389535.1 Betaproteobacteria bacterium | reverse complement strand
AAGCAGGCACTCGCGCGCTACGGCATTCCGGTGGTAAGCGAAATACTGTTGACCGAGTCCGACGTGGACAAGCTTGAAGCGAGTCCGATCCCTTTTCCGGTGGCGGTAAAGGTCGAGTCCCCTGATGTCCCGCACAAAACCGAAGCCGGCGCGGTGCGCCTCGGCATCACCGATCTCGCCGGGCTCAAGCAAGCGGCGCGGGAAGTCATCGTCGCGGCGCGCGCCTGCACCAGCGGCGCGCGGATCGATGGCGTGCTGGTGCAGGAGATGGCGTCCGGGCTGGAAGTCATAGTCGGCGCGGTTGACGACCCGTACTTCGGTCCGACGGTCGCGTTCGGGCTGGGCGGTATCTACACCGAGCTCATGAAGGATGTGACGCACCGGTTCGCGCCATTCGACGGAACCGCTGCGCGTGAGATGATCGAAGAAATCAAGGGTGCGCCGCTGCTCCGCGGTTATCGCGGCCAGCCGGCGGCGGACCTCGAAGCGCTCGCGGAAGTGCTCGCGCGCGTCTCGAATCTTGTCGCCGATCATGCCGACCGGATCGCGGAAATCGACGTCAACCCGCTGTTCGTGCGGGGCGCCGGACAGGGTGTGGTCGCGGCCGACGCGCTGATCGTTCTGAAGTAGCGGCACCGAAGTTCATCGACAGGAGAAACGCATGATCGATCTGATGCAGCACTCGCCGCTCGGGACGTACTACGAGCATTGCAAGAAAGGTGAACTCGCCTACCAGGTCTGCACCGACGACAATACGCCGGTGTTCTTTCCGCGCGCGGTCGCCCCGCGCACCGGCAGTCCGAACCTCGAGTGGCGCATCTCCAAAGGACTCGGCACGGTGTATGCGACCACCGTGGTCTACTACCGCAACGAGCCGCCGCTCAACGTGGCGCTGATCGATCTCGACGAAGGGTTTCGCATGATGAGCCGGGTCGAGGACATCGATCCGCTGCAGGTGAAGATCGGCATGCGCGTCAAGGTGAGGATGCATCCCGGTGATGACAAGCTGCCGCCCTATCCCGTATTCACGCCAGCGGAGGCCGCAAAATGAACGGACTTCAACGCGGAAGCGTCGCCGTAGTCGGTGCAGCCGAATCCGACCTGGGGCAGGTGGCCCCGCATACCAGCCCGGTGGATCTCATGGCGCAGGCCACCCTGCGCGCGCTGGACCAGTGCGGGCTGAAGGTGTCCGACGTGGACGGTATTTTTGCCGCCGCGACGCAGGTTCGCACTGCGCCGATGACGCTCGCGGAGTATCTCCGCATCAAGCCGAAATGCTTCGACGGCACGCAGATCGGCGGGTCCTCGTTCATGTCGCACCTGGCGCACGCCCAGGCGGCGATCCAGCTCGGCCTGTGCGAGGTGGCGGTCATCGCGTACGGCAGCACGCAGCGCTCGGTTTCCCGGGCCGCCGCTTCCCCGCGGGAATTCAATCCTTATGAATCCCCCTATCGACCGCTGCTCCCGATCAGCGCCTACGCCCTGGCTGCGTCGCGCCATATGTACCAGTACGGCACGACGCGGGAGCAGCTCGCGGAGGTGGCGGTCGCCGCGCGCAAGTGGGCCTTGCTGAATCCCAAGGCCTGGGAGAAAGAGCCGCTCACGATAGAGCAGGTCCTGAATGCGCGCATGGTGAGCTATCCCTTCACCGTGCGGGATTGCTGCCTGGTGGTGGACGGCGGCGGCGCGCTGATACTCACCTCCGCAGCGCGCGCGAAATCGCTCAGGCAAAAGCCGGCCTATGTGCTCGGCGTGGGCGAGGCTATCAGCCATGCAACAATTTCCAACATGCCGGATCTTACGGTCACCGCCGCCGCTGAATCGGGCCCCAAAGCGTTCGCGATGGCAAAAGTCAAGCCGTCCGACGTCAAAATGCTGTCGCTCTACGACGCGTTCACCATCACGCCCATCCTGTTCCTCGAGGACCTGGGCTACTGTCCCAAGGGGGAAGGCGGGCGATTCGTGTCGGGCGGCGCCATCGCGCCGGGCGGCAGGCTGCCCGTCAATACCAGCGGCGGCGGCCTCTCCTATTGTCATCCCGGCATGTACGGCTTGCTGGTGATGATCGAGGCGGTACGCCAGGTGCGCGGCGAGTGCGGCGAGCGGCAGGTCGGGAACTGCGATGTTGCGCTGGCGCACGGCAACGGAGGTGTTCTTTCAAGTCAATGCACCGTGATCTTCGGTTCTGAAAATACGTTGTAGCAGCCGTGCGCACGCTCGCCTGCACGGTCGCATCCCCATACATGGGGCGCGTCGTAGGGCGGAAGAGGGCCCCTCTGGGATCTGACCCCGGAGACGCGCATGGATCGGCACAAGTACGACGCGCTATTGATCGGCTTAACGGTCGCATCCCAAATGGGAACCCTGCTCCACGTTGCGCCGATCCCTGCTCCGCGCTCCGGCGAGCACGGCAACGGCGGCGTACTGTCCACCCAATGTACCGTGATCTTCGGTTCTGAAAATACGTTGTAGCAGCCGTGCGCACGCTCGCCTCAGCGTCGCCGTAACCACGGCGTGTGCCGGCGCCTCGGGCGCAGCTCGAGCCCGACTTTTCGCGCGATGCCGTTCTCCGTTTCCAGCACCAGCAGGTCGGCACCGTCCACCACCGCCCGATAGCCCGGGCGCACTGCACCATTTCCGGCGCGCCCCAAGTATCCGGCCAGCGTCGCCGCCGCTTCGAGGTCCGGAATCTTCAATCCGTAAAAGCGGGCGAGCTCTTCGAGCTTCGCGCCACCGCTCAGCGTAAAGCCCCAGAAACCTTCGCAATTTCTCCGGGATTCCCCATATAAGCGCCCCTCTCGCGCGTCATGCCATTTTTCGTGCTCATCGTACATGCCGTTAGACTCCTCACTAGCAAGCATCTTGTGCCGGAATTTGTCGCCCTCCCGCCTGTTCTTCCGCACGGTGACTCTTCGACATTCTGGGCGGTCAGCGTTTCGGACAGGACTGGCTTCGCAAAAGTGCCGCAAAAAATTTTGAACCGAGGCGCGGTGTAAGGGCCGGTTCGTGCCGACGACTAAACCGCCATCGAAGAGTGCGGTATCATCTGGAAAAGGAGGTATGCATGACACGTCGTGGATTGTTGCAGGGCCTGCTGGCAGCGGGGGTCTGGAGCGCGTTCGCCGGCCGCGGTGGTGCAGCGCAACCGGCATCCATGAAAGCCGTCGAGGATCTGCAGAAGAACTGGAAGATGCTGCTTGCCGAAGGCGCCAGGATTCCCACGCCCGGCGAGCCGCTCAAGCTCGCCAACGATCAGTGGCGCAAGCGGCTGGACAAGATGCAGTACCACGTGCTGCGCGAGGAGGGCACCGAGCGCGCCGGCACGAGCCCGCTCAACAATGAAAAGCGGCCGGGCGTTTACGCCTGCACGGGCTGCGATCTGCCGCTCTTTACTTCCGAAATGAAATACGACAGCGGCACTGGCTGGCCCAGCTTTTTTACCACCATCCCCGGTGTCTTTGCGACGAAGAAAGATTACGGCCTGTTTCTGCCGCGCGTGGAGTACCACTGCGTGCGCTGCGGCGGGCATCATGGGCACATCTTCGACGACGGGCCGCCGCCCACGCGCCAACGCTGGTGCAACAACGGTGTCGCGCTGAAGTTCATTCCCAAAACCGGCAAGGCGTGAAGGCGTAGGCGAATCTCCGCTGCTTTCGGTTGCGGCACCGCGCCCGCAACCACTGCCGGGTGTGGTATGGTTCTTTTCGCGCAGGCGTTTCCTGCGACGAAGGATCACTGGAATGTCACGACCCGCATTCAGGCTTGCGACGGTGGCCGACGCCTACGAAATCGCCGTCATGTCCCGCTACCTCGTGGAAGTCGGCCTGCGCGGCTGGTCCTGGCATCCCGAGCGCGTCGCCAAGGCGGTGCGCTCCCGGGACACGAGCGTCGTCGTCGCCGATGTCGAGCGCAACTTCGTCGGGTTCGCCATCATGGAGTTCGGCGACGTCAAAGCTCACTTGAGCCTGCTCGCCGTAAAGCCCTCGCACCAGCGCTGCAACATCGGCCGCCTGCTCCTGGAATGGCTCGAAGAAGCGGCGCTCGTAGCCGGCATCACCACCATCAACCTCGAACTGCGCGCCAACAACTTCGGTGCGCGCTGCTTCTACCGGATGATGGGGTACAAGGAAACGGCCTACATCCCCGGCTACTACCGGGGGGTGGAAACGGCGGTCAAGATGTCGCGCGACATCCGCCGCGCGATACCCCAGGCGGACAAGCTCACGCCCGGCCGCGCCGCCTGAGGCGACCGACCCGGTCACCGGGCGTCACACCGTTCCAGCTTCCGGCGGCTTTCAGCCTGCGTGCTGGGCGAGCGCCCAGCCGACGTGCTCGCGCACCAACGCGGAAGAATGGTCACTGCGCATCCGCAGCGCCGCAACGATTTCCGGGGTGGTCGGCGCATTGCCCAGAGCCACGGCGATGTTGCGCAGCCAGCGTTCGTATCCGATGCGGTGGATCGCGCTGCCGAGCAGCCGCTCGTGAAAGGTCTGCTCGCTCCACGCGAATAACTCGACCAGCGTTGCATCGTCGAGCCCGTTTCGGACGGCAAAGTCGGCTTCGTCGCTCAAGCGCGCGTACTTGTTCCACGGACAGGCGAGCTGGCAATCGTCACAGCCGTAGATGCGGTTTCCCATCGCGCGGCGGAAAACCTCCGGGATGCTGCCCTGGTGCTCGATGGTCAGGTAGGAAATGCAGCGCCGCGCATCGAGCTGATAGGGCGCCACGATTGCGCCGGTCGGGCAGGCGTCGATGCACCGGCGGCAGCTTCCGCAATGATCCCGGGACGCCTCGTCCACCGGCAGCGGCAAATCGGTATATAGCTCCCCCAGAAAATAATACGAGCCGGCATCGCGGCTCAGAGACAGCGTATGCTTGCCGCGCCAGCCGATTCCCGCCTTGCGCGCGAGTTCGACTTCCATGACCGGCGCACTATCGACGAAGGCCCGGTAGTTGAACGTGTCCACGGCCGCGCTGATCCGGTCGGCGAGCCGCTGCAACCGGCGGCGCAAGACCTTGTGATAGTCGCGGCCGAGCGCGTAGCGCGACACGAAGGCGCGGCTCCCGTCGTCCAGCACCTCGCCGCTCGCACGCGCGCCGGCGGCGTAATTCATGCGCACGGCGATGATCCGCAGCGTGCCCGGAACGAGTTCGGCGGGACGGGCCCGTTTCGCCCCGTGCCTTGCCATATAATCCATGTCGCCGTGGCCGCCGCTGGCGAGCCATGCCATGAGCCGGGTCTCGGCTTCGGCCATCTCGCAGTCGGCGATGCCCACTTTCTGAAAGCCGAGCTCGGCGCCCCACTGCCTGATATCCCGCGCCAGACTGGCGAAGTCGATCGCCGCCGAGCGACAGAGCGTCTCTTGCATAACGCCGATCATAAACCACCGGATTTCAGCCGCTATCTCGCCGCGGAAGCCGACACGCTGGCGCTGGGCGCCGCGCTGGCCGCCGGAATCGCGCCCGGGATGGTGATCTATCTGCAAGGCGACCTCGGCGCCGGCAAGACCACCCTTGCGCGCGGGGTGCTGCGCGGCCTGGGCTATGCGGGAAAAGTGCGCAGTCCCACCTTTACGCTGGTTGAACTTTACAAGTTTTCTAAGTTATACTTGTATCACTTTGATTTTTATCGGTTCGACGATCCACGGGAGCTGGACGATGCCGGCTTTCGGGACTGTTTCACTGCGCAGTCTGTGGTACTTGTGGAATGGCCGGAAAAGGCACCTGGTTTACCGGCCCCCGATATAACGGCGGCGATGCATCTGGAGGATGGCGGGCGGCGTATCGAGATCCACGCCCACACGGAGGCGGGCAAGCGTTGCATAGAGCGGCTTCAATACGGTTGAGCAGGCCGACGGCGATCACGCCGTATCGGCACCGTTTTCCGTATTGGCTGTTGTTTGTGCTTCTGCCCCTTCTCGTTCCCGCCTCCGAGGTCGCCGCTCAAAACGACATCCGGATCACCGCTACCCGGGTCTGGCCGGCCCGGGACTACACCCGCATCACCCTCGAGAGCAGCGCGCCGATCCCCCACCAGATGTTCGGCGTGAAGGATCCGGAACGCCTCGTGCTCGACCTGGACGGTGTCGAACTCAACGCCGCCCTCAGCCAATTGTCCGAGCGCATCGCCCCGGACGACCCCTACATCAAGGGCGTGCGGATAGGGCGCAACCGGCCGGGCACCGTGCGCCTCGTGCTCGATCTCAAGGCCGAGGTCAATCCTCAGGTATTCACCGTCGCGCCGGTCGGGGAATACGGGCACCGGCTGGTCGTCGATCTCTACCCGCTGGTGCCGCCGGATCCGTTGCTCGCGTTCCTGGAAAAAGCCG
>JBQTHU010000139.1:0-5893 GCA_052389535.1 Betaproteobacteria bacterium | reverse complement strand
CTGGAAACGACGCCGCCCGCAGGACTGCTCAACGCACCGGAGTCGCGCAGCAAGTCGATATTGAAAGGCGCCCGGGTCCAGGCCTGATCGCAGTCAGGCTTCACCCCTGCACTTCGAAGTCGAGCGTTTCCTCGGCCGATTCGGCCATGCTGTGGCCGAACGCGATGCGGCCCTGCGCGCGCAGCATCGCTTCTTCGCGGCGCAGCACGACCTCCGCTTCGCCCGCGAAGTTGACGAAGGTGCCGTTGGTGCTCTGATCGATCAGGAAGAACTTGTCGCGGCGGCGCTCGATGCGGGCGTGCACGCGCGAAGCCATGCGGTCGGCGAGCACGATCTGGCAGCTCGCATCGCGGCCGACGGCGATGCCGCTGTTCGCCTGCTCGAGCGTGAACGCCTTTGCGCCGTGCTTGAGTTGAAGCCTGACCGACTTCACGGCTGCAATCGATGCCGTCGCCATGGTGAGATCGTCGCCCGCCTGCCAGATCACCTCGCACACGTCCACGTCGTCGCCCTTGCCCTTGACCGACAGGGCCGCGATGCCGCGCGTCGAAGAACGCAGCGGCGGCGAAAGCCTGTCCACGGTGGCGCGGGTGGTGATGATCTGCATCGCCTTCGCGAGCCCCGCCATGCGGGCCGCCATGTTCACCGTGTCCCCGAACACGTCGCCGTTTTCCTCGATCACCGGGCCGCAGTGAAAGCCGACGCGGATGGCGCGCCGGACATTGCCCACTATCTCGAGCGAGGATATCTTGAGCTGCATGTCGGCGGCGGCCAGATGCCCGCTGTCCGCGTCGGGAAGGACGCACATCACTTCGTCGCCGATGGTCTTGATGACGCGCCCCTTGTAGCGCGCCACGATGTCGCGCATGATGCCGATGCACTCGTCCACCAGCTTTTTCGCCTGTGTATCGCCCAGCGTGTCGTAGAGCCTAGTGCTGCCCGAGATATCGGCGAACAGCACAGACATTTCATTCGTGGACATCATCGTGAGCCCCTGTCAGCCAGCCGTTCCTGAAACGCACTCCATGCTAATGGCAAGGCCGTGCCGCTGGCAATGCCGCTTCATGGCCAGTACGCCATTGCGCCGCTGAAAAGTGCGCGTAAATCTTCGCGCGACGCCTGCCGCGGCGCATTGCCGATGACGCGCTGCTGAGGAAGCGTGCCCGCCACCAGCGCCTCGACGTCGGCGTTGTCGAAGCCGACGGCGGCGAGACCACTGGGGAAATCCACCGCCTTCATGAAACCGATCAGCGCGCTTGCGAGCACCTCGCCCGCGTCGTCCGCAGCGGCGCCGCGCACGTTTGCGCCCAAGAGACGCGCGCCTTCGAGATGGCGATCGGGACAGGCACCGGCGGTGTAGCGATAGACCGAAGGCGCGTTCAGGATCACCGACATGCCGTGCGCGATGAACGGCTCTTCCTGCGGGTAGTGCGGCGTGCGGAACTCGCGCACCAGCCCGGACACCGCGTAGGACATGCCGTGCGGCAGATGACATCCGGCGTTGCCGAAGGCAATGCCCGCCAGCGTGGCCGCGTACATCATCTCCGCGCGCGCTTCGATGTCGTGCGGATCCTTCACCGCGCGCACGAAGTGCTGCCCGATCAGGCGCAAGGCTTCTTGCGCGATGGCGTCGCTCCACGGATTCGCGCCCTGGCTGGGCGGGCGTAGCGAAGGGCGTGGCGCTTTTGCGCGCCGGGCATACGAGACCGCGGTGAGCGACTCGAGGGCATGCGACATCGCATCGAACCCGGTCGACGCGACGATCGTCTCGGGCAGCGTATGCGTGACCTCCGGATCGACCAGCCCGGTGGTGGGTTTCAGCCAGCGCGACTGGATGCCGGTCTTCGCCTTCAGCGCGAGCAGATCGAAGATCGCGATGCCGGTCGCTTCCGAACCGGTTCCCGCGGTGGTCGGGCAGGCGATGTGGGGCTTGAGCGGTCCGGGGACGGGCCGGCCTTCGCCCACCGGCGCGTTGACATAGGCGAGGAACTCCGCGGGATGGCTCGAATAGAGATTCGCGGCCTTGCAGGTGTCCATCACCGAGCCGCCGCCGACGGAGACAAAGCCGTCGAACCGGTCCTCCTGCGCGAACCGCGCCGCGTTCTTGAATGAGGCGTCGGTCGGCTCGACCCGGACTTCGTCGTAGATGCCAAAGTCGATGCCGGCCGCCTTCAGCGACTGCGTCACCGTATCGAAGTGCGGAAGCCGGCGCACGCGGGCATCGGTGTAAACGGCGATCCGCGTCATGCCGAGCGCGCGCGCCTGATCGCCCGCTTCCTTGACGCAGCCGGCCCCGAAGGTGAGCCGCGACGCGTCGATGGTGAACGCATCGTCGCCGCTCCCGGTTTGCGTGAAATATGCGTGACAGCAGCCCATAGCCCGTTCCTAAGTGTACAAACTATGTAGCCGGGTGCGCGTCCTCACGCATCATGTCGGACGCCTTCTCCGCGATCATCACCGCCGGCGCATGCGTATTGCCGGAGACCAGTGTCGGCATGATAGAACAGTCCACGACGCGCAGGCCATTCAGCCCGTGCACCCGCAGCCGTTCATCGACGACGGCCATCGGGTCCGAGCCCATCTTGCACGTGCCGGAAGGATGGAAGATGGTCGCGCCGTGGTTGCGCGCGAACTCGAGCAGCGCAGCCTCGCTCGCCGCACCGGGACCCGGCCGGTATTCCTCGGAAAGGTATTCCTTTAACGCTGGTGCGGCGGCCAGTCGGCGCGCGAACCTGATGGCCTCGACGGCGCAGCGGCAGTCCCCTTCGCGCGAGAGATAGTTCGGCCGCATCGCGGGCGGCTCCAGCGGGTCGCGCGACTTGATCCTCACCGTGCCGCGCGACTCGGGCCGAAGCTGGCACACGGAAAAGGTGCAGCCCGACCACGGATGCGGCTTGCCTCCTGCCATGTCGGCGGAGAGCGTTGCGAGGTGAAACTGGATGTCGGGGGTCTTCGATTCCGGCAGCACGCGCGTGAAGAGGCCGCCCTGGTTGATGCCGATCGCGAGCGGCCCGGTGCGGAACAGCAGCCACCTGAGCCCGATGCCGAGCCGCCCGGACAGCGTGCGCAATTGATCGTTGGTGGTGATGGGCCGGCTGACCTTGTACATAAGGCGGAATTGCAGATGGTCCTGCAGGTTTTCACCGACGCCGGGTAAATCTTTCACAACCGGTATTCCGATCTCCTGCAGCAATGCGCCCGGACCGACTCCGGAAAGTTGCAGCAGCTGAGGCGTCTGCAGCGCGCCGGCGGCGAGGATGACTTCTCGTGCCGCGTGCGCGTGCTGCACCACGCCGCGCTGCCGATATTCGACACCGGTTGCGCGTATGCCGTCGAAAGTGACGGCGGTGGCGTGCGCATGGGTCTCCACGCGCAGGTTGGACCGCTTCGTCGCCGGGCGCAGATACGCCGTCGCCGATGAACACCGCATGCCCCTGCGGATGAAGAGTTGATAGTAGCCCACCCCCTCCTGCGTCGCGCCGTTGAAATCGTCGTTGCGCGGCACGCCGATTTCCTCGCCGGCGCGGATGGCGGCATCCATCAGCTCGTGGCGCTCGCCGATATCGGAGCACCACACCGGCCCGTCGCCACCGTGAAACTCGCTTTCGCCGCGCGAGTTGTGCTCCATCTTGCGGAAATACGGCAGCACGTCGTCCCAGCCCCAGCCGCGGTTGCCGAGCGCGGCCCAGCCGTCGTAATCCTGGGGCTGCCCGCGCACATAGATGAGCCCATTGATGGACGATGAGCCGCCGATCCCGCGCCCGCGCGGCCAGTACACGCGGCGGTCGTTCATGCCCGGTTCGGGTTCGGTATGGAACCCCCAGTTGTAGACCGGGTGAAACATGGTCTTGCCGTAGCCGATGGGGATGTGGATCCACGGAGAATTGTCCCGCGGCCCCGCTTCGAGCAGCAGGACGGTGTGGCGCCCGTCTTCGCTGAGACGATTGGCGAGCACGCAGCCTGCGGAACCGGCCCCGACGATCACGTAGTCGTAGCGCTCGATTCCGGACGCCGGCATGTCGCGATCAGTCGAGCGTGATCCCGGCCTGGCGCCCGACTTTCGCGATGCGCTCACGCTCGGCGGCGATGAACGCCGCGAACTCAGCCGGCGATTCCGGGTGCGGTGTCGCGCCATTCTTGCGCATCGCATCCCGCGCATCGGGCGCGTTCAGCACGGCCACGATCTCCCGGTGCAAACGCGAGACCAGGTCTGGCGCAGTCCTGGCCGGCAGGGCAACGCCCCACCACTGCACGATCTCGTAGCCGGGTACCGTCTCGGACACGGGCGGCAGCTCGGGCAGAAGTGAATCCCGCCGCGCACCGGTCGTCGCCAGCACTTTGATGCGGCCGGCGCGGCCGTGCGGCATGGCGACCAGCGGCGAGGTGATGAGCACCTGGATCTGACCTCCGATCATGTCGGTCAGCGCCGGCGCCGCGCCTTTGTACGGCACGTGCAGCATGTTGATGCCGGCCAGCACGTTGAGCATCGCACCTGCGAGATGCGCGGGTGAACCGTTGCCGGCGGAGCCATAGTTGAGCTGGCCCGGCCGCTGCTTCGCGACCTTCACCAGTTCGGCCACGCTGTTCACCCCGATGCCCGCATTGACGGTCACCACGTTCGCCACCCAAGCTATGCGCGAGACCGCGATGAAATCTTTCGCCGGTTCATACGGCAGCTTGCGCGCCAGCGCGGGCAGCGACGCAAACGTGGTCGACGTCGCGAGCAGAAGCGTGTGCCCATCCGGCGCAGCGTTCCTGGCGATTTCCACGCCGATTACGCCGCTCGCGCCGGCGCGATTATCGACGATCACCTGCTGATGCAGACGCTCACCGAGGCGCGTTGCGACGATGCGCGCGAGAATGTCGGGCGAGCCGCCGGGCGGCGAGGCTACGAGGAACCGGATCGGCCGCGCAGGATAGCTCTCGGCCGCCATGACGGACATCGCCACGGTGCACAGTGCAAGGGCGATCGCCGCGCGCAGCGGCACCCTCGCACGCGAGCGCATCGTTGTTCGCGGCTCGCACAACCCGATTGGCGCGTCGCCTGGCATCTGCTCAGTAATAGGCGGCCTTCGCGCCGGGCGGCGGCGAATAGCGGAACGTGCCGCGCTTGAGGATCGCCTCCTTGCCGCCGTGCTTTTCGATGTGCGCGCGCTGATCGGCCTTCGCAAGACGGTCCGCTTCTTCCGGGTTCACTACGCTGCGCAGCGCCGCTTCGCATTCCGCGACAACTGCTGCATGACTCGCGTCGCGCCCCAGGTCCACGCGCTCGAACGGATCGCCCTCGAGATCGAACAGCATCGGTGGCAGGCCGACGTAGTGTATGTACTTGTACTTCCCGTGGCGGATCATGTACGACCCGCACGCCGCACCCGCCGCGTGATACTCGGAGAGAATGGTGCGGGCCGGCACGTGCCCTTGCGCGATATCGATGAGCGAGTGTCCCGGCAATGCACCGTCCTCGCCGGACGGCCGCGCGCCGAGACCTTGTATGAATGTCGGGAAGGCGTCCACGAGTGTCACCGGCGTGTCGCACACCGCGTTCGCCGCGATATCCGGTCCCGCCATGATCATCGGTATCCCGGCGGACTCTTCGTACATCGTCGATTTGCCCCACATGCCGCGCGTGCCGAGATTGTCGCCGTGATCGCTGGAGTAAACGATGCGCGTAGCGGCGGCGAGGCCCGTCTCCTCCAGCGCGCGCAGGATCTTGCCGATGTTGTCGTCGAGAAAAGAAGCGAGCCCCATGTAGGCGGCAATCGCGCGCCTTACCATCGGCGGGTCGAAGGGTTCGTCGAAGCACAGGCACTTGCGCATCGCGTCGGTAAAAGGATGGCGCGGGCGCTGGTCATGCTCGTACATGTCCGGCCACGGCACTTTGTCTTCCGGATAG
>JBQTHU010000138.1:0-7522 GCA_052389535.1 Betaproteobacteria bacterium | reverse complement strand
GGAAAGACGATCAGCAGCACGATCGCGATGCACTGCAGGAGCATGAACTCGAACATGCCCTTGTAGATCGTCGCGAGCGACCACTCTCTCACCACCTGCCGCAGGTAGTAGGCCGACATGGCGACGGGCGGGGAGAGGAATGCAGTCTGCAGCGTGACCGCCACCAGCGCGCCGAACCAGACCAGCATGAAACCAGGCGAGATGCCGAGCACGGTGCCAAGATCGCCTTTCAACGCGTCGATCACCGGATAGAAAATCGGCAGGAACACGAGCACGATCGCGGGCCATTCGAACGGCCAGCCGAGCACGAAGATGAGGAGAATCACGACGACGAGCATCGCTACCGGCGGCAGGGGAAGCGAGAGCATGGTGTCGGTGATCCAGCTCGCCGTGCCCAGGCGCGAGAATACCGCGCCGAAGATGTTCGAGGTCACCGCGAGCAGCAGCACCATGCTGGACGTCGCGGTGGTCGCGAGCAACGCCCGCTTGAACGCGGCGTAGGTCAACCTCCGGTAGCCTGCCGCCAGTAGTATCGCCCCGAATGCACCGACTGCGGACGCTTCCGTCGGCGTGGCAAGGCCGACGAGGATCGAGCCCAGCGCCGCCGCGATGAGGGCCAGCAGCGGCACCACGCCAATCAGCACTTCCTTCGCGATCGTGGCGGCGCTGTGCACGCGTTGTTCGCGCGGCACCGGCGGCCCCAGTTTCGGATTGAGCATCGCGCGCCCGAGCAGGTACACGAGGTACATCGCGGCAAGCGTGAGCCCCGGGCCTACGCAGGCGGCGTAGAGATCGGCGACCGATACGCCGAGCACCGGTCCCATCACGATCAACATGACGGACGGGGGAATCAGGATGCCGAGCGTGCCGCCGGCGGTGATGCACCCCGCGGCGAGGCGCGCGTCGTAGCCGGCCCGGATCATGATCGGTGCCGCCATGATGCCGAGGACTGTGACCGCGGCACCCACGATGCCGGTCGCCATCGCGAAGATGGTCGCGGTCAATATCACCACCGCGAAGAGCGAGCCGCGGATCGGTGCGAGAAGATGCCGCAGCGCCGTGAACAGCCGTTCCATGAGCCCCGCCTGCTCGGCTACGTACCCCATGAGGATGAACAGCGGCACGGCGGCGAGCAGCTCCTCCTTCATCATGCCGATGGTCTGGAAGTAGGCGAGGCTGAAGACGACTTCGCCCAGCCCTAGATAGCCGAACGCGAGAGCCAGAAAGAGCAGCGTGAACGAAATCGGGAAGCCGATGAAAATCGCGCCGATCATGACGACGAGCATGACGAGGCCGAGCAGTGCCTGGTCCGTCATGTCGCTCGTCCCGGATTCATGCTTCGGTTTTCGCTCTGCGTTCCAGCTCGACGCCGGTTCGTATGGCGTACAGGGCCTTCATGGTTTCCGACACGCCCTGGATCATGAGCAGCAGGCAGGTGAGCGGTATCACGGCCTTGAACGGCCACAGCAGCGGGCGCCACGGCGTCTGCTCCGAGGTCTCGCCGATCTCGTAGGCATACCACGCCTCGCCGCCGCTCACGATGAGGAAAAGCGTGAGCGCGGGAAAGAAGAACACCAGGTACGCGACGGCATCGATGATGCCGCGCGTGCGCGCCGACCAGCGCTCGAAGAAAAAGTCTGTGCGGATGTGTGCGCCCTGCTGCAGCGCATACGCGGCGCCCAGCATGAATACCGCGGCGTACAACATGTAGGTGAGATCGAACGACCAGATCGTCGGTGCGCCGAAGAGATAGCGCGCGGCGACCTCGTAGACCACCACCGCGACGAGCGGGACGTTGAGCCAGGCAATCAGGAACCCGGTGCGGTCCGTGAAGCGGTCGATCGCCCGCGTAAAGCGGATATGCGGCGAAGGAGGGCGGTGCAGGGTCAAGGAATCGGTTTTACGCGCGCTTCAGAAAAAAAGCGGTTGCGCCGCAGCTTCCGGACATGCGGCTCACTTTTTCTTGCCGTCGCCTTTCGCGGCGGGCTTGTCCTCCGGCCAGTAGTAATTCGCCGCGAAGGAATACGGCGGAAACAGGAAGCGCTTCGCCGGCACCACCTTGGACGCGTAGGCGCGCTGCGAGTCGAGCACCCGCTTGAAGAACGGGTTTTTCTCGGATTCCTCCCTGGCGATCTCGTCCCAGGCGCGCAGAAATGCGACGAGTATGTCGGGCGGCGTGCGCAGGATTTGCGTGCCGTGCTTGGTGCGCATCTCCTCCATCGCATCGGCATTCTGCTTCTGCCACTTCACCCACCAGCGCGTGAAGACTTCCATCGCGGCGGTGCGGATCACTTCCTGCTGCTGCGCGGTGAGCCCCTTCCACACGTCGCCGTTGATCACCAGCTCGCCCACGACGCTCGGCTCGTGCATGCCCGGCGTGTAGTGGTACTTGAACACCTGCGGCAAGCCCAGTCGCAGGTCCTCGACGCCGCCCACCCACTCGGCGCAGTCGATCACGCCGCGCTGCGCCGCCGGGATGATCTCGCCGCCCGCCATGTTGATGGTTTGCATGCCCATCTTCTGAAAAATCTCCGCGACGATGCCGGTCTGGCGGCACTTCATGCCCTTGAAGTCGGCGAGATTCCTGATCGGGCGTTTGAACCAGCCGAACGCCTGCGGCCCGGCGGGGAGGATCGGCAACACCACCACGTTGAGCTTCAATTCCTTCTGGTAGAACTCCTGCCACAGCTCGAGCCCGCCGCCCTCGTAGAGCCAGCCGAGGAAGTCCATCGTGTCCATGCCGAACGGGCCGGCGGGGGTGGAGGCGAACAGCGTCGCGGCCTTGTTCTTGCCGACCCAGTAATAGGAGACCGAGTGCGCGCCGTCGATGACTTTCCTGTGGGTCGCGTCCAGCACTTCGAACGGCGGCACCACCTGGCCCGCCGCGAGGGCATCGATCTTGAGCTGGCCGCTGGTGAGCTTGTCCACGCGCTCGGCGAAGTAGCGGAAGCTCTCCTGCAGGCTCAGGCTCGCGGGCCACGACGACTGCATCTTGAGCGTTTTCGGTGCCGGCGCCGGCTTGGTCTGCGCCGATGCGGGCGCCGCAACTGCGGCGATGAACGCGAGCAAGGCAAGCCGTGAAAGTTCTTTTCCGATGGCGCTCATGTCGTCTCCTCCCGCGTAAATCGGCAGTCGATGGTAGGAGGCCCGTACCGGTGTGTCAACGACGGTGTCCGAACGACGCGGAGCGTTGGGCTACACTTTCGGCATCGAAAAACAAGAGGCGCCATTGAACACCACGCGGATTGATGCGCCGCCCGCCGGATGGCGTCTGCTCGCCATGGTGTTCCTGCCGTTCGCCGCGGGCTACTACCTCTCTTTTCTCTTCCGCAACGTCAATTCGGTGGTCTTTCCCGACCTCACGCAGGCCTTCGGGCTGTCCGCGGGCGCGCTCGGGTTTCTCACCAGCGCCTACTTTCTCGCGTTCGCGGCGGCGCAGTTGCCGCTCGGGATGCTGATGGACCGCTACGGGCCGCGCCGCGTGAACGCAGCCATGCTGCTGGTGGCGGCGCTCGGCGCCGTCGTGTTCGCGCTGGCGGCCGGACTGCCGGCGCTCACCCTCGGCCGCTCGCTGATCGGGCTCGGCGTGGCGGTCTGCCTCATGTCGTCGATGACGGCGTTCGTACTGTGGTTTCCGCTCGAGCGCATGGCCACCCTGGTCGGCTGGATGCTGCTCGTGGGCGCGGTCGGCGCGGTGTCGGCGACGAAGCCGGTGGAACTCGCGCTGCGGGTGATGGATTGGCGCACGCTGTTCCTCGTGCTGGCCGGATGCGCCGTCCTTGCCAGCGCGGCAATCATGCTGGTGGTCCCCGAAAAGCCGGGACCTGCCGGCACCGCCACGCTGCGCGGTCAGTTGCGTGGCGTAGGCACCATACTGCGCGATCGCGGCTTCTGGTCGATCGGTTGCGCGGCGGCGTTCGTGCAGGGTGTCGCGATCAGCCTGCTCGGCCTCTGGGCCGGACCGTGGATGCGCGATGTCGCCGGGCTGGATCGCGCGCAACTCGCGTCTGATCTGCTGTTCGCAGCCTGCGCGTTCGGAGTCGGCGGTGTACTGTGGGGCACGCTTTCGGACCGCCTCGCACAGCGCGGCGTGCCGGTGATCCTCACCTACGTCGCGGGCTGCGCGGCGTGCAGCCTCGCCATGGTGCCGATCGCGCTCGGCCACGGGGCGGGCAGTCTCGTGTGGTGGATACTGTTCATGGGACTGTGCCCGTTCGGCGCGCTTTCGTACGCACTGCTTGCCAAGCGCTTTCCCAAGGAGATAACCGGCCTCGTGGTGACCGCGCTCAACATGGTGACGTTCCTGCTCGCCTTCGCGGTGCAAGCCGGTGTCGGGGCCATCATCAACCTGTGGCCGGTGGTGGATGGCCGCTACGCGGTAGAGGGATATCGCGCGGCATTCGGCGTGTGCTCGCTGTTGCAGATCGCGTCGGTGGCCTGGCTTGTCTACGCAGAACGACACCATCTGCGATTCGCGAGCCGTTCGTGGTGAGTTTATCGAAGCACGAGCGGCCGGTTTGAGCGCTTCGACGGTGCTCAGCGCGAATGGTGGACTACTTGGGTTGCGCGCGGCGACGCTGCGCGACCGCGTTCGCGAGCGTCCCCAGCACTTTTAGGCTGTCGTCCCAGCCCAGGCAGGCATCGGTGATGCTCTGCCCATAGATGAGCGACTTCCCCGGTGTGAGATCCTGGCGTCCGGCCTTGAGATGACTCTCCGCCATGACGCCGATGATGCGGGACTCTCCGCCGGCGATCTGCCGCGCGACCTCGTTGCCGGCGTCGAGCTGCTTCTCGAACTGCTTCGACGAATTGGCATGACTGAAATCGATCATCACGTTCTGCCGCAAGCCTGCGGCTTCGAGGAGCTTGCAGGCAGCCTCCACGCTCGCCGCGTCGTAGTTGGGCCGGGTGCCGCCGCGCAGCACGATGTGGCAATCCTGGTTCCCGGCGGTCTCGACGATGGCGCACGCGCCGGTTTTGGTGACGCCGATGAAGCGGTGCGGCACCGATGCGGCGCGAACCCCGTCCACCGCGATGCGCACGTTGCCGTCGGTCCCGTTCTTGAAGCCGACGGGACAGGACAAGCCCGAGGCAAGCTCACGGTGGATCTGGCTCTCGGTGGTGCGCGCGCCGATGGCGCCCCACGAGACGAGGTCGGCGATGTACTGCGGCGTCACCATGTCGAGGAATTCGCAGGCGACGGGTAGGCCGGTTTCGTTCAGGTCGCGCAGCAGCCCGCGGGCGAGCTTGAGCCCGTCGTTGATGCGAAACGTGCCGTCCAGACCGGGGTCGTTGATGAGGCCCTTCCAGCCGACCGTGGTGCGCGGCTTTTCGAAGTAGACCCGCATCAGGACGAGCAGCTCGCGCGCCACGCCGCGCGCGAAGTCCATGAGGCGGGCGCCGTACTCCTTCGCCGCCGCGACGTCGTGTATGGAGCACGGCCCGATGATGACGATGAGCCGGTCGTCGGCACCGTGCAGAACGCGGTGCACCGCCATGCGGCTTTCGGCTACGACATGCCTGGAACTGGCTGTGAGTGGAAACGCCTCGAGGATGCGCGCGGGCGGCGTCAGCGTCTCGATGCTGCGGACGCGCAGGTCGTCGGTATTTTCGGTCATGCGGATCGTAGCTCCCACGATCGGGCTCGTAACATGCGCAACGAGCCTACACAGCCCGACCGAAAGGGTCAACGCATCCGATCTGTGAGCGAGCTGTGCTGGGCGCCGCCGTCGAGGCCGGTAACCGCTCTCTGCCGGCATCGCGGATGGCGAACATCAATGTCGAGTGACATAATGGTTCATCGTCCCGACCGAAGGAGGCGACATGTCGCGCTTGAACCTCAGTCATCGCGTGTGGCTGGTGATGGTCGCGTTGGGAGCCCTGCTTGCGCCGGCTGCGGGCGTCGCGCAGGAGTATCCCGGCAAACCGGTGAGGTGGATCATTCCGTACCCGCCGGGCGGGACCTCGGACTTTCTGGCGCGATTGATCGGCCAGAAGCTCACGGAGTCGTGGAAGCAGAACGTGCTGATCGACAACCGCTCGGGCGCCAACGGCAACATCGGGACCGAAGCGGCGGCCAGGGCGCCCGCCGACGGCTACACCATGCTGCTGGTGGCCAGCACGTTTACGATCAATCCGGCGATCTATCCCAATCTGCCGTTCGACTCGGAGAAGGATTTCGCGCCGGTGACCGTCCTGCTGTGGCAACCGTATCTGCTGTCCGTGCATCCCTCGCTGCCGGTCGCGTCCGTGAAGCAGTTGATTACGCTCGCGCGTGCGCGACCGGGGGCGATCGACTACGGTTCCGGCGGCATCGGCAATGCCGTCCATATCGCCGCCGAGCGGTTTGCTGCGCTGGCCGGTGTGAAACTGAACCACGTGCCCTACCGCGGCGTGGGTCCCTCGATCCAGGCGCTGCTCGCTGGCGAGGTCCAGCTCATGATGGCCTCGGCCGTGGCGGTTCAGCCGTACGTGAAGTCGGGCAGAATGCGTGTGCTCGCCGTCACCGGCCTCAAGCGTGTGCCGGGACTGCCGGATATCCCGACCGTAGCGGAAACCGGCCTCCGCGGCTTCGAGGAAGGCAACTGGCAGGCGGTGCTCGTCCCATCGCGCACGCCGCGCGCCGTGGTGAACAAGCTCAACCAGGATCTGGTGCGCGTTGTAAAAACGCCGGACGTGAGCGAACAGATTCAGCGCGTAGGTGCCGACGTGATCGCGAACACGCCGGATGAAGCTGCCGCGATCGTAAAAACGGACCTGAAGAAATACGCCGAGGTGATCAGGACGCTCAATATCCGCCTCGATTGAGTCCACGCTGCAGAAGATTTCCCCTACGCGAACAGTCGGAAACGGAGCGACGATGATGGCGATGAAGAACGCGGGCTCGAGCGCGGCGCGCTACTTTTACATGGTGACATTTGAAATCGCTCCCGAGGACGAGGCGTTGTTCAACGAGATTTACGATACCGAGCATATCCCCAACCTGCTGCGCGTCGAAGGCGTTCTCGGCATCGTGCGCTTCAAGGATGCCGCCCCGAACGCGGCGGGATGGCTCGTTTATTCCGCGCTGTATCTGTTAACGCGGCCGGATCTCCCCGACACGCCGCAGTGGAAGACCGCATCCGACATCGGGCGCTGGGCGCCGGTCATACGCCCGCGCGTCAAGTCGCGGCAGCGGCGGCTCGGCCCGATCGTGGCTGCCGAGCTGCTCGACATCGCGGCCTGACGATCGAGCACACAGTGGAGTTTCCGCGTCCGCCGGTCAGCGCGGTGCTGCTCGCCAGCGTGGAGCGGCTCGCACAGTTCGCTGCGCACACGCGATTAGACGACATTCCGCAGCCGGTTCTTTCCCGCGCCAAGGCGATCATCGCCGATACCGTCGCAGTGATGGCCGCCGGCATGCAGGTCGCGGAACTGAAGGCGCTGTGTCGCGACCATCTGCCGCGTGTCGCGGCGGGCCCCTGCGCCGTGATCGGCGGCGGAAAACGCGCCAACAGCCTCGATGCCGCACTGCTCAATGGAA
>JBQTHU010000137.1:0-35708 GCA_052389535.1 Betaproteobacteria bacterium | reverse complement strand
ACGCTCGACTTCGAAGTGCAGGGGTGAAGCCTGACTGCGATCAGGCCTGGACCCGGGCGCCTTTCAATATCGACTTGCTGCGCGACTCCGGTGCGTTGAGCAGTCCTGCGGGCGGCGTCGTTTCCAGCTTGGCGCGGATCGCGGCTTCCGCACAGGCGCCGGAGAAGTTCACGTTGACCGTCGCGCCGCTCGCCCCGGCCAGCGCGAAGCAGTTCTGCCCCAGCTTCGCGTTGAGCGGTTTCAGGATGGCATCCTGAACTATGTCGGTGGCGGCGGCGCCTTCGGGCAGCCGCAGCTGATAGCGCCCGGTGTCCGCCACGAGCTGCGCGTCGATCACCGAACGGAAGCCTCGCAGTTCCTTCAGCAGCAGCCGCGCGCTTTCGGCATCCGGGAGCCCCGAAACGTTGAGGCTGACGGGCTGCGCGCCGAAGTTGAAGTGCTGCAGGAAGAAATTCTTCGAGAATTCCTCGCCGACCAGCTTGCCGATGTCGGCGAGCGCCTGGTCCTCGGTGGCCCAGCTGCGGCCCTTGGGGCTTACGGTATTGAGATAGATTTCCTCGCCGGTCGCCTTGTCGATCGCCTTGACGGTCCACGAAGTGAGCGCGGTCTTGGTGACGGTGATCCCCGAGGCGGCGAGTCGCGCCGAAAGCTGTTTCACCCGCACTTCGCCCTGAATCTCGAAATCCGCGCTCTGTGCATTCGGACCGGTCTTGGTCTCGCCCTCCGCCGACCACACCCGGAATCCGAACGAGCGGATGCGCTCCTTGAGCACGTTCTCGGCGAGCTGCGAGCGGTTCGGCGGCAGCGCCTGGGCGGTGTCGGCATTGCGTATCGCCATCAGGATGGCGATCTTCGGGTCGCCATTGTTGCGGATGAACTCGATGCGTTCCTCGCGCGACATCTGGTTGAGAGACTTCTGCACGTCGCGGATCTTTACCGCGGCGCGCGCTTGCGCAGCGATCAGGCCATCCTTGCCCGCCGTGGGGGCGCTCTCCTGCAGCACCGTCTTGATGAAGGCGCCCGGCCGTGAGAGCAGTTTTGCCTCGATCACGCTGTAGTTTTTCTCCAGCGAGCGCCTGTCCACGTACAGGGCCAGCGCTTTTTCCACCAGTTGTCGCTGCGCGTCGGCGCGGGCCTCGGCTTGCGCCGCGGCCTGATCGCCGTTGAACCGCGGGTCGTTGGGGTTCACCAGCCCCAGGGCGCTGATGATCATGGTGCCGGGCTCGGTGGGCGGCTCGGCGGCGGCCGGCGCAGGTTGTGGCGCGGCGGGCGTCGCAGACGCTGTCGCGGGTGCCGGCGTTGCCGGAGCTGCAGGCGGGGCGGGGGACGCGGCGGGCCCCGCAGGCGTGTTCTGGGCAACGGGCACTGCCGCGGCCTTGTCCTTGCCGAACAGGAAATACCCTCCACCCACCACGAGCAGCAGCCCGGCTGCCGCACCGCCGAGGACGGCGAGATTCGTCATCGACTTTGCGGAAGTGGAGGCCCGCTGCAGCGCGGTGTGGGGGGCGGTCGCGGCTGCGGCTGCTGCGGAAGCCGCAGGAGGCGCCGCTGCGACGGCAACGGTACGGCTCGGAATCGCGGCGTCGCCGCGAACCAGCGTGGCTTCGACGTTCACCACCGTCTGATCCTCGCTCTGGCGCTGAACGGCGGCGCGGATCGCCGCTGCGAATTCCGTGGCGGTCTGGAAGCGCTCCGCCGGGTTCTTCGCCATGGCTTTCCTGACGACGGCATCCCAGGCCGGGGGCAGCGTGACATTGAGAGTCGAAGGCGGAAGCGGCTCTTCCTTCAGCACCTTGTGCATGATGGTGGTGATGGTGCCGGTGAAGGGCTTTTCGCCTGTCAGGAACTGGTAGAGGATCACGCCACAGGAAAAGATGTCGCTGCGGCCATCCACCGGCTGGCCGAGGAATTGCTCGGGTGACATGTAGGCCGGCGTGCCGAGCATGGTGCCCGCCTGTGTCAACTCCGACGTTTCGATGCGCGCGATGCCGAAATCCGCGACCTTGACCCTGCCGTCGGCGAGCAGGATCACGTTCGCGGGCTTCATGTCGCGATGAACGACACCGTTCCGGTGCGCGTGGTCCAGCGCGTCGAGCAGCTCGCCCATGACGCGTTCGATGTCCTTCACGGCGAAGCGCTCGTTCGCCTCGAAATAGTCCTTGAGTTCCTTGCCCTTGATGAACTCCATCGCGATGTAGGCGATGCGACCGCCTTCCGGATCGCCTCCCGGCACGACCTCGTCATAGTCGTAGATAGCGACGATATGCGGGTGATTGAGCCGGCCGGCCGCCTGCGCCTCGCGTTTGAAGCGGGTGAGGATTTCCGCGGCCTGCGCCTGTTCGAGTTGCTCGCGCCGGATGGTCTTGATCGCCACCGTGCGCTCGATAACGCCATCATAGCCCTCGTACACGATGCCCATCGCGCCCTTGCCCAGTTCGCGACGGATATCGTATTTCCCGATTTTGATGGGCGTGGACATCAGGCTGTTCCTTGGCTGGGCGCCGTTCTGTCAAGCGGGCACGTGCACCCTCGTGCGCGCCCGCGTTCCCCGGCTGCGCTATTTATACTTGGAGTCGATTTCCCAGACGGCGGTCTGCACCAGGCGCTGCACCATCGTGTCGAGCCCGACACCGCCTTTGGCGCTTTGCGACACCCCGAGCACGCTGGTTGCCGTCGCACCGACTTCCATCTTGAGTTCGCTGTAACCCTGCGCCACCTGCTCGGTGGTGTTGGCGTCCATGATCTTGTAGCGCATGCCGATCAGCCACACGCCGGTCGCATCCTGCGTCTGAACTGAGCCGGTCGCAGCCCCGGCGGCGTGCGCGCCTGAACTGCGCCCCAGGATGCCGATGATGTTGCCGATCGCGCGGCCGTCGAAACCCTGCGTGTTCTGGGCGATCTGCTCGGCCTTGAGGATGTCGAACTTCACGACCCACTTGGTCGCCTTGAGTTTGCCGACCTGCATGGTCTGGCGCGCCTTATCGACGTCGCCCAGGTTGTAGGCGAGCGAAATTTCCTGCAGCAGATGTCCGAGGTTGTTGCGCTCCAGCACCGAGAAGTTCGCCTGGGAAAGCTCGAGTTCGGCGAAATCCGCGATGTTGTTGGGCAGGAAGCGCTGGGTGAAAGTCGCGTTGTTGCTCTTGATCTCGCCCGGTATCACTACCAGAGCCGGGCCCTTTGTCGCCTTGTTGACGTATTCGACCGGCTTGTACATGGCCTGCTCTGCCGCGGCATTGGCTTTTTGCGAGGTCTCGGTGCCGGCGGTCGGCGACGGATTTCCGAACACCGGCTGCGCGTGCACAGCGCCCGCGCTGAGCGCGAAGGCGCATGCCATCGCGACCAACTCGCCTTGAAGCCGGATAAAACGCGTTGTCATCATGTCATCTCTCCCTCTGTTGCTCTGTCTTGCGACGCACTCGCCTATCGGGCGCGCTGGCAGTAATCGCTGTAGAGCTGCGCCACCACCTCGTCGGCCCGCTCGTTGATCAGCGTGAGCGCCATGCCGCGCGTATCGCGGCCGGCATAACTTTCGTTTTTCGCATCGGCCTGCGAGATCGTGCGGCCGTTCGCCCCGGTGAGCGTGAAATTCATGCTGACGCTCACCTGGTTCACATTGACGATGGGATTGCGGGTGGTCTGCGTCGCTATCAATCCACGCAGTATGTACTGGGCTGCGAGCCGCCTGGACGCGCTGATGGCGGCATCGGGATCGTTCCTGAAATAGGCATCGATTTCCGCCTGCGCAATCTGCCTGCGGATCTCCTCCGGCGAGTAGGTGCGCAGTCCCAGGGACTTGAGGCGCCCGTTGATGGCGTCGATATGCGGGCTGTACGCGGACTGGCTTGCGTTCACCACGCCGTTACGCTCTTCGCCGACCAGGACCATGATCTTCTGGTTGCGGATCTTGTCCCGGCACGGGGTTGCGAGCTGGGACTGCACGTTCGCCTGCCGCTCGGCCTCCCGTTCCTTGTTCGAGGTGTCCTCGTTGGAAAACTTGAAGCCCTGCCCATGGGCCGGGCCCAGGGCGAGCAGGACGAACAGTGCGATCAATGCTTTTGGCATCACGTTAAGCGTCGACAATGACAGCGTATTTTGTGCATTGTCCCGCGCTTGTCCGGCTACATCAAGGGTGGTTTCTCCCGCTTCGGCTCAATACCCCGCTTTCCGGGAGCGCGAGCGCGGTGCAAGCGCTTGCACACCGCGCATCGGCGCGTATAATCCCGAGTTCCCCGAGCGCGCTGACGCGACCTCCGTTGCGGCGCCGGTCGGAAACGCCTCACGCACCCGACGCCCTGTTACCAAAGGAGACCCGCATGAACCTGATGGCAGAATCCAAAGCGCTCGCCAAGAATCTCGCGGCCGGTGGCCGGGTCCGCATGACGCCGAGCGAAGCTTTCCTCGAAACGCTGGTGGCGCAGGGTGTGAAGGACACGTTCGGCATCGTGGGCTCGGCTTACATGGACGCGCACGATCTCTTTCCTGCCGCGGGCATACGTTTCATTTCGGTGGCACATGAGCAGAACGCTGCGCACATGGCCGACGGCTATTCGCGCGTGACCGGCAAGCACGGCGTCTGCATCGCGCAAAACGGCCCCGGCATCACCAACTTCGTGACTGCGATCGCCGCGGCGTACTGGGCGCACTCGCCGGTAGTCGCGATCACCCCCGAGTCGGGCAGCCTGACCATGGGGCTCGGCGGGTTCCAGGAAACCGAGCAGATGCCGATCTTCTCCAAGATCACGAAATGGCAGGTACACGTCAACTCGCCGCAGCGCATGGCCGAGCTGACGGGACGCGCCTTCGATATCGCGCTTGCGGAACGCGGCCCGGTGCAGATCAACATTCCGCGCGACTACTTCTACGGCGAGGGCGACTTCGAGATCCCCGAGCCGAAGCGGATCGAGCGCTCGGCCGGCGGCCCCGAATCGCTGGACGCCGCAGCGCGACTGCTCGCCAAGGCCAAGTTCCCGGTGATCCTTTCCGGGGGCGGCGTGGTCATGGCGGACGGCGTGAAAGAGTGCGTCGCGCTGGCGGACTATCTCACGGCGCCGGTCGTGAATTCCTACCTGCACAACGACTCCTTCCCCGCGAGCCACGCGCTCGCCTGCGGCCCGCTCGGCTACCAGGGATCGAAGGCAGCGATGAAGTCGATCTCCAAAGCCGACGTGGTGCTGGCGCTCGGCTCGCGCCTCGGCCCGTTCGGGACGCTGCCGCAGCACGGGCTCGATTACTGGCCCAAGAACGCCAAGATCATTCAGATCGACGCCGATCCGCGCATGCTGGGGCTGGTGAAGAAGGTTTCGATCGGCATCTGCGGCGATGCGCGGCTGGCCGCGATCGAGCTTCTGAGCCGCCTGAAGGCGATGGGCAAGCTCGCACCCAACAAGGCGCGGCTCGCGGAAGTGCAGAAGGAAAAGCTCGCCTGGGCGCAGGAGCTGGCGCAGTGGCCCTCGCCGAACGAGAAGAAGCGCATCGGGCCGCGCCAGGCGCTCGCCGCGCTGGCGCGTGCCATGCCGAAGAACGCCATGGTGTCCACCGACATCGGCAACGTCTGCTCGGTGGCCAACAGCTATCTGCACTTCGAGACCTCGCCCTCCTTCCTCGCCGCCATGAGCTTCGGCAACTGCGGCTACGCCTATCCGGCCGCCATCGGCGCCAAGGTCGGGCGTGCCGATCGTCCGGCCATCGCCTATGTCGGCGACGGGGCGTGGGGCATGAGCTTGAACGAAGTGCTCACCTGCGTGCGCCACGACATTCCGGTCGTCGCCGTGGTTTTCAACAACGGCCAATGGGGCGCGGAGAAGAAGAACCAGATCGACTACTTCGACAAGCGCTTCCTCGGCACCAACCTCAAGAACCCCGACTTCGCCGACGTGGCGGAGGCGATGGGTGCGAACGGCATGACGGTGGAGCACGCGGACGAGGTCGGCGATGCCCTGCGCGGGGCGGTGCGTTCCAACCGGCCGACGGTGATCAACCTGATGCTCACCCAGGAGCTGGGCGATCCCTTCCGCCGCGACGCCTTCCGCCAGCCGCGGCGGCTGCTGCCGAAGTACCGCAAGTACAGCGCACGCGAGTTTCGCTGAGCCCAGGCGTCGGTTCATGGCGGCTGGTGTTCGCCGGCCGTCGCCTCAGTGAACGACCGCAAGACAGGCCGGATCGCGACGCTCGCGGATGTCGCGCGCCTCGCGCGCGTCTCCACGGCGACCGTGTCGCGCGCGCTCTCGCTTCCACACAAGGTGAGGGCGCGGACCCTGGCGCGCGTGCAGCACGCCGTGCAGACGCTGGGGTACGTGGCCCATGGCGCCGCGCGAGCGCTCGCGTCCCGGCGCACCCGCACCATCGGCGTGGTGATCCCGACGCTCGACAACGCCATCTTCGCCAACACCACGCACGCACTGCAGAAGACACTCGACGAGGCGGGCTATACGCTGCTGCTGGCGTCGCACGAGTTCGACGCCGCCGTGGAAGTGCGCGCGACCCGCGCGCTGATCGAGCGCGGCATCGACGGGCTGGTGCTGCTCGGCACGTCGCACCACCCGAGCGTTTTCCAGATGATCGGGGCGAACCGCGTGCCGTATGTGCTCACGTGGGCGCTCGATCCGGCCGGCGTGCATCCTTGCGTCGGCTTCGACAACCGTGCCGCCGCCATCCGACTCGCCGATTATCTGCTCGACATAGGCCATCGCGAGTTCGCGATGATTGCGGGCTACACGGCGCAGAACGAGCGGGCGCGCGAACGCGCCGAGGGCGTGCGCCAGGCGCTCGTCGCGCGGGGCGGACGGCTGCCGCCGGAACGCGTGGTGGAAAAGCCCTACACGCTCGGTGCAGGCCGGGAAGGGCTGCGCGAGGTAACGCAGCGGGACACGCTGCCGACGGCGGTAATCTGCGGCAACGATATCCTCGCCATCGGTGCGATGGCCGAGTGCAACGCCCGCGGGATTGCCGTACCGCGCGAGATTTCAGTCACCGGCTTCGACGACATGGAAATCGCCTCGCTGATCACGCCCGGCCTCACCACGGTGCACTTTCCGACGACCGAGTTGGGCATCTATGCCGCGCGCCACCTGCTGCGCAAGCTTGCGGGCGAGGGAGTCGCCCTGCGCAGTGAGCTGCCGGTGGAACTGGTCGTGAGGGGCACGACGGCGCCGCCTGCTCGATGAGGCGGTGCCGGATACGAAGCACCCTTGAGGCTGCCCGCAGCCGTTTGATCATGCGCCCGGCTTGTGCCGGTAGCCGCCCCCCAAGGGGCTCAGGGGCTACAGGGTCTTGCGCGCCTTGGCGATCGCGGCCTTGACCCGCACCGGTGCCGTGCCGCCCAGGTGGCTGCGCGACTTGAGCGATCCGTCCAGCTTGAGCGCGTCGTACACGTCCTTCTCGATGAGCGCGGAAAACTGCTGGAGCTCGGAGAGCTTCAGCGCGGCAAGATCGCAGCCGCGCTCGGCGGCCAGGCGCACCGCCTGCGCGACCGCTTCGTGCGCTTCGCGGAACGGCACGCCTTTCCTCACCAGGTAATCGGCGAAGTCGGTCGCGGTGGCGTAACCCTGTTGTGCGGCCGCGCGCATCGCGTCCTTGTTGACGGTTACGCCCGCCAGCATGTCGCGGAACACGGCAAGGCACATCATCAGCGTGTCCACCGTGTCGAACAGCGGCTCCTTGTCCTCCTGGTTGTCCTTGTTGTAGGCGAGGGGCTGCGATTTCATGAGCGTCAGCAGCGCGACCAGATGGCCGTTGACCCGTCCGGTCTTGCCGCGGACGAGTTCCGCGACGTCGGGATTTTTCTTCTGCGGCATGATCGAGGAGCCGGTGCAGAAGCGGTCGGCGATGTCGATGAAGCCGAAGCGCGGGTTCATCCACAGTACCAGCTCCTCGCAGATGCGCGACAGATGCACCATGAGAATCGCGCCATGCGCGCAAAACTCGATGGCGAAATCGCGATCCGATACGGCGTCGATCGAGTTTTCGCATACGCCATCGAAGTTGAGCTCCTTCGCCACCATCACCCGATCGATCGGAAACGACGTGCCGGCGAGCGCGGCGGCGCCCAGCGGCAGCCGGTTCACCCTGCGTCGCGCCTCCGCAAAGCGCTGGGCGTCGCGCGCGAACATCTCGAAATACGCCATGAGGTGATGCCCGAGCGACACCGGCTGCGCCACCTGCAGATGCGTGAATCCGGGCATCACGGTGTCGGCGTGCGCTTCGGCGAGGTCGAGCAGCGTTTTCTGCAGCTCGCGAATCAGCGTCAGCACGTGATCGATCGAGGCGCGCAGATACAGCCGCACGTCGGTCGCCACCTGGTCGTTGCGCGAGCGCGCGGTGTGCAGCCGCTTGCCCGCCTCGCCCGCCAGTTCGGTGAGCCGGCGCTCGATATTGAAGTGCACATCCTCGAACTCGAGCGACCACGGGAAAGTGCCGGCCCGTACTTCGCCCCTGATCTGTTCCATGCCTTTCTCGATCGCGGCGAGATCCGCCTGCGACAGAATGTTGACGGCACGAAGCATCCGCGCGTGCGCAAGCGAGGCGTCTAGGTCGAACTCCGCGAGGCGCTGGTCGAAACCCACGGAGGCGGTGAAGCGCTGCACGAGGTCGGCCACCGGCTCCCTGAAACGTCCGGACCAGGGCTTGCCGCGGCCGGCCGGCGGCTTGTCGTTGGGTGACATGGTGGGTACGAGAGCCTGTCTCGAAGCACGCGCGCATGGCGATGCGTGCCTGTTGTCGGGATAGGTTCTACAATGGTTGATGCATGGCCAGCAGTATAAATCAAAACGCCTACGGCAGCGCCCTGCCGAACTTCCGCAATCTCGGCATACTGCTGCGAATTTTGCTCATCGTGAATCTCGCCGCAATCGCCGCTGCAATGATCGAGAGCAAAGGCCCCCAGGATTTCTGGGCGCGCCTGCTCGACGTTTCGATGGTGGTACAGCCGCTGCTGATGGTGAGCCTGCTGGCACTCGTCGCGTTCAACGACCTGCTGAAGCATCTGCCGTACTATCTCGGCGCTGTGGCGGTCCTGGCACTCGAGCTGGTGCTTGCGACGTTGCTCTACGCATACGGGCGCCCGCTGCTGCAGGTGGAGGGCGCCTGGCTCGAACGCTACTGGACGCTCACTTTTCTCCTTACCCTGATGCTGCTTCTCTATTTCGACCTGCGCGGCCGCGCGCTCTCCCCGGCGATATCCGAGGCGCGGCTGCAGGCGCTGCAGGCGCGCATCCGGCCGCACTTCCTGTTCAACAGCATCAATGCGGTGTTGAGCCTGATCCGCGAGGATCCCAAGCGCGCCGAGCGTGCACTGGAGGACATGGCCGATCTTTTCCGCGTGGTGATGGCCGACAACCGCGAACTGACGCCGCTCGCGCGCGAAGTGGAGCTGTGCCGCGAGTATCTCGCGCTGGAGCAGCTGCGGCTGGGGGAGCGCCTCAAGGTCGAGTGGCACATCGATAAGATGCCGGCCGACGCCTGCATCCCCCCGCTCGTGCTGCAGCCGTTGCTCGAGAACGCGGTCTATCACGGCATCGAGCCGCGCACGGCGCCGGGCGTAGTCAGCATCAACATCTATCTTGCCCGCGAGCAGGTGCATGCGGTGCTGCGCAACCCCTACGAGCATGCCGGCAACCATCACGCCGGGAACAAAATGGCGCTCGCCAACATACGGGAGCGGCTGCAGCTCCATTTCGATGTCGAGGCAATCCTCACCACCCGGGTGACCGACGCCACATACCAGGTGCACATTACCATGCCGTACGTGAGGGGCCGACAGTGAGCGAACCCGCAGCCGGGCCGTTGCGAGTCGTCATCGTGGACGACGAGGCGCCGGCGAGAAGCCGGATGCGCGACCTGCTCTCCGATTGCGCCGCCCACCTGCCGCTCGCGATCGCGGGAGAGGCGGCGAGTGGCCGCGCGGCACTCACGCTGCTCGCCGAGCGGCCGGCCGACGTGATCCTGCTCGACATACGCATGCCGGAAATGGACGGCATCGAGGTGGCACAGCACCTGCAGAAGCTCGAGCATCCGCCGGCAGTGGTGTTCACCACCGCGTACGACGCGTACGCCATACGCGCGTTCGAGGTGCACGCGGTGGATTACCTGCTGAAGCCCATACGCGCCGCCCGGTTGCGTGAAGCCCTGATGCGGGTGCGTGGCTCTGCACGGCCGAAACCCGAAACGCTGCGGGAGCTGCGGCCCGAGCCACGCGCGTTCCTGAGCGCGCAGGAGCGCGGCAAGATACATCTCATCCCGATCGCGGATGTGATCTACCTCAAGGCGGAACTCAAGTACGTCACGGTGCGCGACAGCCGGCGCGAATACCTCGTGGACGAGTCGCTCACCCGGCTCGAGCAGGAGTACGCCGACCGCTTCGTGCGCGTGCATCGCAATTGCCTCGTCGCGCGGGACGCCATTCGCGGTTTCGAGCGCGCCACCGCAGACGCCGGAGAGGGGAACTGGCTGGTGGTGGTGCAGGGCTGCGAGGAACGGATCGCGGTGAGCCGACGGCAGCAACATCTCATCCGCGAGTTCGGGAAGGAGCGGTGAGTGCCATGAGCGACCCGACTTCCACTCCGCGCCGCGTGGCGATCGCTACGCGGGAAAGCGCGCTCGCGCTGTGGCAGGCGCGGCACGTCGCCTCGCGGCTGAAGGCGCTCTATCCGTACCTGGAAGTGGCGCTCCTCGGCATGACGACTTCCGGCGATCGGCTGGCGGATGCGTCGCTCGCAAAGCTGGGCGGCAAGGGCCTCTTCGTGAAGGAACTCGAGGAGGCCCTTGCGCAGGGCCGGGCGGATCTCGCCGTTCATTCCATGAAGGACGTGCCGATGCAGTTGCCCGACGGCTTCTGTCTCGCGGCCGTCATGGAGCGCGCGGACCCGCGCGACGCGTTCGTATCGCTGCGCTATCGCGCCCTCGCGGACCTTCCGGCCGGCGCGCGCGTGGGCACGTCCAGTCTGCGTCGCGAGAGCCAGGTCCGATCGCGATTTCCCCGGCTCCGGGTCGAGCCGCTGCGCGGCAACGTGCCGACGCGCCTCCGGAAGCTCGATGAAAACCGCTTCGAGGCGATCATCCTGGCCGCCGCCGGGCTGAAGCGCCTGGGCCTCGAAGATCGCATTACCTCGCTGCTGACCCCGGAGGAAAGCCTGCCTGCGGCCGGGCAGGGCGCGCTGGGGCTCGAATGCAGGACGGAACGCGGCGATATCCGTACGCTGCTCGCGCCGTTGAATCACGCGCCCACGGCGCTGTGCGTGAGCGCCGAGCGCGCCCTGTCACGTGCGCTCGCCGGCAGCTGCAACGTGCCGCTCGGCGCGCTCGCCGAAATCGGCGGCGGGCGCCTGCGCCTGCGCGGGTTCGTCGGCGCGCCGGACGGCTCGCGGCTCGCGCGCGGCGAAGTGGAGGGTGGAGCACACGAAGCGCTTGCGCTCGGGATGGCGCTTGCCGAACAGTTGCGCGCCCGCGGCGCCGGCGCCATTCTTGCAGCGCTGGAGTCTCAGGGCACGCCTCCCGGATGAGCGGGTCGGCTGCGCCGCTCGCGGGACGGGGCATCGTGATCACCCGACCCGCACACCAGGCCGATCCGCTCGCGGAAAAGGTGCGCGCCAGGGGCGGGCGCGTCATTCTCTTTCCCACCATGGAGATCGTCGCGCCGCAGGACCTGCAGCCTTTCTTCGCCGTGGTCGATCGGCTCGAGGCGTTCGACCTGGCCGTTTTCGTGAGTCCCAACGCGGTGATGAGGGCGTTCGACCTGATCACCGCACCGCGCCGCCTGCCCGTCCGCCTCGCAATCGCGGCGATCGGCGATGCAACGGTGAGCGCGCTCGAGCGGCGCGGCGTGCGGGAAGTGATTGCGCCGGCCCACAGCTTCGACAGCGAGGCGCTGCTCGCGCTGCCTGCTTTTCACGAGGTTGCCGGCAAGCGCATCGCGATTTTCCGCGGCCAGGGCGGCCGCGAACTGCTCGGCGAAACGCTCGCGGCGCGCGGCGCTCAGGTGCAGTATGCGGAATGTTACCGGCGCATAGTGCCGGCGCTCAGTCCGGCGCCGCTGCACGATGCCTGGGCGCAACGCGCGCTCGACGCTTTCGTGGCGACGAGCAGCATCGGCCTCGGGAACCTGGTAGGGATGGTGGGCGAGGCGGGCGCTGCAAACCTCAGGGCGACGCCGCTCTTCGTGCCCCACCCGCGGATAGCGGACAACGCGTCCCGGCACGGTTTTTCAGGGGTGATCGTCACCGGCGCCGGTGACGAGGGTATCGTCGAAGGTCTTTGCGATTACTTCGGCCGCCGCACATTGTAGGGTCGCGGGTTGCGGTGACCGCGCGCTTCCTCGCATACTATCGGGCCGATTACGCACGCTGCTCTCCCATGAACGATCCCACGCCGAGCGATCCCTCGGTCCTCACAGCTGCATCGCGCGAGACGGTCGAGCCTGCGCCCGAAGCGCCGCGCGATCGGCCGCCGGCATCCCGGACTCTGCTGGTTCTGGTCGCGCTCGTCGCACTGCTGGCGCTCGGCGTTTCGGCCTGGCAGTGGCACGACACGCGGGCGCGGATCGCCGAACTCACCGAAAACTCCGCGCGCCGCCTGGCGGAGGCCGAAACGCGGTCGAAGGAAAGCCGGCTGCTGGCGGACCAGGCCCGCGAAGCCACGACCGCGGCGCAGGTCAAGATCGGCGTAGTGGAAGCGAAGCTCGCCGAATCGCAGAGCCAGCAGATCGCGCTGGAGGCGCTCTACCAGGAACTTTCGCGCAACCGCGACGAATGGGGCTACGCGGAAATCGAGCAGTCGCTGCTGATCGCGAACCAGCAGCTGCAGCTCGCGGGCAACGTCAAGGCGGCGCTGATAGCGTTGCAGAACGCCGATATGCGGCTGCAGCGCATGGAGCGCCCGCAGCTCACTGCGCTGCGCAAGGCGCTCCATCTCGATATCGAGCGGCTGAACGCGCTGCCCCACGTCGATACCGTCGGCCTCAGCATCCGCCTCGACAATCTCGTTTCGGCAGTGGACCGGCTGCCGCTCGCGATGGAGGTGCGGCCTGCCGCCACGCCCGCTACGGAGACTCAGGAACCGGGCAACGGCCTCATGCGTCTCGCCCGCGAAGCCTGGGCGGAGCTGAAGCAGCTGGTGCGGATCCAGCACATGGAAAAGCCGGACGTGCCGCTGCTTGCCCCGCCGCAGAGCTTTTTCCTGCGCGAGAATCTCAAGCTGCGCCTGATCGGCGCGCGGCTGGCGCTGCTCGCGCGCGACGAAGCGAGTTACAAGGCGGACCTGAAGGCCGCGCGCGAATGGCTCGAGCGCTATTACGACACGCGCAGCAGCAGCGTCGCGACCGCGGCCGGCACGCTGCGTAATCTGCACTCCAGCGAAATCAGGATCGACGTTCCGGACATCTCGGCCACGCTGGATGCGCTGCGCAAGCTGCGCCCGGCGCGCGAGCCGGGCGCGCGATAGGTCGAGCGCGACGTGAAAGCGCTGTTCTGGATCGTGCTCATTTTCGCGCTGGCGGCGGGGCTCGTCGTTGCGGCGCGCTACAACACCGGGTATGTCCAGCTCGTGTGGCCGCCTTACCGGGTAGAGCTGTCGCTCAATTTCGTTTTCGTGCTGCTTGCGATCGCCTTTGCAGTCGGCTATGCGCTGGTGCGGATGCTGTCGGGTATGCTGCGCCTGCCCTCCCGGGTGCAAGCCTATCGTCTGGCCCGCCGCCGGCAGAAAGCGCAGGACACGCTGCTCGAGGCGCTCCAGGAATTTTTTGCGGGCCGCTACGCACGCGCGGAGAAGGCGGCTGCGAGTTCGATCAAGCTCGGGGATCATGCCGCCCTGTGCGCGGTCCTCGCCGCGCGCTCGGCGCACGAATTGCGCGCTTACGAACGGCGCGACGACTACCTTGCGCAGGCTGCCGCGCTTGCCGCGGACGACGACGCAGTGAAGATCGTGAGCGAGGCGGAATTGCTGCTCGATGAGCGACGCCACCAGGATGCGCTTGCGGCGCTGCAGGCGTTGCCGCGCAAGCACACCGCCGCGTTGAGGCTCGAGCTGCGCGCCCAGCAGGCGCTCAGGAACTGGGAGCAGGTGCTGGGCCTGATCGAACAACTGGAAAAGCGCCGCGTGTTCGACGCCGAGCAGGCGCGACAGCTGCGGGTTCGCGCGCAGGTGGAGAACCTCAAGCGCAGGGCGCTCGACGTGCGTTCGCTGACCGAGGCGTGGCAGAAAGTCCCGCCCGCGGACAAGCGGGACCCCAAGGTCGCCGCCGCGGGGGCGCAATGCTTCATGGCGCTCGGTGCGCATGGCGCCGCGCAGGACATCGTCGAGCAGAGCCTGGCCGAAAACTGGGACAGCGCGCTCGCGCTGCTCTACGCGGACCCGGAAAACGGCGATACCTTGCGCCGCATCGAGCGCGCGGAGGGCTGGCTGCAGGCGCAACCGCGGGATGCGGCGCTGCTGCTTGCGCTCGGCAGGCTGTGCACCCGTCAGGGGCTATGGGGCAAAGCGCAGAGCTATCTCGAGGCCAGCATCGCCATCGAATCCACGTGGTCGGCGCAGCTCGCGCTTACGCAGTTGCACGAGAAGCTCGGCAACCCCGAAGCGGCGCACCGCCACGCGCGCGCGAGCCTCGATCTCGCAGTCGAGCGCCTGCGCCAGACGACCGGAGGCGAGCGGCAGGTGCCGCTCTAGGCTGAACCAGGCGTCGGCGCGGCGGGCGTGAAGGCGTCCGAGTAGAACTCTTCTTCGGGCAACCCGCACTGTGTGGTGAAGTCGCGGCGCGCGGCCTCCACCATCACGGGCGCGCCGCAGGCGTAAACCTGGTAGCCGGACAGGTCGGGGTAATCGTCCATCACCGCCCGGTGCACGAAGCCGGTGCGGCCAGTCCATGCGTCTACCGGACGCGCCTCCGAGAGCACGGGGATGTAGCGCAGGTGTTGTGCCTGCGCCCACGACTCGGCAAGCGCATTGAGGTAGAGGTCGCTGCGCGCCCGGCCGCCCCAGTACAGCGTCATCGGCCGCCCGATGGCCTTGTACAGAGCATGCTCGACGATGGACTTGATCGGGGCGAAACCGGTTCCGCTGGCAAGCAGGATGATCGGCCTGTCGCTGTCCTCGCGCAGGAAAAACGTGCCGAGCGGACCCTCGAAGCGCAGGATTTCCTTTTCCTTCATCCGCGTGAACACGTACTCGCTGAAAGGGCCGCCGTAGTTGCGCAGATGCAGCTGCAGGAAGGCGTCGTCGTGCGGCGCGTTGGCCATGGAGAAGCTCCGGCGCCTGCCGTCCTTCATCAGGATGTCGATGTACTGGCCGGCGAGGAACTGGAGGCGCTCGTTTGCCGGCAGCTTCAGTTCCAGCAGCATCACGTCCGGTGCGGCGCGCTCCATCTTCTGCACCCGGCACGGCAGTGTCTTGATCGCGATATCGCGCACGGCGCTGATCTCGCGACACTCGATCACGACATCGCTCAGCGGGCGTGCCTGGCAGAAAAGCGCATGACCGCGGTTCCGCTCCTCGGCGGACAGCGCGGTCGGCTGGTAGGTACCGTAGTCCACCGCGCCCTCGAGTATCCGTCCCTTGCAGGTGCCGCACGCGCCGTTGCGGCACCCGTAGGCGATGACGTGGCCCGCGCGCAGCGCCGATTCGAGGATGGTTTCGTCGTCTTCGACGATGAAACTGTGGTCGCTGGGCTTGAGGGTGATCCGGTGCGGCATGCTGGTTGGTACCGACGCGGTGGGTCGGGATGGGCTAAAATCCGGCCATGCGAAGAACCCTCGTCGCAGGCTGTGGCAGCGGCAAATTCCCGGGGCGCGGGCGGCGCCTGTGTGCGCGCCTGGACACGTAGCGCGTCTCGCACGCCGACATGCACTGCGCCAAGCGCGCCGCGCGTCCGGTCAGGCTGGCAAAGGGCGGAAGTCTACCATAGCGTCTCGAGCGACCCGTCCCGGGCTTCCGGTGCATCAGAGCAAGACCCATGCGCAATATGACCTCCGATACGCTGATCGTGTTTACCAACCTGCCGGATCGAGGGAGTGCACTCGAACTCGCGCGGGCGCTGGTGGACAAGCGGCTCGCGGCGTGCGTCAACGTGCTGGGCGAGATTTCATCGGTATACCGCTGGAAAGGTGAGATCGCGAACGAGACGGAAGTCGCGGTGCTGATCAAGACGCGCGCCGCGGCTTACGGAGCGCTGGAGGCGGGAATCAAGGCCCTGCATCCCTACGAAGTGCCGGAAATCGTGGCGGTCCCGGTTGCGAGCGGATTGCCCGCATACCTCGACTGGGTGGCTGCGGAGACATCACCGGATTGACCGGCGAGCCATGCGTCCATTCCTGCTGCTGATCCTGCTTCTCTCCGGCATCGCGCATGGCGCGGAGCCCGATCTGCTCGAGCCGGAGAAAGCCTTTCAGTTTGCCGCGCGCATTGCCCGGCCGGACGCGATCGAAGTGCGCTACCGCATCGCCCCCGGCTACTACATGTATCGCGACAAGTTCCGCTTTTCGGTGGCGCCCGCGGAAGCGCAGCTCGGCGACCCGCAGCTCCCGCCGGGCAAGAAGAAGACCGACAAATTCTTCGGCGACGTCGAAGTTTATCGCGAGGAAGTGAGAATCCTGCTGCCGGTGGAAACCAGCGGCGCCGTGCCGGCGCTCGTGCTCACCGCCGTGTCGCAAGGCTGCGCGGACGTGGGCGTGTGCTACGTACCGCAGGAGCAGAAAGCGGAACTGAAGTACGCGGCCTACAGTCCCGCTGGCGGAAGCCCGTTCGTCGGAGCTGCGTCGGACAGGGCAGGCGCGTCCCCCTTCGTGGACGTCCCCGCGTCCGGGTCGCAACGCGATGATCGTGCGTTCGCGGAGATCTTCCGGGGCGGCTACTGGCTGGTGGTGGCGAGTTTCTTCGGTTTTGGCCTGCTGCTCTCTTTTACGCCGTGCGTGCTGCCCATGGTTCCGGTTCTTTCCGGCATCATCGCCGGCCGGGGCGGGCAGATGACCAAGACGCATGGCTTCCTGCTTTCTGCGGCGTACGTGCTGGGCATGGCGATCACGTACGCGCTGGCGGGTGTCGCGGCCGGCCTGTCGGGCGCAATGCTGTCCGCCGCTCTGCAAAATCCCTGGGTGCTGGGCGCATTCGCTGTGGTGTTCGTGGCACTGGCGCTCGCGATGTTCGGCTTCTATGAACTGCAACTGCCGGTCGCGTTGCAGTCGCGGCTCACGGAAACCACCAACCGCCTGCACGGCGGCCACTTTCTCGGCGTGTTCACGATGGGCGTGCTGTCGGCCCTGATCCTGGGCCCGTGCATGGCGGCCCCGCTCGCGGGCGCGTTGCTCTACATCAGTCAGAGCCGCGACGTGGTGCTCGGCGGCTCCGCGCTGTTCGCCATGGCGCTGGGGATGGGTGTTCCGCTGCTGGCAGTGGGGGCGTCCGCAGGCGCGCTGCTGCCCAGGGCGGGACCCTGGATGGAAACGGTGAAGCGCTTTTTTGGCGTGGTGCTCCTCGCTGTAGCCATCTATATCGTGTCGCCGCTCGCGCCGGTTGCCGTGCAGATGCTTGCCTGGTCGGCGCTTCTGATCCTGACGGCGATCCATCTCCATGCGCTCGATCCGCTGCCGCACGGCGCCCCCGGCTTCCAGCGCTTCAGCAAAGGCGTGGGCGTCATCGCGCTCCTGACCGGCGCGGCGTTCCTGGTGGGCGCCTTGTCGGGCAGCCGTGACATCCTGCAGCCGCTTTCGGCGCTGCGGCTGGGACAGGCGCCAGTGACACAGCCGGTTGCGTTTCAACGTGTCGATAGCGTCGCGGCGCTGGAGCAGGCCGTGCAACTCGCCGCAGGCAAGCCGGTCATGCTCGATTTCTACGCGGACTGGTGCGTGACCTGCAAGGAGATGGAGCACTACACGTTCAGCGACCCGCAGGTGCGCCGCAGGCTGGATGAAATGATCAAGCTGCAGGCCGACGTGACGGCGAACAGTGCCGAGCACGGGGCGCTGTTGCGCCGGTTCAGCCTGTTCGGCCCTCCCGGCATCGTGTTTTTCGATCGGAGCGGGCGGGAGATTCCGGGGGTGAGGGTGATCGGCTTCCAGCCGCCGGAACGGTTTGCCGCGGTGCTGGATCGGGTGCTCGCGCTTCAGTGAACCGGCGCCGACAGTGGCTGGTGGTCGCGGGGGTTGCCGTTGCGGCCGGGATGGCGGGCGCGGGCGTGCACCTGTGGCGCGCGGTCGATGATGCGCCCGCGGCGCCGCTCTACACGCTGCGGCTGCCGGACCTTGCGGGACGCGTTCAGGATCTCAACCAATGGCACGGCAAGGTGCTGGTCGTCAATTTCTGGGCCACCTGGTGTGCGCCCTGCCGCGAAGAGATTCCCATCCTGATAAGTCTGCAGGAAAAGTACGGCTCACGCGGGCTGCAATTCGTCGGCATCGCCATAGATCAGCGCGACAAGGTCGAAGCGTTTGCGCGCGAATTCAAAATCAACTATGCCGTGCTGCTGGGTGGCCTGGAAACCATAGACGTCAGCCGGCAGATTGGAAATCGCCTCGGCGCGCTGCCGTTTACGGTGGTTCTGGATCGGGATGGGCGGATCGTCAATCGGGAATTGGGAAAAGTGAAAGAAGCGCAGCTCGAACGGCTGGTGCTGTCGCTGCTATAGTGTGCAAAACGCACACAACAGCACCTTTAACCACCCAATTTCGTCTAAAACACTGCATCGCTGGTTCCACAGCAGGCTCAGCTGTGTCCAAGATCCAATGGGGTCCGGGCCGGTAGGAGCGCCGGAGCCGCGACGGGCGACAGCAAGTCTGGACAATATGAGCTAAATCCGGCAAACTTGCCGCCAACGGCCCCCAAAATAATAGATCCTGTATCCCTGCCCGTGGCCCAGCCCCGAATTCGGCGTGTGCTCTTGCTCAACGGCCCCAACCTGAATCTGCTGGGTAGCCGCGAGCCGCAGCATTACGGGTCGAGTACGCTCTCTGAGATCGAGTCGCGCCTGGCGAAGCAGGCGCGGCAGGCGGGCGTCGATTTCAGCGCCTTCCAGAGCAATTCGGAAGCCGAACTGATGGAGCGCATCCAGTCCGCCGGCCGCGCGGGCATTGATTTCATCATCATCAATCCGGCCGCGTGCACGCACACCAGCGTCGCGATGCGTGACGCCCTTGCCGCGACCGCCATTCCGTTCATTGAAGTTCATCTGTCGAACATCCACGCGCGGGAACCCTTCCGCCACCGTTCGTATTTCAGCGACCTCGCGGTCGGCACGATCTGCGGCCTGGGCGCGAAAGGCTACGAGCTGGCACTCGCCTACGCGCTGCAGTCCGGTCGCAAGCGCTGAAGTATCGGAGGCTTTATGGACCTGAGGAAGCTCAAAACGCTGATCGACCTGGTGCAGCAGTCCGGTATCGCCGAGCTGGAAATCACGGAAGGCGAGGAGAAAGTGCGGATCAGCCGCGGTGCTTCGGCCCCGGCCGCCGCACCCATACCGGCAACCGTGCTGGCTCAGGCGCCCGCCGCGCAGGCTTCGGCGGCGCCTGTGGAGGGCGCTTCCCAGTCCGACACCCCGGTGGCCGAGGGACACGTCGTCAAGTCGCCGATGGTAGGAACGTTCTACCGTGCCTCGTCCCCCGGCGGAAAGCCTTTCGTCGAAGTGGGTTCGCCCGTGAAGGCCGGAGATACCGTGTGCATCATCGAAGCGATGAAGCTGCTGAACGAAATCGAATCCGACCACGAGGGTGTGGTGAAAGCGATCCTCGTCGAAAACGGCCAGCCGGTGGAATACGGGCAGCCTTTGCTGGTCATCGGTTGAGCAACTGATGTTCGGGAAAATCCTCATCGCGAACCGCGGCGAAGTGGCGCTGCGCATCCAGCGGGCGTGCCGGGAGATGGGCATCAAGACGGTGGTGGTGCATTCGGAAGCGGATGCCGAAGCGAAGTATGTCAGGCTGGCCGATGAGTCGGTGTGCATCGGCCCGCCGCCCTCGGCGGGCAGCTATCTCAATATTCCGGCCATCATCAGCGCGGCAGAAGTGACGGACGCCGAAGCTATTCATCCGGGCTACGGGTTTCTCGCAGAGAACGCAGATTTTGCCGAGCGGGTGGAACAGAGCGGGTTCGTCTTCATCGGCCCCAGCCCGCAGACCATCCGCATGATGGGGGACAAGGTCAGCGCAAAAAGCGCCATGAAGAAGGCGGGTGTTCCAGTGGTCCCCGGAACCGACGATGCGCTGCCGGAGGATCCCAAGGAAATCGTTCGCCTTGCGCGCAGCATCGGCTATCCGCTCATCATCAAGTCTGCGGGCGGTGGTGGCGGCCGCGGCATGCGGATCGTGCATACCGAGGCGGCGCTGCTCAACGCGGTCCAGACCACGCGCAGCGAGGCGCAGGCCGCGTTCGGGAATCCCACCATCTACATCGAGAAATTCCTCGAGGATCCCCGCCACATCGAGATCCAGGTGATCGCCGACAAATACAAGAACGCAATCTATCTGGGCGATCGCGACTGTTCGATGCAGCGGCGCCACCAGAAAGTGATCGAGGAAGCGCCGGCGCCGCTGCTGCCGTCGCGCGCGCGCGCGCGCATCGCCGAACGCTGAGCCGAAGCCGCCCGCAAGATCGGCTATGCCGGAGCGGGCACCTTCGAGTTTCTCTACGAGAACGAAGAGTTCTACTTCATCGAGATGAACACCCGGCTGCAGGTCGAACATCCGGTGACCGAGATGATCACCGGGCTCGACATCGTGCAGATGCAGATTCGCATCGCGGCCGGCGAGAAACTGAAGCTGCGCCAGCGCGACGTGCAGGTGAGGGGGCACGCCATCGAATGCCGCATCAACGCAGAGGATCCCTACAAGTTCACGCCTTCGCCGGGGCGCATCACGTCGCTCCATATGCCGGGCGGGCCGGGAATACGCGTGGACACGCACGCCTACAACGGTTATTTCGTGCCGCCCTATTACGACTCGCTGCTCGGCAAGATCATCGCCTACGGCGATACGCGGGAGCAGGCGATCGCGCGGCTCAACATCGCACTCTCCGAGACCGCGATCGAAGGCATACGCACCAATCTGCCGCTGCATCAGGAACTGCTGCACGATGCGGCGTTCCGGCGCGGCGGCACCAGCATCCGCTATCTCGAAGGCAAGCTCGCCCAGATGGCGCGGGAGGAGTAGAAGCTGCCCGCGGCTGGAGCGCGCGCCTTCCTTGCAAACGCCATGCCCTGGCTTACCGTAGCGGTCGAGGTCGATGCGGCCGCCGCCGAGCGACTCGACGATGCATTCTTCGAGGCGGGTGCGCTCGCAGTCGAGACGACGGACGCCGCGGCCGGCACGCCGCAGGAGCAGGCGTACTATGGGGAAACCGATACGACGGCGCTGACGCGCTGGGCCACGAGCCGGGTAACCGCGCTGTTTCCGGCCGATGTCACGCCCGCGGCGGTGGCTGCAGTTGCGATGCGCGCTGCCGGCGTGCCACCCGCCACGCCGTACCGCGTGAGCGTAGTCGACGATCGCGACTGGGTACGTGCGAGCCGCGACCAATACCAACCGACGAAGATCTCGCCGCGGCTATGGATCGTGCCGAGCTGGCATGCGCCCCCCGACCCGCGTGCGGTCAACGTGCTGCTCGACCCGGGCATGGCGTTCGGCACCGGCACCCATCCCAGCACGCGGCTGTGCCTGCGCTGGATCGATGCCCATATCCGCGGCGGTGAAACGGTCATCGACTTCGGATGCGGTTCGGGGATACTGGCCATAGCGGCCTTGAAGCTGGGAGCCGCCAGCGCGCGCGGCGTGGACATCGACCCGCAAGCGCTGCTTGCAGCCGAGCGCAACGCTATGCAGAATCAGGTCGCGGCGCGCTTCGTTGCCGCCGCGAGCGCGGGAGACGAGCCTGCGCAACGGGTCGTCGCCAACATCCTGGCCAATCCGCTCATCGTGCTCGCGCCGCTGCTCGCCAAGCTTACCGTGAAAGAGGGTCGCATCGCGCTTTCCGGGATATTGCTGGACCAAGCCGGGGACGTGCGCTCTGCCTACGCGCCGTGGTTTGCGATGGGCGAGATCGAAAGCGAGGAGGGCTGGGCCATGCTGCGCGGCGTCAGAAAGGCGGGATAGGCCGCGATGTCGATGGCGACGCGGTGTCCGGCGTGCGCGACGCTGTTTCGCGTGACGCCGCAGCAACTGCAGGCGCGTGCGGGCCGGGTGCGCTGCGGCCGCTGCGCCAACGTGTTCGATGGCTTCGGCGGCCTGGTTACGCTGCCCGAAACAGCGCGGGATGCGGAGTCCCTGCCACATGACCCGGCGGCAGCTTCGATGCCGGCGCAGCCCGAACGCGAGGCGCCGGTGCGACTCCCCGCCATCCCGGATTTTCGCGCCGCGCCGCTTGCGCCCACTACGCCCTCGGTCCCGCCGGCGTTTCGTTTCCAGGACGCGAGCCCCGTCATGCCGGACGCCCCGGAGCCCCTGGCCGCCAGGCCCCGGGCGGCCAGGCTTGAAACGCGCGCAGAGGGCGTTATGAGCCGGTCCACCACGCTGAGCGCCGACAGCCAGTTCCTGCAGCAGGCGCATGCCGGCCGCAGGCGCCGGGTGCGCGGCTGGGGAGTCGGCTGCCTGCTGTTGCTGCTGGTGCTGGGATCGCAGGCAATCTATTTCTATCGCGGCGAACTCGCGGCCCACTATCGCCCGCTGAAACCGCTGCTCGTCCGCATGTGCGCAGTACTGCAGTGCGAGGTGCCGCTGCCGCAGCGTCCGCGGCTGATCAACATCGAAGCGTCCGATCTCCAGAACGCCGATTCATCGCGCCCGGGACTGCTGCAGTTGACTGCGACGTTGCGCAACCACGCCGATCACGACCTCGCCTACCCGGCGCTCGACCTGGTATTGACCAATACCCGCGAGCATACGCTGGCGCGTCGGATCTTCATGCCCCGAGACTATCTGGACAAGTCGCGCGATGCGCGGGCAGGTTTTCCCGCCAAGGCCGAAGTCACGGTGCGGCTCAACCTCGATACCGGCGATCTCGGAGCCGCGGGCTTCCGGCTTGACTTGTTGCCGGCGCCGCATTAGTAAGAAGGCATGCCTGAAGCGCTGAAAACTACGCCGCTCAACGGTGCGCATCGCGCCGCCGGCGCAAAGATGGTGGCCTTCTCCGGCTGGGAAATGCCCCTGCATTACGGCTCCCAGATCGAAGAGCACCATGCGGTGCGGCGCGCTGCCGGCATGTTCGATGTCTCGCACATGCTGGCGGTGGACGTGCTGGGGCGCGGGGCGCGGGATTTCCTGCGGCGCCTGCTCGCGAATGACGTGGCGAAGCTGCACGAGCCCGGGAGAGCGCTTTATTCCTGCATGCTGAATCCCGAAGGCGGCGTGCTGGACGATGTGATCGTCTACCATCTGGCCGCCGAACGGTTTCGCGTGGTGGTGAACGCCGGGCGGGCGGAGCAGGACCTCGATTGGATGATGCGTCAGGCCGCAAGCGAGGCGGTCGAAACGAAAATCACCCCGCGACGCGATCTGGCCATGATCGCCGTACAGGGACCGCATGCCCGGTCCAAGGTCTGGTTACACAGCGCAGCGCTGCGCAGCGCCACTGAGAATCTCCCGCACTTTGCGAGCGCGGAGGCGGACGACTTGCTCTTGGCGCGCACCGGCTACACCGGCGAGGATGGGTTCGAGATCATGGTCGATGCCGGGCGGGCGGAGGGCCTGTGGGACGGCTTGCGCGCCGCGGGCGTCGCTCCCGCCGGCCTGGGAGCGCGCGACACGCTGCGGCTCGAAGCCGGATTGAATCTCTACGGCGAAGACATGGACGAAACGGTCACGCCGTTCGAGTGCGGATTGAAGTGGACGGTGGATCTTGCTGCCGATCGCGATTTCATCGGCCGGGTGGGGCTTCTTGCACGGCCGGTGTCGCAGCAGCGCATCGGGCTCGTGCTGCAGGAACGCGGGATGATGCGTGCACACCAGCCGGTGCGCTGCGCCGGCGCGCAGGGCGTGATCACGAGCGGCGGCTTTTCGCCGACTTTGGGCAGATCGATTGCGCTGGCGCGCGTACCGGCTCACGTCGATACCGCAGCCGGCGTGGAGGTTTCGATACGCGACAGGTGGACACCCGCGCACGCGGTGCGGCCGCCGTTCGTGCGCGAGGGCAGGATACTGGTCGGCGCTTGAGCCGCCTATTTCACGGAGAAACGATGACAATTCCAGACAATCTCAAGTACACCAGCAGCCACGAGTGGGTGCGGCGGGAGACGGACGGCACGGTCACGGTCGGCATCACGTTCCATGCGCAGGAGATGCTGGGCGATGTCGTTTTCGTCGAGAATCCCGCGGTGGGCCGCAAGGTGACGCAGGGCGAGGAGTGCGGCGTCATCGAGTCGGTGAAGGCAGCGGCCGATATCTATGCGCCCGTCGGAGGCGAAGTCATCGCCGCCAATGCCGAACTTGCGGACGCGCCCGAGAAAGTCAACCAGGATCCGTACTCGGCGTGGATGTTCAGGATGAAACCGGACGATGCGGGGCAGCTGTCCGCATTGCTGGACGCGGCCGCGTATCAGAAAATCGCTGCTGCCGGGAAGCATTAGCCCCGCGGCCATGCCATTCATCCCGCACACGGACGACGACATACGCGCCATGCTGGCGTCGATCGACGCAGCTTCCATCGACGATCTCTTCGACGAGATTCCGCCTGCTCTGCGCGGCACCCTCCCCGGAAGCGTTCCTTCCGCGATGAGCGAGATGGAGGTCACACGACTCATGAAGGAACGCGCCGAGCGCGACGGCATCTATCTCAATTTCATCGGCGCCGGCGCCTATGAGCATCACATCCCGGCCGCGGTATGGCAGCTCGCTACGCGCGGCGAATTCTATTCCTCGTACACGCCGTATCAGGCCGAGGCGAGCCAGGGCACGCTGCAGACGCTGTACGAGTATCAGACCATGATGGCGTCGCTGCTGGGATTGGATGTCACCAACGCCAGCCTGTATGACGGCGCCTCGGCCCTCGCGGAGGCAGCGCTGATGGCCGTGCGCTCGCACAAGAGCGCCCGGCGGATACTCATCCCGCGCACGCTGCATCCGGCGTGGCGCAGGGTTGTGAGAACCATCACGCGCAATCAGGGCATCGAACTTTCCGAAGTTGAATACGATGCGGGATCCGGCCGGATTGCCGCTCGTGCGCTGGACAAGTGGAAAGGACAGGAGCTGGCGGCGCTGGTCATTCCCCAGCCCAATCTTTTCGGCGTGCTCGAGCCGGCCGATGCGCTGGTGGACTGGGCCCATGCAAATGGCATGCTGGCAATCGCCGCGGTGAATCCCATCGCGCTCGCCATCGTGAAGCCGCCGGGACTATGGGGTAGCGCAGGAGCGGACATCGCGGTGGGAGAAGGTCAGCCGCTCGGCGTGCCGCTCTCGAACGGCGGTCCGTATTTCGGCTTCATGGCATGCCGCAAGGCGCTCGTTCGACAGATGCCGGGCCGGCTCGTCGGCGCCACCCGGGATGCGGACGGCCGCAGAGGCTATACGCTGACGCTGCAGGCGCGCGAGCAGCACATCCGCCGCTCGAAGGCGACCTCCAACATCTGCACCAACCAGGGCCTGGTCGTGACGGCGGCCACGATCTACATGGCGCTGCTCGGGCCGTCCGGGCTCGCTGCGGTCGCGAACGCGTGTCACGCCAACGCGCTCGATCTGAGGGAGCGGCTTTGCGCCATCGACGGCGTCGAACCGGCATTCGATGCGCCGTTTTTTCACGAGTTCGTGGTGCGTCTCGCGGCGCCGGTCGCGCCCGTGTTGCAGGCGCTGAAGGCCCACGGCATACTGGGCGGGCTCGATCTTGCAAGCGAGTATCCGGAACTCGGCCAGGCGCTGCTGGTGTGCGCGACCGAAACCAAGAGCGAGCGGGACCTCAACCGCTACTCGGAAAATATGGCGCGGGTCATGGCCAGTCGCCATCGACCCGCACCCCGCGCGATGGAATCCGCGCCCTAACCCGAAGGAGCACCGACATGGCAAGCGTTACGCTCGGCGGCAATCCGATCAAGGTTGCAGGAAATCTGCCCGGGAAAGGGGAGACCGCCCCGGACTTCACGCTGACCAGCAAGGACCTGAAGGACGTGAGCCTCAAGGACTTCGCCGGAAAACGCAAAGTGCTCAACATCGTGCCCAGCCTCGATACGCCGGTATGCGCGAAGTCCACGCGGATCTTCAACGAGCGCGCCTCCGGCGCCGCCAACACCGCCGTCCTCGTTATCTCCGCCGATCTGCCGTTCGCGATGAATCGCTTCTGCGGCGCGGAAGGCATCAACAATGTCGTGACGCTTTCGACGGTACGCAACCGCGATTTCCACGCCCGCTACGGAGTCGATATCACGGACGGTCCGCTCAAAGGCCTCACCGCGCGCGCCGTGGTGGTGATCGACGAGAGCAACCGCGTGCTGCATTCCCAGCTCGTGCCGGAAATCAAGAACGAGCCGGACTACGAAGCGGCGCTCGCGGCGTTGAAGTAGCAGACAGCATGCTCATCTTCGAGCGGTCGCGACCGGGGCGGCGCAATCCGGGCCAGGCGCCGAGCGCGCCCGCGCGCCCCGGCGCAATCCCGCAAGCATTGCGGCGGGAAGCACTGCCGCTGCTGCCCGAAGTATCGGAGCTCGACGCGGTGCGACACTACACCGGGCTTTCCCAGAAAAACTTTTCCATCGACACGCATTTCTATCCGCTCGGCTCGTGCACGATGAAGTACAACCCGCGGGCGTGCAACGCGCTCGCGATGCTGCCGCAGTTCCTTGCGCGCCATCCCGCCGCGCCCGACGACACGGGGCAGGGATTTCTCGCCTGCATGTTCGAGCTGCAGGAGATGCTGAGGGATGTGACCGGCATGGCCGCGGTCAGTCTCGCGCCGATGGCGGGCGCGCAGGGCGAGTTCGCCGGCGTGGCGATGATACGGGCCTACCACGATGCGCGCCGCGACAGCGGGCGGCGCGAGATCCTCGTGCCGGACGCGGCGCACGGAACCAATCCGGCGACGGCGGTCATGTGCGGCTACGCGGTGCGCGAGATCCGGACCGATGCGCAGGGGAACGTCGATCTTGCCGCCCTGCGTGCAGAACTCGGGCCGCGGACCGCGGGGCTGATGCTGACCAATCCCTCGACGCTCGGCGTGTTCGAGGCGCACATCATGGAGATCGCGGAAGCCGTGCACGGCGCGGGCGGCCTGCTCTACTACGACGGCGCCAACCTGAACGCCATACTCGGACGCATCAAGCCCGGCGACATGGGCTTCGACGCGATCCACATCAACCTGCACAAGACGTTTTCGACGCCGCACGGCGGCGGCGGGCCGGGAGCCGGGCCGGTAGGCGTGTCAGCACGGCTGGCGCCGTTTCTGCCGCTGCCGCTGGTGCAGCGGGTGAAGGACGAGTATCGCCTGGCCGGTGAAAGCGACCTGCCCTCGTCGATAGGGCGGCTTTCTGCGAACCTCGGCAATGCCGGTGTTTTGCTCCGGGCCTATGTCTATGCGCGGCTGCTCGGCGCCGAAGGCATGCGGCGCGTCGCCGATTTCGCCACGTTGAATGCCAATTACCTGATGGTGGAACTCAAGCGCGCCGGTTTCGAAGTGGCCTATCCCGCGCGACGCGCAAGCCATGAGTTCATCGTGACGCTGAAGGCGCTGAAGGAAGAGACCGGCGTCACGGCGATGGACGTGGCGAAGAGGCTGCTCGACAAGGGCTTCCACGCGCCGACCAGCTATTTTCCGCTGCTCGTGCCGGAGTGCCTGCTGATCGAGCCCACCGAGACGGAAACGAAGCAGACGCTGGATGCGTTCGTGGCCGCGATGACGGAAATTCTCGAAGAGGCGCGCAGCAACCCGCAGCTCGTCAGAACCGCGCCGCATTCAACGCCGGTGCGGCGGCTCGACGATGTCCGGGCCGCGCGCGATCTGGACCTCGTCTGGCGCCCGGCCTAGCTCAGCGTTTCAGGGCGTCGCGTATTTCGCGCAACAGCGCAATCTCCTCCGGCGGCGCAGGCGGCGGGGCGGCCGGCTTGGCTTCTTCCTGCCGCCGCAGCCGGTTGATCACGCGGATCAGCAGGAAGACGGCGAACGCGACGATGACGAACGAGATGACGGAGTTGATGAAAATGCCGTAATTGAACGTCACGGCGCCGGCTTTCTGCGCTGCCTCGACAGTCAGATAAGGCCCGGGACTGGTACCGTCCCTGAGAACGAAGAACAGATTGGCAAAGTCCACCTTCCCGAGCAGCAGGCCGACGGGCGGCATGATGACGTCCTTGACGAGCGAATCGACGATCTTGCCGAAGGCCGCGCCGATGATGATACCGACTGCCATGTCGACCACGTTGCCGCGCATGGCGAATTCCTTGAATTCCTTCAGCATGAGAGCCTCCGTTGTGTGGCACTGCAGCGGCAAGCGACCCGTACCGCGGCGGCGCATTCCCGCCGCGCTATAATTTTACACCGGACGCCGACGATATCTCATGCACACACTGATCTGCGGGTCGATCGCCTACGACACCATCATGGTGTTCCGCGACCGCTTCAGAAACCACATCCTTCCCGACCAGCTGCACATTCTCAACGTCGCGTTCCTGGTGCCCGACATGCGCCGGGAATTCGGCGGCTGTGCGGGAAACATTGCGCACACCCTCAACATGCTCGGCGGCGCGCCGCTCATCATGGCCACTGTGGGCGAGGACGCCGATCCGTATGCACAGCGCCTGGACCAGCAGAAGCTGCGGCAGCAGCACGTCCGGCGCATCGCCGGCACCTACACGGCACAGGCGTTCATCACCACGGATCTCGACGACAACCAGATCACCGCCTTCCATCCCGGGGCGATGAACCACTCGCACGAGAACCATGTGTACGAGGCGAGGGAGGTCTCACTGGGCATCATCGCACCGGACGGGCGCGACGGCATGCTGCAGCACGCCCAGGAATTCTATTCCGCCGGCATTCCCTACGTCTTCGATCCCGGACAGGGGTTGCCGATGTTTCGCGGCGAGGAGTTGCTCGAGTTCGTGCGCATGGCGGACTACGTGACGGTCAACGACTACGAATGCAGGATGCTGCAGGAGCGCACGGGCGCAACGCTCGATCAGCTGGCGAAGCAGGTGAAAGCCTTCGTCGTCACGCTCGGTGCGCGCGGGTCAGTCATTCATACCGCGGGCGGCGAGATCGACATACCGAGCGCCAAGCCGGAAAAGATAGCGGATCCGACGGGATGCGGCGACGCCTACCGCGCGGGGCTGCTCTACGGCATCGCCAATGATCTGGACTGGGCGCTCACGGGGCGGCTCGCCTCGCTGCTCGGCGCGATCAAAATCGCCTGCCGCGGCGGACAGAATCACCGGTTTACCCGCGAAGAGATCGCGGTGCGCTTCCAGGAAGCCTTCGCTACCGTGCTGTGGTAGCGCGTCAGTCTTCGCCCGCTCTGCCGAGCATCTCGCCGCAGTCGCACTGATCGAGGCGGCGGTCCTCGAGACGCAGCGCGCTCAGTTGTCGGCCCCAGACGCATCCCGTATCGAGCGCGATCACGTCCTCACGTACGACGAGGCCCAGCGCCGCCCAGTGCCCGAACAATACCGTGGTGTCGGCGCTGGCACGCCCCGGCACGTCGTACCACGGCAGGAATCCGGCGGGCGCGTTCTCCAGGCCGAGCTTGTGGCTGAACTCCATGGCGCCCTCGGAAGTGCAGAGCCGCAGTCGCGTCATGGCATTCACGATGACGCGCAGCCGCTCGTAGCCCTGCAGCGCATCGCTCCAGCGCGCCGGCTCGTTGCCGTACATCTCGCGCAGGAAGTCACGCCAGGCCGGGCCGCGCAGAGCCTGCTCCACTTCGCGCGCCAACGCCAGTGCGGCCGGGATGCTCCATTGCGGAAGCAGTCCCGCATGCACCATGGCATAGCGCCCGTCGGCATGCATGAGTTTCTGGTGCCGCAGCCAGTGCAGCAACTCATCCCGGTCAGGTGCGTCCAGGATGTCGCCGAAAGTGTCCGAAGCGTGGGCGCGCTTGATTCCTTCCGCCACCACCAGCAGCGACAGGTCGTGGTTGCCGAGCACGGTGACGGCGCGATCGCCGAGGCTCTTCACGAAACGCACCACGGCGCGCGATTGCGGCCCGCGGTTCACCAGGTCGCCGACGAACCACAGGACATCGCGATCCGGGTCGAAGGCGATGCGCTCCAGCAGCCTCAAGAGCGGCTCGTGGCAACCCTGAACGTCACCGATCGCGTAGGTACTCATCCGCTATGCAAACAAAAAAGGCGCAGCAGCGGCTGCGCCTCTACGCGAGTTGGACACGCTACTTGCCCTGACTTACCATGAAATCCACCGCAGCTCTTACGTCGGCATCGGCGAGCGATGGATTTCCGCCTTTCGGCGGCATGGCGCCCTTGCCCTTCAGCGCGCTGGCATAGAGCGTATCCATACCGGATTTCAATCGCGCCGCCCACGTGGCGTTGTCACCCAGCTTGGGTGCACCTGCGACTCCGGCCGTATGGCAGGCCGCGCACGCGCTGTCATATACGGACTTGCCCTGGGCGCCTTCCGCCTTCGCAGCGGGGGCGGGTGTCCCGGCCGGCGCCTTGGCAATGGCCTCCGGCTTCGGTGCCTCCGCAGCCGCTTTCTTTTCTGCCGCGAGCTTCGCTTCTCGCTCCTCCTTGCTCATGATGGCGACGTCGCCGACCGGCTTCAGACGCTTTGCGATCGCCTCCTCGGACAGGCCCGGATTGGCTTCCGTTACGCGCATGTTGGTGGTCACAAGATGAACGAGCAGTGAGATCACGACGACCGGGACGGCGAAAGCGAGCACGATCACGATGACGAGCTGCTTCGGTGTGCTGATAAGGGAAGAATGTTCCTCCGTCGAATGCCGCCCCTCGCTCATTCCGGCTTCCCGCGCGTAAAAAGGCGCCCATTATAGCGGCATTCGAATACTCGTAAAAGCTTGATTCCTGAGCCATCCGCAGCAATGCGCGTGCTAAAATCCGGCTACGCCATGCGCCCGTAGCTCAGTTGGATAGAGTGTCGGTCTCCGAAGCCGAAGGTCGTGGGTTCGACTCCCGCCGGGCGCGCCAGATTAGTACAAAGCGTTACGTTGACGTAGCGTTTTGCAGGGCTCCCGAAAAGCCGCGAACAACACAAATCCAACACAGTTGGAGGCGTGTTTGGAGAGCGAGGGTTGCAAACATCCAATACGAAAATAAGCTCATGCGACGCACTATTTACTAAACGCCTATTTGGACTTTGAATTATTCTCTCATGATGCCGATTGCCCGGACCTGGCTTGCGATTCGCTTGCCATAGTATTCGCATCTCGGCGCAGTCGATCGGCGGTGTCAGGATGCAAGCTGATGACAGGGGCGGCGGGCCAACCGTGCAGCTCGCCGCCCGCGGGTATCTCCGACACTCCCTTCGAGACATTTGCCCTGGCTCTTTGAGGCATAGAGGCCAAAATGGCGCATTCGGACCACCTGCACGGTAATAATCTCTTACGTTTCATAACATCCCTTATAACGGAACGATGTTACCGTGCAGCCGTTGTCGCAACGGAGACTACATGAAGAACAAATTCAAGCTCGGACTACCCGCCTTGTGCCTCGCCTTGCTACTGCCTGTTTTGCCGACCATGGCGGATGAAGGTAAGAACGAGTCAAAAGAAAAAGACCGAAAGGAGTGGGAAAAGCGGGATAAGGATGAGCGCAAGGGTGAATCCGAACGGCGCCGTAAGGAGGCTCGTGAGCATCGGTATGAAGGTAAGCACTACGCCTATTTCCACGAGCACGGATACACGAATCTGCGAATTCCTGAAGGACATCTACCGCCACCAGGCGAATGCCGCGTGTGGTATCCCGGCAAACCGCCAGGTCAGCAACCGCCTCCGGTTAAGTGTGCCAGTGCCCAAGTGCCGCCCGGCGCTTGGTTAATGCGTAGGCCGAGAGATGATCGCAAACATGTGAACGTTCACGTATATGACCAACGTTCACCAGGCGTCGTTATCTCTGTCGGCATCTTCATGGCCGAGACTGGAGCCTTCATCCGATACGTGAGTCCGTAACGAAAGGCTCGTGGCTGACCGGAACCGCTGGCTTATTACCCAGGGCGATTACGACACGCTTACACGGGGTAAGCGGCGGGAAACGCTCTCCCAATTAATGTTCTTCATGAAAGCGTCCACGTAGGCGGCCGCTTTTGCTCCGTAATCCAAGTGGTATGAATGTTCATACATGTCCAGTGCCAGCACCGGCGTGGCGCCCGCCAACGTATGCGCATGGTCCGAAGCCCACTGGTTCACCAGTTTTTGATCTCGTGCAGAGTAGGTAAGCAGCACCCAGCCGGATCCACCGCCGAGTGCCTTGCCCATCGCTTCAAATTGCGCTCGCCATTTGCTCAGAGAACCAAAATCGCGCTGCATTTGTTCCCCAAGGTTGCCGGCCGGTTCGCCGCCTTCTCCACCGAGGCTATCGAAATAGACCTCATGCAGGATCATGGAATTGGCGGCTATCAGCTCCTCGCGTTTCAGTCCGTTGATTAGATAGACGGGTGCGGTCGCGTAGTCCAGGTCAGCAAGCTGGGCGCTGATGGCGGTCAAGCGTTTCACCGCTCCGCCGTAGTTATTCTCGTAGTGGCTGACGATCAGCTTTTCTGACAAGCCTTTCAGTTTCGCCGGGTCAACAGACAATGGCTTCATTGCGTAGCTCATATCGATCCTCCTGCTCACTTTGCGGGTATGTCGCTGTAAGTAAAATCGTCGAACACCGTGACGCTGTCCGCTTTGGTCCACAATCCCACAGCACCGGCTCCCTGTATGTGTTCGTCCTCCATTTGGATGTAGGTCTTGCCGTTTAGGATCACCCTGATTGTCTTGCCCGAAAACTCCACTCGAAGCGTATGCCAGGTATTCAGCGGGACGGGTGCGTCAACGTATTTCAAGGTGATTCGCTTGCCCTTGGCGGTGTAATAGAGCGATACGTTGTTCTCAAGTGCGTTAGCGCGGGCGACGTAGTAATTATTGCCGTCCTTCCAGCGCCAGATCACTCCTCCGGCCTGGTCCCGCTTACCCGAGAGCGCCTTGAACTTTACATCGACGTAGCCATCGGTAATTACTGCGCCCTTCAAGGCACACCACGGGAAATCGCCCACGGCAGACTGCTTCACGACGTTGGGCTTGCTTGGTGCGTCGGACGCTGGTTCCACTGCCCATCGCTGCTGTCCTGCGCCGGTGACACCACATAGCCAGTCGGGCGGTAGGGGACCCGCAGCGTAAGCATCGAAGTTGATTGACGCGGCCATGGCTCTATCGGGCTTCATCATTGCAGGAGCGATAACCAGGGCACACAAGACGAACAAGGTTCTGTGCATACATGCCCTCACGAATCACGGTGAAGTGGGAAGGCTGCGAGTTGATAAGGTGAAATTGTGACAAAGCACGCTCCTTTAGGTCGAACACCATCAGAGCAAGCCTTGGACGGTTACCCGTCTTGGGAAGCGGGGAGGCTGCAATCCCCACCGAACGTAGCGTATACCTGCGGACGACGCGCGTCTAGGTCCGGCCCCTTCTTTGGTGCAGTTCACTATGGCGTTACACTGACTGCTCACATTCGGGGGGAATATGAAGCGATGCTGGCTTACGGGCCTACTTGGATTCCTACTATCTGCAACTTCCATCGCGTCGGCGCAGGATGGAACTTACGGAGTGCGGCTATTGACGCCCGAGACGGCGCTAAAGGCCGCTAACAGCGCCCTGGTGAAATGCAGAGCTGACGGCTATCAAGTGGCAGTGGCAGTCGTGGACCGAAGCGGCATTCCCCAGGTAATGCTGAGAGATCGCTTCGCGGGACCTCACACTCCCGATATGGCTATTTCAAAAGCCTGGACCGCCGTAACTTTCCGCACTGACACGAGCCGCCTGGCGGAGGAGACGCAGGCCGGCAAACAGATGAGCGGCATACGTCACCGTCACGGTGTTGTCGCCGTGGGTGGTGGGCGCGTCATCGAAGGCAAGGGCTCGCTGCTTGGCGGTATCGGTGTATCGGGTGCTCCGGGTGGTGACCGAGACGACGCTTGCGCATCGGCTGGAATCTCGGCGATTCAAGAGGCCATCGAGTTCTGATTTAGAAACTGCCGTTTCTTTTGCTAACGGCGCATTGCTGATCCGGCGATCTTGCGTATGTTCCACTGACATTCCCTCCTCGTTGTATTGCGAGTCATCACTGACTTGCATACTTCTGGTATAGGTCGCCGCACATGCGGACTTCGCAGGAGAAAACGATGATCCATGCAGGAGATTTCGAGGCGAACAACGAACGTGGGGAAGAACGATCAGGCTCGTGCTCGGTGCCGAGGACGGGAACTGCACCAGCTACGAACGTGAAGCGAAGTCTGATTCCAAAGGACGGTTCTCGTTCGCTGAGATCACGAGAATTGAGTGGTCGCAAGCGGTGAATAATCCGTGGCGCGTCTGGGCGCTCTGCCTTGAGGAGAAAGGCCGGTTTGTCACTGCGATATCACTGCGAGGATACGCCTACCTTTACTACCGCGCCCCTCGTTACGCGGTGAGCCTCGCGTGCAACGTGTCATCTGTGCCGCTCTCGAGCCAACCACCCTCATGCTTCGCGCCGAGATACGCGGCTGCGGTGGTTCCGGCGGAGTGCGTCTGCCAGGCGAAGGAAATTGAGCGTCCTTCTGACCAGCCTGATGCGACCGCTTCATCGATCCAGGCACATTGAGCCGCATCGTTAAGCAGACCATAGAGCGACAGTTTCATGAAACCTCGAATCACGCTTATCACCCTCGGCGTTGATGATCTCGAAAGGTCACTGCGGTTCTACCGTGACGGCCTGGGCCTGCCAACCGAGGGCATCGTCGGCACCGAATTCGAGCACGGTGCAGTCGCCTTCTTCGATCTCCAGCATGGGCTAAAACTCGCCCTCTGGCCGAGAAAGAGCATAGCGCACGATGCAGGGCTTGCCGCGGGACCACCAAGCCCTACGGAATTCACGATCGGACACAATGTCGGCTCGAAGGCCGAGGTGGATGCTGTGATGGAACAGGCAACGAGAGCCGGCGCGACTATCGTCAAGCCCGCTCACGATACGTTTTGGGGCGGATACGCCGGTTACTTCCAGGATCCCGATCGTCACCTGTGGGAGGTGGCGTGGAACCCGGCGTGGGTTGATCCCGCTTGATGAACGGGTTGCTGCGATGATTGACTTATTGCCGCCGTGGCCGCTGTTCTGGGCGTTCCTGGCCGCGAGCTTCGTGCTGGCGGTCACCCCAGGACCGGGCGTGGTTTACATCGTAGCTCGCAGTGTTACCGGAGGGCGTCGCTCCGGGCTCGCGTCGGTGGCAGGCGTCGCCCTCGGGAACCTCGGAAACGCACTGGCCGCTTCCTTGGGTCTTGCGGCGCTATTCGCCGTTTCGTCAATCGCCTTCATGATGGTGAAGTATGCCGGCGCCGTGTATCTGGTGTATCTGGGCATCCAGATGATTCGCACATCAAAGGCTACCACCACGAACCGCATACCAGAGCCAGCGAAGATCGGGCGCATATTCCGAGACGGGTTCGTGGTCGCCCTGCTTAATCCCAAGACCGCTGTGTTCTTCGCAGCGTTCCTGCCGCAATTTGTCAGCCCGGAGGTGGCGCCTCAGCTTCAGGTCGTAATGCTCGGCATGATCTTTGTCGCTATCGCGGCGATCACCGACACCGCATACGCCTTGGCTGCTGGCGCGGTAGCTCCGACATTGGCTCG
>JBQTHU010000136.1:0-24756 GCA_052389535.1 Betaproteobacteria bacterium | reverse complement strand
GTGATCGCGCGCGGTCTGGGCGCGACGCTGACCGAATCGCTCGGCCAGCAGGTGATTCCGGACAACCGACCCGGCGCCGCCGGTACGCTCGGCGTGGGGATCGCGGCAAACGCCAATCCCGACGGCTACACGCTGCTCATGACCGACGTGCCCAGCCACGCCATCAGTGCCACGCTGCGACCCAATCTTCCGTACAACCCGCTGAAGGACATCGAACCTGTCGCGCTGCCCTCGCGTTCGCCGCTGGTGCTCGTGGTCAATCCGAAGCTCGGCGTCAAGACGATCCCGCAGCTCATCGCACACGCCAAGGCGAAAGGCGGCGAGTTTTCGTTCGCCTCTTCGGGCCCCGGATCCATCACGCATCTCACGGCAGAGCGCTTCATCCGCGAAACGGGCGTCAAGCCCCTGCATGTGCCGTACAAAGGCGGCGGGCCGGCGACGGCCGCGCTGGTCTCGGGAGAAGCAGGCATGTACTTCGCCTGCATATCGGCCGCGATCCCGCACATCAAGTCGGGCAGACTGACGCTGCTGGGCATCACTTCTCCGAAGCGTTCGACGCTGTTTCCCGACACGCCGGCCGTCGCCGAAGCGCTGCCGAAGTTCGAGATGGGCTGCAACACCGGCTTTTTTGCGCCGGGTAGTACCCCGAAGCCGATCATCGAGCGGCTGCACGCGGAAGCGATGAAAGCGGTGCAGCATCCGCGCATGAAGGATCTGCTGGCGGCCAATGCAGCCGAAGCCGCGCCGTACACGCAGGCGCAGTTCAAGCAGCACGTCGCCGATGAGGTGCGGAGCTGGGGGGCGGTGGTCAAAGCCGCCGGGCTGAAAGTCGAGTGATACAGCGCTCATGCGCGAACTGAGCGGCAAGGTCGCGCTCATCACCGGCGCATCGCGCGGCATCGGGCGGGCGGTGGCGCTGCGGCTCGCTTCCGAGGGTGCCGCAATCTACCTCGCCGCCGACGGTACGCGCGGAGAACTGGAGGAAACCGCCAAGGCGTGCACAACAAGCGGCGCCCCGGAGGCCGCCTGGGGTCTGCACGACCTCGCCGCGGAGGGGACAGCCGAGGCGATGATTTCCGCTGCCCACAAGGCCATGGGCCGTATCGACATCCTGGTCAACAACGCGGGCCTGCGCGTGCGCAAGCCGTTCGGCGAGTTCACGCACGAAGAGTTCGATCGGCTGGTGGCGGTGAACCTGCGCGCGCCGTTTTTTGCGAGCCAGGCGGTGGTGCCCATCATGCGCGCGCAGGGCGGCGGCCGCGTCGTCCACATGGCGAGCCAGCTCGGCATCGTGGCCTCGCGCTACAGCGCGGTCTACAACCTCACCAAGGCGGGATTGATCCAGTTGACGCGCTCCATGGCACTGGAACTTGCGTCAGAGAACATCCGCGTGAACGCCGTGTGCCCGGGCCCGATTTCCACCGAAGGCTTTCTCGCCGGACGCAATCCCGGAGAACTGGAGCAGCGCGCGCGGGACGTGCCGATCGGGCGTTTCGGCACCGTGGAAGAAGTGGCCGGCGTGGTCGCCTTCCTGGTCTCGAAGGACGCGGCTTACGTCGCGGGCCACGCGCTCGTCATGGACGGCGGCTACATCGTCCACTGACGCTTCTCGTTTCACCGGCGAAGCCCGTGACCATGGGCGTTTGCTGTTACTCTGGATTCCGGTTTTCACCGGAATGACGACACGTGCGGAATGACGGATCAGCGGTGCAGGTCGCGGCTGATGAACTCGCCGTTGAGCGGCCACGACAGGTCGCTCGCGAGAAACACCACCACGTTCGAGAAATCGTCGGGCTGATAGACGTGGCCGGCGGCGAGCAGCCGTTTCACGTCCTCCTCCGTCTTGCCCACGCGCCATAGCGGGGTATCGGTCGCGCCGGGCCCGAAACAGTTGATGCGCACACCGGTGTCCTTGAGTTCCAGCGACACGGCGCGCGTGAAGCCGATGATCGCCGCTTTCGATGCCGAATAGGCCGAACCCTTGGGCTGGCCGCGGATGCCGGTGCCGGACGCGGTGCTCACCACCACGCCGCGCCTGCGCGGCAGCATGCGCCGGATCGCCGCGCGCGAGCCGAGGAACACGCTTCGCAGGTTGATCGCGATGACCGAGTCCCATGTCTCTTCGGACATGTCCACCAGCGCGACGCGCGGAAAGATGCCCGCGATGTTGAGCAGCACGTCGAGCGGCGCGAACTCGGCCTCGGTGCGGTCGAGCAGCGCTTCGAACGCCGCGGCTTTCGTAACGTCGGCCTGCACTGCGATTGCGCGTCCGCCCGCCTGCTCGATCGCCTCCATCGTCGCCTGCGCCGCCTTCAGCTCGATGTCGCATACCGCGACCGACGCGCCCGCCTTCGCCATGGCGACGCCGTAGCAGCGCCCAAGTCCGCCGCCCCCGCCCGTCATCGCGACGGTTTTTCCTTCCAGCAATCTCATTCGGCGGCCTTTCCGCTCTATGCAGGAGGCGCCAAGGATAAGGGAGAAGCAATGCGGGCTACAACACTATGCGCTGCTGCGGGCCGCGGCGCTCTCCACATAGGCACGCCACCCGCCGAACGCCGTGATGTCCCGGGCGCCCCGCAAGGCGCCCGGCTCGCAGATGAAACCTTTCACCCAGCTGCCGTCGCTCAACTCTATCGTGCCGAGCCCCAGCGGCGGCGGAATCTCCGCGAGCAGGGGCCCGACCGCATCCGCGGGCAGATCATAGACTTCGACCGCGATCGCAGCGCCGCCGTCCGCGCGCGCAAGGCCGGGCTTGGGCGGCTCCACCCCGTTCAAGGCGTAGAGCCGGTAATTCGCAGCAGTCCGCGTCACCGCGCGCAGGCGCGCCCCGCGCGCGGCGAGCTGCCCGTGCAAAGGCATACCCCGCAGGTGCGCGCCGACCACCGCCAGCGGAATCGACGCCGGGGGAGTGGCCAACACGGCCGTGTCGTGATCGGACAGTGGCCGCAGCTTTACGCCGAGCGGCAGCCCGCGCGCGCGCTGCCAGAGCGCGGCGAGCTCGATCAGAGCCCAGTCGTAGCCTCCCGGCGCGATGAACGTGACGCCAAAAGGCAGTCCGTCGTCGGTGAAGCCCGCAGGCACCGCAATGGCCGATAAACCCAGCAGGTTCACGAAGTTCGTATAGGTTCCCAACTCGCTGTTGGCGGCGATCGGCTCAGCGGCAACCTCGGCCTGAGTGGGCAGGCGCGGCGCGGTGGGCACCATCAGCACATCGAAGTCGGTCCACGCCTGTCGGGTTCGCGCTTCCAGCTCGCGCAGGCGGTACAGCGCGGCGAAGGCGTCCACGGCACTGTATTGCTTACCGGTGCTGATCACTTTGGCGACAACGGGATCGATGCCGGCGGCACGGCGTTCGATGAGCGCACCGGCAACGGCATAACGTTCCGCCGTCCAGGGCCCCTGATAGAGCAGCGCCCCGGCTTCGCTGAACGGCGTCAGATCGAATGTGCCCTGCTGCCACTGCAAGTCCTGCAGCTTCGCGCAGCTCTTCTCGAATTCGTCCCGGTATGTATCGCTCCCGAACTGCGGTGAGTGCGGCACGCCCACACGCAGGCGCGGCGGGAACGCGTAGCGCGGCGGGGGCGGTCGAGCGAACGCGGGCTCCACAGCGCGCTCCGCGGCATGGCGGGACAGCGCCGCGTACACCGTCGCCGCATCCGCCGCGGTCAGCGTGAACAGCGAAACGCAATCGAGCGTCCTGCACGCCGGCACGACGCCCCGGTTGCTGAATACACCCGGTGTCGGTTTGATACCGATCACGTTGTTGAACCCCGCCGGCACCCGACCCGAGCCCGCAGTGTCCGTCCCCAGCGCAAAACACACGAGGCCGCGCGCCACGACCGAGGCGGAGCCCGAACTGGACCCGCCGCTCACGTGTCGGGCACTGAAAACATTGGGCACGGCTCCATAAGGAGAGCGCGTGCCCACGAGGCCGGTCGCGAACTGGTCGAGATTGGTCTTGCCCAGCAGCACCGCGCCCGCAGCCATGAGCTGTGCGACGACAGACGCGGTCTCGCTCGCCTGGTACGCGAACTCCGGACACGCGGCGGTGGTGGTCCATCCCGCCACATCGATGTTGTCTTTGACCGCGAACGGTACCCCATAGAGCGGGCACTCCGCCGGCGCGCGCCGCAGCAGCGCGGCGATCTGCTCTTCGAGCTGCGATTCCGTGGCGAGCGAGATCCACGCGGCATCGCGCCCGCCCTCGTTCAGGTTATGCAGGAAGCGCAGCCGCTCGCGCAGGAAGTGCGGCGCCGCGAACTGTCCCGTGGCGAGCTGTTCGCAAATCTCGCCTATGGTGAGCGTCGCTTTCACGCCTGCGCCGCCTGGACCGCGCTGCGCGCGTGATGCGCGATGTGCAGCGGGCGCGGGATCGCCGCCAGCAATTCTCGGGTGTAGTCGGTGCGCGGTGTGGTGAGAATCTGCGCCGTCGGACCTTCCTCGACAATGCGCCCCGCGCGCATCACGATCACGCGATCGCACAGCAGCCTCACGACCTCGAGATCGTGGCTCACGAAGAGGTAGCTCATTCCCAGGCGCGCCCGCAGGTCGGCAAGCAGATTGAGCACGACCGCCTGCACCGAGACGTCGAGCGCCGCGGTGGGCTCGTCGAGCACCAGCAGCTCGGGATTCGTGGCGATCGCGCGCGCGATGCCGACGCGGGCTTTCTGCCCGCCCGACAACTGATGCGGCAGCCGGTCGAGCAATTCCAGCGGCAGCGCCACCTGCGCGGCCAGCTCCTCGACGCGCGCGCGCAATGCCTTGGCGTCCCTGATCCCTTCCAGCCGCAGCAATGGGTCGGCGATGGCCCGCGCGGCCGTGGCCCGCGGATCGAGACTGTCCTGCGCGTCCTGGAACACCATCTGCAGCTCGCGCCGGAGCGGTGAGCGGGCAAAGCCGCTTGCCGGAATGCTGCTCAACTCCTGGCCTTTGAAGCGGATGCTGCCGGCGCTCGCATCGAGCAGCCGCATGATCATCGCGGACGTGGTCGATTTACCGCAGCCCGATTCGCCGACGAGGCCCACGCTTTCTCCACGGTTCACCGTGAAGCTCACGTCATCCACCGCACGGAAACCGTCCGGGGATTCCGTCTTGCGCAGCCGCTGCAACAGTCCGGGTCGCCGTGCGAACTCCCTGGTGAGGCCGCGCACTTCCAGGAGAGGCGGCACGTTGCTCACCACAGCGAGCAAGGGGCGCGACAAGGGCGCCGGGCGCTCGTCGTCCGGCAGCAGATCGCGGATTGTTTCTGCCGCGTGCGGCGTGGAGCGCAGCAGGCGGCGCGTGTAGGCGTGCACCGGCGCGGTGAAGAGTGCGGCGGTATCCTGCTGCTCGATGACTTCGCCTTGTTCCATGACGACGATGCGGTCGCAATATTCCCCCGCGAGCCCGAGATCGTGCGTGATCAACAGCGTCGACATGCCCTCGGAGCGTGTGAGGTCGCGCACCAGTTCCATCACCGACTTCTGCGTGGTGACGTCGAGGCCGGTGGTCGGCTCGTCGGCAATCAGCAATTGCGGCCTACATGCGAGCGCGATCGCGATCACCACGCGCTGGCACATGCCGCCCGACAGCTCGAACGGATAGGCGTAGTAACAGCGCGTCGCGTCGCGTATGCGCACGCGCTGCAGCATCGCAATCGCCTTCGACTGCGCCTGGTCGTGGGTGGCCTGGTTGTGGCGGATCAGCACGTCCTCGATCTGCCGGCCCACGGGGCGGATCGGATTCAGGGCGGCGCGCGGGTTCTGGAAGATCATCGAGATCTCGCGGCCGCGGAGGTCGCTCATCAGGCTCTCCTCCGCATCGTGCAGCGTCATGCCGCCGAACTCGATGCCGCCGGATACGATGCGTCCGGCGCGATCGAGTATCCGCATCACCGCATACGAGGTGACCGATTTGCCCGATCCCGACTCGCCCACGATGCCGAGCGTCTCGCCTTTCGCCACGTGCAGATTGACCGAGCGTACCGCCGTCACTGTTCCGCGGCGCGTGGCGAACTCCACGCGCAGGTCGCGGACGGTAAGCAGCGGCGGGTTGTGGAGCGCCTGGATCATGTGCGCCGCTGCGGATCCACGAGGTCGCGCAGTCCGTCGCCGAGCAGATTGAAGGTGAAGACGGCGAGCATCAATGCCGCACCGGGGAAGAGCGCGAGCCACCATTCGCCGGAAACGATATAGGTCGCGCCCTCCGCGACCATGATGCCCCACTCCGCGGTCGGCGGGCGCACCCCCAGGCCGATGAACGACAGGCCGGCCGCATTGAGGATCGCCCAGCCCATGTTGAGCGAGAGCTGCACCATCATGGGGGGCAGCGTGTTGGGCACGATCCTGGTGAGCAGGATGCGGTACTCCGAGTTGCCGGAAAGCCGCGCGGCGAGGACGTAACCCGCGTTGCGCCGGATCGACACCTCCGCCCGCGACACCCGGGCGTAGAACGGCAGGTTGATGAGCGCGGTGGCGATGACGATGTTCTGGACGGTATTGCCGGCGGCGGCGACGATCCCCATCGCCAGCACGAACAGCGGAAAGGCCATGATGGTGTCGAGCAGGCGTCCGGAGAGCTTGTCGAACCACCCGCCCCAGTAGCCCGCGAACGCCCCGAGCGTCGTGCCGCACACGAACGACAGCGCTACCGCCGACACGGAGATGAGCAGATCGAGCCGCGTCGCTACGACCACGCGCGAAAAGACGTCCCGACCCAGTTGATCGGTGCCGAACCAGTGTTCCGCGCCGGGCGGCTTCAAGGCCTTGTCGGCGATCGTGGCGAGCGGATCGTACGGCACCAGCGCGGGGCCGAGCACAGCGATGACGATCATCACCGCCAGCAGCACGAAGGCGATCAGCGTCACCGGATTGGACGTCATCACGTAACGGAAGTGCGCGACGTTACGCGCGAACGCCGACCGTGGTGCCGGGTGCGAAAACGTCTGGGTCAAGCTCGCGTTCGTCACGCTATCCCTCCACGCGCACCCGCGGATCGATCAGCGTGTAGACGATGTCGATCATCAGATTGACCGCGACGAACAGCACCGCCATGGCGAGCACGAAGCCCTGCACCGCCGCGTAGTCGGAGACCACCAGCGCTTCGAGCGCGTAGGAGCCGATGCCGGGCCATGAGAACACTTTTTCGACCAGCACGTTGGCGCCGAGCGAGAAGGAAAACACCATCCCGAGCGTCGTGATCACCGGCAGCAGCGCATTGTGAAAGGCGTACACCAGCAGGATGCGGCCCCGTGAGAGACCCGCGGCCCGGGCGGTGCGCAGATACTCGGAGGCGAGCGCCTGCACCATCGCCGCGCGCGTCATGCGTGCGAGCGGGGCCAGCGTGAACAGCGCGAGCGTGAGGCTCGGCAGCATCAACTGCTTCGCCGCCGACCATGCCGTCGCCCACTGCCCCGCGATGATGCCGTCAACGATGAAGAAGCCGGTGACATGCGGCGGCGGCACGTGCAGCAGATCGAGGCGGCCCAGGGGCGAGGGCGCCACGCCGAGCAAAAAATAGAACACGTAGACCAGCAGCAGCCCGGTGAAGAACGTGGGGAGGCTCACGCCCGCCGTGACGACGAAGCGGCACAGTTGATCGATCCAGCTGTCCTGCCGCACGGCCGCCAGCACGCCCAACGGCACGGCGACGGCCACCGAAATGAGCAGCGCGGTGAGCGTAAGCTCGAGCGAGGCCGGCAATCGTTTCCAAAGCTCCGTCGCCACCGGCTGCCCGGTGGAAATCGATTGCCCGAGGTCGCCCCTGGAAAGATCATCGAGATAGGTCCAGAACTGCGCGAGGAGATTGCGATCGAGACCGAGCCTGGCGCGGATCTCCGCGATCGACTCCGGCGTCGCGGATGCGCCCGCGAAATACGCCGCCGGGTCGCCGGGCAGTGCGCGCGTCAGGAGAAACGTGACGATGACGATCCCGAGGAGCGTGGGGACCGCCTGCGCGCAGCGCGCGAAGATGATGGCGAGCGGCCCCATTTTATCGATCGTGCAGAGGGACGGACTGCACCACGAATCTCCCCTCGCTCGCAACGCGGGAGAGGGGCGGGGGTGAGGGCAAAGCCGAGTGACGCACGCTGACGGCGCCCGTCATGCCAGCTTGTACGAGCGCGCATCCACCTGGCGGTGAAACCAGAACTGATAGCCTTGCAGCCGCGTCACCATCGCCGACTCGAGCGTGGGCTGCCACAGCGGAATGCGCGGCACGTCGTCGAAAGCCTTCTGGATCATCTGCCGGATCCCGGGCTCGTAGGCGGGATCGGATTTTTCCATGTGCAGCGTTTCTTCGACCAGCTTGGCGACCGTCGCGTCGTCATAGTTCGACGCGTTGAAGAGGTTGCCCTTGATATAGGCCCAGTAGAAGTAATAGCACGGCGTGTTGAGCCAGCCGCCGAAGTTCTCCAGCAGGAACGGCAGCTTCTTCTCGACCAGCGCCACGGTGCGCCAGTTTGCCCCCGGCACCTTGTCGAGCGTCACCTTGATGCCGAGCTTGCCCAGGCTTTCCTGTATCAGCAGCGCCGCAGGTTCGCCCCAATCGGCTTCACCGAGGTCGTAGGAGAGCGGAACTTCGAATCCGCCCTTGTAGGCCGTCTGATCGAGCAGCGCGCGGGCCTTGGCGAGATCGGTGTTATACGGAAACGGCTGTGGCCAGGCGATGGAGCCGACCCTGGGCGATTTGCCGCCCCACATCGGCACGCCGCGACCGTATGCGGCCTGCTTGAAGATCTGATCGTAGGGTATCGCCCACGCGACCGCCTGGCGGACGCGCGGGTCCTTGAACGGCTCGAAGTTGTGGTTGAGGCACGCGACGTACAGGCAATTGTCGATCGGCGAGCCGGTCACTTTCACCTTCTTGGCGGTTGCCAGCTCCTGCGCGTCCTTGTTGGGTATCTGGAATGATAGATGCGCGTCCCCGCGCTCGATCAGCGCCCGCCGCGTCGCCTGCGCCGGCACTTCCCGGATGATGACCCGCTGCATCGCCGGCAGCGGCCCGCCGGCCCACTTGTCGTTGCGCACATACACGAGCTGCTGGCCGGCGTCCCAGCGTTCCACCTTGTACGCGCCGCTGCCCGCCGGGGTGCGATGCAGATATTCCGCCGCCCACGGATCCGCGGCGGTGGCCTTGGATTTCGCCACTTTCGAATTGATGATCACCGCCACCGGCACGCCGAGATCGGGGAGCGAGAGCTTCGACGGCCGTTTGAGGTCCACGCGGAACGTCCTCGCGTCCACCACGACGAACTGCGCCGGATCGACGAACCCGCCCGCCCCCATCTGCACTTTCGGGAATCCGCCGAGCGCCAGCGCGCGGTCGAACGACCACTTCACGTCTTCGGCGGTGACGGGCGTGCCGTCCCAGAACATCGCATTGGACTTGAGCTTGAACGTGATCGACTTGCGATCCGGCGCGATCACCCAGCTTTCCGCGACTTCAGGCTGCACCTTGTCGTAGTCGTAGGCGAGCGACCCGTCCGCGAGTTTCTTGATGCCGAAGGTGACGAGACGATCGTAGACGTTGACGGCAACCTGGTAGCTCGGACGATTCGTGCCCGGGCGGTGAATGTCCAGGCTGTTGATCGTGTTGCCGATGAGGATCACGGCGGTATCGCTGGGCGCGGCCCAGGCCGTGGATTTGAGAAACGGCAGCATCGACGAGCCGACGGTGAGCGCGGCTGCCGATTTCAGAACGTCGCGACGATTCATACACCCTTCCCCTTGTGCGTGGCCTGCATCCCAGACGGAACCGGTATGCAAGAGGCATGCCACGCCCAAAAGGCCGGGCTGTTACAGAGGAGAAACGCCGCCAGGCATCGGAGCTGCGCAACGCACGAACGCGCACCGACTTGGTGCATCGCGCTCCGCTGAGGTGCGCGGCGCGTTGCGGTTCGGACTATGCGACCACCGCGGAAATCAGCGCGGCGACGTGCCGTCCACCCATGCGACGATGTCGTCCAGTATCTGCGCCGTTGCCTGATTGAACGCGGCCACCGCGCCTGCCGCATCGTGTGTGGGCGCGTTCGCAGAGCGCTCGAAAGCGCGCCGCGCCAGCAGGCTCCGTCGCGTGGTATCGACGAGTTCTGCGGTCACGAAAACTCTGACCTGTCCGGGCGGCGTCGCTGCGTCGTGATAGAACGCAGCGAGATGCGCGTTCAGCACCAGGTTTCCCTGCACGCCGCTCGCCGCGCGCGCGACCGTCGTGAACGAACCGGCACGTTCGAGCCGCGCGATAAGGAGATCGGTCATGCGCCGGCCCGGGCGTTCGGTCCAGGTGCTGAGCTGATAGTACGCGCGCTCCCCGGGCGCGCGACTGTAGACGATCTCCGGCGTGTCGTAGAAGGCAGCCGCCGTCATCGGCGCCACCAGGAGCGTGGCCTCGCGCGCGACCGCAGGCTTGCTCGGCTTGTCGCCGCCTGCCGGCTCCAGCACGTAGTGGCGCTGCAGCTCCTGCTGCCCGAGCGACACGCATGCCGCAAGCACCGCGCCGATCGCACCCGCACATGCGAGTCGGGCAGCCGGCATCATCGCGCCGCCTCCCCGGGACCGAGCGTGCCTTTGCCTGGACCGAACAGCGCTCTTCCGGGATTGCTGAACTGGCGCGCCGCGCTGCCGAGCGAATCCGCCGTTGCACGCAGCTCCTGCGCGGTCAATCGCAGTTCGACGTTGCTGTCCGCGAGCAAGGCATCCATGCGGTTCGAGAGGCGCGCGACGTCGGCGCCCATGTCGCGTATCGCAGCGGACACGTCGCGCACGGCAACGGTGGAGGTCTCTCCCAGCGCGTCATAGCGCGTAGCAAGCTTTTGCGCATCCGCCGCGATGGCGGCGCTCGTTCTGCGCACTTCCTCTGCGGCGCCGCCCACGGCAACGACCGCCCGGTCGAGGCCGGCCATGGTTCGATCCAGACCCGACAGCGTCCGATCGACGTTGGCGGAAATGGTTTTCAGGTTGGCGAGTATCGCGCTCAGGGCCGCCTGGTTCTCGTCCGAGAGCAGCCGGTTGATGCGTCGCATGGTCTCGTCCGCGCGCTGCGCCATGTGCGCCGCCGATTCGGACAGCTTGTACTCCGACTCGCCTTCCGCGATCACCGGATACGGCTCGTTCGGTGGTGTTTCGGTGAGCCTCGGAGCGTCGTCATTGGTGTTGGTCAGCAGGATGCTCGCGATGCCGGTCAGCAGGTGACGCTCGACCGTGGCGCGGGTGCCCTCGAGAACGGGCGTCGAGCCATCGACCCGGATGGTCACCTCCACCGAGCCGCGCCGGCGCGGCGAGATGCGAAACCCGGTGACCGAGCCCACGCGGATGCCCTGCATCTTCACGTCGCTGCGGATCTGCAGGCCCTCCAGCGACTGCCGCGCGAAATAGATCTTGTAGGGCACGTCGTCGCGCTGCCCTTCCGTGCTCTTCAACCAGACGATGGCGCCGACGAGCAGCGCAATCAGCACCAGCACGGCGGTTCCCACTATGGTGTACTTGGCTTCGGGTTCCATCAGGCTCTCTCCTGCGCGGGCGACCGCGCGGAAAAATAATCACGTATCCACGGCTCGTCCATTCTCATGACCTGATCCACGCGTCCATCCGCGATGACTCTGCCCGCCGCAAGCACGATCACGCGGTCGATGATCGAGAGCAGCGTGTCGAGATCGTGGGTGACGATGAAGACGGTGAGTCCGAGGCTGTCGCTCAGCACCCGCACCATGCCGTCGAACGCGCGGGCGCTGATGGGATCGAGGCCCGAGGTCGGCTCGTCGAGAAACACGATCTCGGGCTCCAGCGCCAGCGCCCGCGCGAGCGCCACCCGCTTGCGCATGCCGCCAGAGAGTTCGGCAGGCATTTTCGTGCCGGTTACCGGCGCCAACCCCACGAGCGAGAGCTTGAACCCGACCAGCGCGGGGATCAGCTCGACAGGCAGCTCGGTGTGCTCGCGAAAAGGCACGGCGATGTTCTCCGCGACCGTCAGCGAAGAGAACAGCGCGCCGTCCTGAAACAGCATGCCGAAGCGCCGGCGCAGCGCGTTGAGCGTCTCCCGGTCGCTATTCCATACATCGGTATCGAGCAGCCGGATCGTTCCCGATGCGGGCCGCAGCAGGCCGATGACCTCCTTCACCAGCACCGACTTGCCGGTGCCGCTGCCGCCGATCAGGGCCACCACTTCGCCGCGCTCGACGGCGAAGCTCACCCCGTCGTGCACCACGTCCCGGCCGAAGCGCGTCACCACCGAATCGACTTCGAGTATGGCGTTTCCGTTTCGTGCGGCAGGCTGCGATTTCGCCACGGCGGTCAGATCTCCAGTTGCTGGAACACGACGGCGAAGACGGCGTCGAGCACGATCACCCACACGATGCTTTGCACCACGGTGGAAGTGGTGTTGATGCCCACGCTGCGGGCGTCGCGCGCGACCAGCAGCCCCATGCGGCAGGCGATGAGGGCGATGAAGGCCGCGAATACCGGCGCCTTCACCAGGCCGACCACCGGCGCGCTCAGGGGCAGCACGCTGTGCAGCCGGTCGAGAAAGGTGGCCGCGAAAATGTCGAGCTGCCAGGCGCCGATCAGCATGCCGCCCGCGATGCCCGCGAGATCGCCCACGAATACGAGCAGCGGCAGCGCGATCATGATCGCGAAGAGGCGCGGCACCACCAGAACCTGGATCGGAGAGAGCCCGAGCGTGCTGATGGCGTCGATCTCCTCCTGCACTTTCATCGTTCCGATCTGCGCCGTGAACGCCGCGCCCGAACGGCCTGCGACGACCACCGCGACGAGCAGCGGCGACAGCTCGCGGCACACCGCGAGCGCCACGCCGTCCACCACGAAAATGTTGGCGCCATAGCGTTGCGCCTGCAGCCCGAGGAGATAGGTAAAGACCACGCCGATCAGAAACGTGATCAGCGCGACGATGGGTATCGCATCGAGACAGATGGTCTCGAACTGCGACACGGTTTCCTTGAGGCGGAATAGCCGCGGCCGCCTGAGCAATGCCAGGAGTTCCAGCGCCACCGCGCCGACGAACGCGTTGTGCGCCTTCAGGATGCGCCACACTTCGAGCGCCGCGGCGCCCACGTGCCGCACCAGCCCCGGATGCGTCGATCGCACCCGCGCCGGCGGGCATTCCATGCGTTCGCGCACCAGCGCGAGCAGGCGCTCGTGCTTCGGATCGAAGCTGCGCTCGCTCAGCATGGGCTCGGTGCAGCCCGTGTCCGCGAGATGGCGAAACAGCATGAATCCGGCTGCGGTATCGAGCGCCTCGAGCCGGCTGCCGTCGATCACGTAACGGCCACGCGGCGCAAGACCCAGGTTTTGCAACGCCTGCGTGATCGGGCCGAGATTGGACAAGCGCCAGACGCCGCTCAGATAGAGGACGTCCGCGCCGTCTTCGACCTCGTGCTGTATCCAGTCGCGGGAATCGTTCATCTTTCCCGAAAAGCCGGCATGACGTTAACAACTATAACCCGTTGCGCTTGCAGCATCCCATTGCTGCGACAGGCATCAAAACCGGGGACAGACCACGTTTTTTCTCGCGCACGCGTTGAGTACGTTCGTAGGCTCGAATGCAAGAAAAACGTGGTCTGTCCCCGGTTTTGCGGTTTTCGTTACTCCACGTCTCCTCCTGCGTCGATCCAAGCTTCGAGGCCGCCCTCCAGCGGCCGCACGCGCCGGTATCCGCTGTCGATCAGCAGGCGGGCGACACGCGCCGCGCTCGCCTCGTTCGGTCAACTGCAGTAGACGATGACCTCGCGATCGGGCGCAACCGCGACCAGTGCGCGCCGCGGTTCCGCCATGTCCACCGCGATCGCGCCCGGCAGGCGTCGCGGCTCCATGCGTCGCGCGGCAGCCGAGCGTACATCGAGGATGACGGGTCGCTCCGGCTTCGCCATCAGCGCGCGCAACTCGGGAACGCTGATTCGAACCGTGCGCAGCAGCCGGATCAGCAGGTAGCGTTCGAGAATCTTCGCGCTGACGTAAAGAAACACGATGCTCGCGATCAGCGCGACCGCACCGGCGCCCATGCTTTCGAGCCACCCCAGCACCCACGTCACTTCCGTATGAAAAACGAAGCCCAGGACGATCGGAAGACCCGCCCACAGCAGCGCCGCCACCGCGCTGTACAACAGGAACAGCGGCAGGCCGAGACGCATCATGCCTGCGAGCGGCGGCGCGATCGTCGCGAAACCCGGCACGTACTTCGCGACCATCAGCGACGGCGCGCCCCATTTGTCGAAGATGTTCTCGGTCTGCTTGACGCAGGAATCCGGTTCGATGGCGATGCGGCACAACGTCCTGAGAATGCGGTTGCCGTAACGCCGGCCGGCCGCGTACCACAGCGAGTCGCCGATGAGAGACGCCGCCACGGTAACGGCAATGAGCGATACCCAGGCGATCTGCCCTTCGGCGACGAACGCGCCGGCGATGACCAGCATGGGGACAGCCGGAAACGGCACGCCCGACTGCGTCAGCAGGACGTTCGCGAACACGACCGCCAATCCGTGTTGCGCCAGCAGCCTGGTGACTTCTTCCATCGCGACCGGTCCGGAAAGATGTGGAGCCTTGCCGATGTTACGCGATATCCAGACCGCGTTCAGAAAACGAGGTAAACGACGCTCGCGATGACGATGACCGATCCGGCGAGCACCCTGCGGTCGATCCCCTCGTCCCTGAACACGACGGCGCTGAGCAGCACCGTCACCAGCGGGTAGGTCGCGATGATCGGCGCGACATACGACACCGGTGCGCCGCGCAACGCGCCGTACATCAGCAGCACCGCCGCGCCGTTCAGCATTCCGGTCAGGATGAACCAGCCTGCGGCGGTGGACGTCCAGCGTTTCTCCTGCGCGCGACCGGTGCGATCGACGGCAATCACGCCCACCGAGGAGACGAGATAGCCGATGAGGCTCGCAGCGAACGGGTTCGGCCACAGCAGGAGGCCGGCCTTGGCGAGCGCCTGCGCCAGGCCGCGGAGCAGCGCGCCCGATACCGGCAACAGCAGCGCCCACTTCGGCGCGTGGTGCGCGACTTCCGTACGCTTGCTGAACAGCACCCACACGCCCGCTGCAATACCGATCGATGCGATCGAGGCGTTGGGCGTAATCTCTTCGCCAAGCAGCAGGGCGGCGGCGGGCAAGGCAAACAGCGGCGCGGTGCTCGACACGCTGCTCGTCACCACCGGGCCGAGATGGTGGTTAGACTGGAACGTGAGCAGCGTCACCAGCGCGGGAAACATCAGCCCTACCGCGGCAAAGATCAGCATCGCCTGCACGCTCGCGGCGGTGACATCGATGGTGAACGGCGCCACGGCAATGAGCAGCACCGTCGCGGTCGGTATGCTGATGGCGGCGCCGGCGCGCGCGTCGAGCACGCGCAAGCCGAAGCGCGAAGTGACCACTGCGGCCCCGAAGCACATGGCGCTCGATGCCGCGAGCAGTAAAGCCGTGTTCATCCCCCTGTGCCGTCTGCGAAAAAAGCGCTGCGCATCGATGCTCCGTTCCTTCGTTCCCAGCCGCAATGGTATATTGCCTCATGGCTGCACACGATCACGAACACCACGAAGGCTCGGAACTCTCCGAAATGGACCTGCGCGTGCGCGCGCTCGAAACGGTCCTCGTCGAGAAGGGCTACGTCGATCCCGCCGCGCTCGACCGCATCGTCGAGCTGTACGAAACGAAGATCGGCCCGCACATCGGCGCGCGGGTCGTCGCCAGGGCGTGGCGCGATCCCGGATTTCGCAAGGTGCTCCTCGAAGATGCGACTCAGGCGATCAGCGCGCTCGCCGAGGTCGGCCGCGTGGGCGATCACCTGGTGGCAGTCGAAAACACCCCGCGCGTGCACAACCTCGTCGTCTGCACGCTGTGCTCCTGCTACCCGTGGGACGTGCTGGGCCTTCCCCCCGTCTGGTACAAGTCGTTTGCCTACCGCTCGCGCGCCGTGAAGGAGCCGCGCGCGGTGCTCGCTGATTTCGGCGTAACGCTCCCCGCCGATACCGAGATCCGCGTCTGGGACTCGACGGCGGAAACGCGCTTCCTCGTCGTCCCCATGCGCCCTGGCGGAACGGAGGGCTGGGACGAATCAAAGCTCGCCACCCTCATCACCCGCGACAGCATGGTGGGAACCGGCCTGCCGCAGCGCCCCGATGGAGCAGCAGGATGAACGGCGTCCACGACATGGGCGGCATGGATGGCTTCGGGAAAGTCGAACCCGAGCCGAACGAGCCGGTTTTTCATGCGCGCTGGGAAGGCCGCGTGATGGCGATGACCCGCGCCATGGCGGCGCTCGGTCACTGGAACATCGACATCGGTCGCTACGGCATCGAGGTGCTGCCGCCGCAGGTCTACCTCTCCAGCTCGTACTACCGCCGATGGTATTTCCGCACCGCCGACCTCATCGTGCGGCGCGGGCTCATCGGCGCCGACGAACTCGAGGCGGGGCACGCACTGCGCACTGCCGACGCGAAAGGCAAGAAGAAATTCTCAGCGGCGGATGTCGAGCGCGTAAGCCGGCGCGGCTCGTTCGGACGCACGCCCGCCGCGCCCGCACGATTCAAGACCGGCGAGCGCGTGCGTGCGATCAACATGCATCCCAAATCGCACACCCGGCTGCCGCGTTACGTGCGCGGCCACGTCGGCGTCGTCGAGCGCATTCATGGCGCGCACGTGTTTCCCGATGCCATCGTCGCCGGCAAGGGTGAAGAGCCGCAGTGGCTTTACACGGTGCGCTTCGACTCGCGTGAATTGTGGGGCCCGGATGCAGACCCGACGGTAAAGGTTTCCATCGACGCCTTCGAAACCTATTTGGAGCATGCCTGACGAGCCGCTCGCGGTAGACCCGAAGGCGGCACGGAACGCAGCCGACGCCGTGCCGGGCGTTCCGCGCGATGCCGACGGCCCGGTGTTCCGCGCACCGTGGGAAGCCCACGCTTTCGCCATGGCGCTCGCACTGCACGAGAAGGGCGTGTTCGCGTGGAGCGAGTGGGCCGCGACGCTGGGCGACGAGATCAAGAAAGCGCGGGCCGCGGGCGATCCCGATACCGGAGAGACTTATTACCGCCACTGGCTCGCGACGCTGGAGCGCATCGTCGCCGAAAAAGGTGTCACAACAATGCAAGCATTGACACAGCACTATGCGGCCTGGCATCGCGCTGCGCTGCGCACGCCCCATGGCACGCCGATTGAATTGAGCAAAGAGGACTTCCGCGGGTAAAACGCCCGGTCATCATTCGCGCCACACCAATTTCAGGAACAAGGCGCGTTCAAATTCACTGCGTCCGGGAGCTGCCCCGAACTCCGCGTGCTGGCGATCGAACAGGTTCTGCAGCGCTACGGAAACCTCGACCTGTCGGCTTACTTTCCAGCCCCACCTTGCGTCGAATGCGGTATATCCGGGCACGGACTGGAGAGGCAGCGAGGCAACGCGACGCACCATGAAGTCGAGTTCTTGGCGCCCGGGAAGGTCGAACGACGAGCGCAGCATCCACTGATGATCGGGGTCATTCGCAAGCGTGGCATTGCGCGGGCCAACCGGGTCATTGACGCCCGGTGTCACGCCCAGATGCTCGCGCAGCGATGTGTAGCCGCCCTCCAGACGCCACCACGGCAAAGGCTGGTACGTAGCCCAGGCCTCGATGCCGTTAATGAACCCTTCAACATTGTTGACGAGAAAAAGCGGAAGCGGCGGTGAAGTTGCACTGCGCAGTCTTTTCCACTCGTGCCTGAACGCAGTGATGGAGTAGGCAAGCTGGCGCGTTGGCTGCCCACGATAGCCAGCCTCGTAGACGTTTGCCACTTCGGAAACGAAGTTTGGCCCCCCCTGTATGGCAAACGGCGGCCGGGGCGGATTCACGATGTCGCGATCGAAGCGCGACGGCGCGCGCACCGCGCGACTAAAGGCGCTCCAGAAGAGATGAGCCGAAGAGGGCTTCCACGCCAATCGTGCGCTGGGAAGGTATTCCCATCCCGTATAGTCATTGTGCTCGACCCGAATGCCGGGCGTGACGAGCAGCGTGTCGGTGAGCCTGATCTCGTCCTGAACAAAAATACTCGTCCAGTCCAGGCTGCGACTGCGCGGGATGAAGGCCGAAAACACGAGCCCCGGCCCAACGTCGTCCCGGGCATGGCGGTAACCGGCCCCCCATACCACCTTGTGCCGGTCGAAAGGAATGCCGTGCTGAAACTCGATATCGAAAATGTCCTGCTCGGGGCGAAAGAAAAGCGGGTCGTCGCGCTTGCTGTGGTCGTAGTAGGCTTGCACGTGTATATCCGAGCCATTACTCAGCGTGCGTTTCCACCGCGCCAGGATATTGGCGCCCGAGACGCTGATCGGCGGGATCACTAAGCCGGGAACGAAGCCGACCTCCGATTTGCCGCTATAGGCATCGCCCTGAACCGTGAACGCGTTCGCTAAACCGCTCCAATCGGTGCGGAACCCGACTTGCCCGTTCTCCCAGCCATCGGGCACTGAAGTGCCGTTGGCGCGAGTGCTATTCTGCAGTTCGAACTTCTTTCCATAGATGCGGAAATGGCCATTGCTCCCGAACTTGCCGCCATAACGCACCGCCGCCGCCTGCTCGCGATTGCCGCCGCCTACCGTAGCGAGCGCGCCCTGGGTATCCCGTGAATGGCGCGTGATGATGTTGATAACGCCGTTCACGGCATTGACGCCCCATAGCGTTGCGCCGGGGCCGCTGATGACCTCGATGCGCTCGACGTCTTCCAGCATGACGTCCTGCTGGTCCCAGAACACGCCGGAGAAAAGCGGGGTGTATATTGTTCTGCCGTCTATCAGCACCAGCAGTTTGTTGCCTATCGCATTGTTGAACCCGCGGGCGCTGATGGCATAGCGAGTAGAGGTTATCCGCGCGACCTGAAGATTGGGTGCGAGGCGGAGCGCTTCGGTAAGGGTGTTGACGCCCGAGCGGTGGATGTCTTCTCGGGAGATCACATAGATCGAGGCGGGCGCATCAGACAACGGTGTCGCCCGCCGGAATACTGAAGTGACTTCGATCTGTGACAGTTCCTCGAGCGATAGATCGGCCAATGATCTCTCGGTCGACTGCGCCGCGCAGACGAAAGGCCAGGTAATCGCCAGCGCTGCCAGTGCCCTTTTTAGTTTGAGGTTTCTAGCGCGATAGAAAGACATGGGTCGGCTGCTCCTAGAAGGGCGCGCGGTTGATCGCGAGCCAGTAGAAACCCGCCTGACGGGCTAGATCCGCGAATGCGCTGAAATCGACCGGCTTGACGACGTAGCTGTTGGCGCCGAGATCGTAGCTCTGCGCGACGTCCCGCTCTTCCTGGGACGACGTGGTGATTACCACTGGAACCCGGCGGGTACGCTCGTCCTGCTTGATTGCTCTGAGTACTTCGATGCCGTCGACACGGGGCATCTTGAGATCGAGGAGCACCAGCCGGGGAAAGACATCGGCGCGGTCGGCATAGGCGCCGCGGCGAAAGAGGTAGTCGAGCGCCTGCTCGCCATCCCTCAGCCATAACAGCTTGTTGGCGAGGCCGCCCTTCTTGAGGGCGCGGATGGTGAGCTCCGCGTCCAGGGGGTTGTCCTCCACCAGGAGAATTTCAACCTGCTCCGTTGGCTCCATCGGCGCGCTCCTTGGGCAACGTAAAGTAGAACGTGGCTCCCTCGTTGGGTTTGCTGTCCGCCCACACCCGCCCGCCATGGCGGGTCACGATGCGCTGCACCAGCGCCAAGCCCACGCCGGTCCCGGGGAAATCGCTCGCATCGTGCAGCCGCTGGAACACCCCGTAGAGCGTGGACTGATAGCGCGGATCGAAACCCACGCCGTTGTCCCGCACGAAGTAGACGTGCTCGGTCTCGTCGCTGATCGCGCTCACCTCGATGCGCGGCATCGCCTGCTTGGAGCTGAACTTGAGCGCATTGGCGAGCAGGTTCACCCACACCTGCCCGAGCAGGCTGCGATCGCCCCGCGCACGCGGCAGCGCCCCCAGTTGAAACTGGACCTTATCCGCGGGATGCTGTGCCCCCAGCCCCTCATAGGTGCTACGCGCCAGATGCGTCATGTCGATATCCACCGCCTGGATCGCCTGGCGCCCCATGCGCGAGAAAGCGAGCAGGTCGTCGATCAGCGCACCCATGCGGTGCGCCTCGCTCTGCACGATGCCGAGCAGGCGCCGGGCCTCGGCTTCGAGCTGCTCGATATGCTCCTCGGAGAGAATGCGGGAGAAGCCGATGATCGCGCGCACCGGCGCGCGCAGGTCGTGCGAGACCGAGTAGCTGAAGCTCTCCAGCTCCTTGTTCGCCGCCTCCAGCTGCGCGGTGCGGGCGTCCACCCGGCGCTCGAGCTCGATGTTGAGCTCGCGAAGCTGATCCTCCACTCGCGAGCGTTCCGCCATCTCCCGCCCCAGCGTGAGGTTGGAGGCCTCCAGCGCCTCCTGGCGCCGCCCGACCTCGGCCAGCATGTCGTTGATCGCATCCACCAGATAGCCGATCTCGTCCTCGGTGCTCTTGCGAACGCGCAGCGAAAAATCCCGCTTCTCCATCACCTGCCGCGCCACCTCCGAGATCTGCAGGATCGGCTTGGTCACCGCAGTCTGCAGCCACGTCGACATCAAAAACGCAACCAGCAGGCTCAACCCCAGCACCGCGCCCAGTATTCCCAGATAGTCGGCAAGCCGCCCGAGCAGCGCATAGTCCCCGCGCAGGTAGACGGTGCCCAGAATCTCGTTGTTCTCGACAATGCGCCTGTAAAACAAGATCACGTTCCCCGTCACCCGCGCCCCCTCGAACTCCGGCAGCGTCGGAATGGCCGCGGAGTTCGCCCCCGAGCGCTCGTAGCTCGCAAAAAGCCTGCCCTTGGCGTTGTAGATCGCCGCAGCCGCAACCTCCGGCCGCGCCTTGAGCAGCGCCAGATACTCGCGCGCCGACTTCGGATCGTTGAACACCAGCGCCGGCGCGCTCGCCCGCCCCAGAATCTCCGCCTGGGTGGTGAGGTCCGTCAACCATGAGCCCTGGTAGGCACGCAGATCGTAGATTACCATCGCCGTCCCGGCCACCAGCAGCGCCGAGGTGCTCGCCGCCAGCACCACCATGATCAGCTTGTAGCGTATCGAGCGGCCAATCGTCTCCAGCATCAGTACCCACCCAGATGAACCTGCTGCGCCACCGAGAGCAGACGCGAACTCAACTTGATGCCGCTGCGCAGAGTCGTGTCCAGCGCGACCTCAAAGCGCACCCGCCCCCCCACGATGACGAAGTTCACCATCCCGCCGGTCGACAATGCGCTTTCCCACTCAGTCACGACAAGGACACCGCGCTCGCGCGCTCTGGGCGCCAGTTCGGGCAGGTGCGCTCTGTGGTCGCGACCGATGAATACCATGTGCATGCCGGTGAGGGAGCCGAAATCCTTCAGCCGCTGCACCACGATCGGGCGGTCGTGCGCCGTGCGCCCCATGACCACTCGCGACAGCTCGGCCGCAAGCGGTTCGGCACCCAGCACCGCTATCGTGACCGGGGTATCGGCGCGCGGAAAGGCGCCGCTGGGCCATTCCACGTAGCGTGCGATTTGATACAGGAACGCTGCCTTTACTTCTTCCGCGGTGACGTCCGGCGCTGACCGCGCAGGGCCGCCCAGGATGCATAAAACCGCGACGAGCAGCAGGCGTTGGAGGTTCGCGAGGCGCGGGAAAATGCGGCGCGACATACCATGCGCCCTCCTTTTCCCTTTCCACATGGCTTCGTGGAACGGATTATCCATCCATTATTCTCATTGTTATCTTTGCACTTATCACGCGCCTTACTCTTGCTCGACGCGCCAGCATATGCCAAATATAGCACGCAACAATCAGAACTATTCGGGATTTGCGCGGCATTCTGCGTGAACGCTTAATGCTGCCCGCATGCCGTGTGCCCCCCGCCAAAAGCACGCCACTTCATGCACTCTGTTCTTGCGCGCGCTCGCGGAAAGACTTTATTATCGTGATGATCAACAGCCGAAACAGCCGTGGAGCCCTGCGAGCGGGGGGGTCGAACGCCTGACGAATCATAAATGCATAGGGTCCCCGATTGCGGTAATGGCGTGCTGCAAGGCGGGCGGTGGAGCTTTGTTTCTTTCGGCCGCCCGGCGCGCGACCATTAATTAATTAATGGCCTTCGCGCAAACTCCCATCCGTATCCTTCTAGTCGAAGACTCGCCGCTCGATTGCGAGCTCATACTGCACGAGATCAAACGGTCCGGCATCGAGGTGGATTGCCTGAGAGTTGAGACGGGTTCGCAACTGGAAGACGCGCTGCTGGAGTTTTCCCCCGATCTGATACTCTGCGATTACTCGCTGCCGGGCTTCAGCGGCGCTGAAGCGCTCGCGATCACCAGGAGCAAGGCTCCCGACATGCCGTTTATCTTTGTGTCCGGCACGATGGGCGAGGAGCGGGCGGTAGAAGCGATAAAGCTCGGCGCGACGGATTACATACTGAAGGACCGCCTGAAGCGGCTCGTCCCGGCAGTGAGCCGCGCGCTTCAGGAAGCCCGGGAGCGGATCCAGAATCGCATGGCGCAGGCCGCGCTGCGCGAAACTGAAGAGAGGTTCCGTTCGTTCATGCAGCATCTGCCCGGCCGCGCATCCGTGGCGGATGCCGAAGGACGCTATACCTACGTCAACGACAGATGGCTATCCGCTTTCGGAAAGAGCGAAATGGATGTAGTAGGCCGCACGCACAGCGAGGTGTGGCCACCCGAGCGCGCCGCCGCCCTGCTCAAGGCCGTTCACCGCGAAGTGGTGGAGACGGGGCAGCCGGTACGTCGAGTATTCACGCCCGATCAGGGTGAACATTGGTGGCTTTCTCATCATTTTCCCATTCCCGCTGAAGACGGCAAGACTGCTCTGGTGGGCACCATAGCGCTCGATGTCACGGAGCAGAAAGCGCAAGAGGAAAAGTTCGCCCGGCTGAGCCGCATCCATGCGGTACTAAGCGGCATCAACTCGGCCATCGTCCGCATTCGAGATCGCCAGAGACTCTTCGAGGAAGCCTGCCGCATCGCCGTAGAGCATGGCAATTTCGGTCTTGCCTGGATCGGACGATACGACTCGCAAACGCTCGATGTAACTCCGGAGGCATGGTCAGGCATAGGCACGGAAGAACTTTTGCGCGGCAAGGCAACCGCGCGGCTCGATGTTCCCGACGGTCAAGGCGTGCTGGGGAGGGCGCTCCGCGCTGCTCGCCCGGTGTTTGACAACGACATCTCGCTTCAAAAGGGAGTAGGCGGCAGGCGACGCGAGGAGGCGTTGCGGCTTGGCTACCGCTCTCTTATCGCGCTGCCCCTCTTCGAGCAGCGTGCGGTCGTCGGCTGCCTCGCCATGTTCGCAAAGGAGCCGGACTTTTTCACCGACGAGGAGGTCAAGCTACTCACCGACCTCGCGGGCGATATCTCGTTCGCTCTCGAATACATGGGCAAGGAGGAGAAGCTCACCTATCTCGCATACTACGACCCACTGACCGGTCTGCCCAACCGCGCCCTCTTTCTCGATCGCTTGAGCCAGGAACTCTACATCGCGCGGCAGCAGGAGCACAAAATAGCGCTGGTCCTGGGCGACATCAGAAGACTTCGGTTCGTCAACGAATCTTTCGGGCGCCAGACGGGCGACGCCTTGCTCTGCGAGATTGCAGCCCGATGGAAATCGGTCTGGCCGGATTCCGAGAACGTAGCCCGCATTGCGGCTGACTGCCTGGCAGGGGTGATCCGCGACATCAAAGAGCCCTCCGATGTCGCGCGCTTGCTCGAAGGACCCATGCATGATTCGCTCACGGCAGCCGTTCCGGTCGACGGCAAGGAACTGGGCGCCTCGCTCACGTTGGGGATTGCCCTATTTCCGACCGATGGAGGAGACGCCGAAACGCTATTGCGGAACGCCGATGCCGCGCTCAACAAGGCCAAGAAGCACTCCGAGCACTATGCGTTCTACCAGACAGAGATGAGCGCCACGGTCGCGGAGAGCCTGTTGATCGAGAACAAACTCCGCCGTGCGTTGGAGAACAGACAGTTCGTGCTGCATTACCAACCCAAGGTCAATCTACGCACCGGTTCGGTGACGAGCATGGAAGCCCTGATACGTTGGCATGACGGGGAGACGCTGGTTCCCCCCGCCCAGTTCATCCCCTTGCTCGAAGAAACCGGAATGATCCTCGATGTCGGCCAGTGGGTCGTGCGTAAAGCGCTGGCGGATTACCGGCAGTGGCTGGACCAGGGACTGCAGCCGCCGCGGATAGCCGTGAATGTCTCGAATGTGCAGTTGAAACAGCCGAACTTCGTGCAGCTCATACAGAACGCTATTGTGCAGGCGGGGGATGGGCCGCACGGTCTGGATCTCGAGATCACCGAAAGCATGATCATGGAGAACATCAAGACCAATATCGCCAAGTTGCATGCGCTGCGCGAACTGGGGATCGGGATTGCCATCGATGATTTCGGCACCGGTTATTCCTCCCTCAGTTACCTCGCGAAGCTGCCGGTCAACGCCCTCAAGATCGATCGATCTTTCATTGCGACCATGGTCGACAGCGCGGACGGGATGTCCATCGTATCGACCATCATTTCGCTCGCTCACACGCTGAACCTCGAGGTGATTGCGGAGGGGGTTGAAACGCCCGAACAGCGGCGATTGCTCATGCTGTTGAAATGCGACGAACTGCAAGGCTATCTCATAAGCCGTCCGCTGCCACACGCTGAAATTGCAGCCCTGTTCAATAAAGTAATGAGTCCTTAGACACGACTGTATTGAATGCTGCCGTCCAGATTCAAACCTGGGATCGCCTGATCGTCGCC
>JBQTHU010000135.1:0-12890 GCA_052389535.1 Betaproteobacteria bacterium | reverse complement strand
GCCGTTCCGGAATGTCGGGCAGCTCCAGTGCGCCGGTCGAATCGAAGACGCGGCGATCGTCGTAGGGAAACCCCGGAATGCGCGCGGCGCTGGACCCGGCGGCGATGATGCAATGGTCGAAGCCGACAGTCTTCGTCCCTTCGGCGGTCTCGACTTTGATCGAGTGGGGCGTCGCAAACACGCCCTTGCCGGTCACGACCTGCACCTTGCGTTGTCGCGCGAGACCGGAGAGCCCGCGCGTGAGCTTGCCCACCACGCCGCCTTTCCAGTCGCGCAGCTTTGCGAGATCTATTTTGGGTTCGCTGAAGCTGACGCCCGCGTGCGCCATGTCGGCTGCTTCGGTTATCACCTTGGCAACGTGGAGCAGCGCTTTCGAAGGAATGCAGCCGACGTTGAGGCACACGCCCCCGAGCGTGGGATAGCGCTCGATGAGCACCACTTTCTTGCCGAGATCCGCGGCGCGGAACGCCGCCGTGTAGCCGCCGGGCCCGGCACCGAGTACGACCACTTCCGCGTCGATATCGGTTTTTCCCCGGGCAGCGGCCGCGGCGCCTGCGGCAGGCGGCGACGCAGGGGCCGGGGATGCGGGCTGCGCCGGCGGGGCCTTTGCCGCCGGCGGCGCAGACGGCGCAGGCGCTTTCATCTGCGCGCCGCCTTCGTTGGCCTCCAGTGTCAGGATGGCGCTCCCTTTGGACACCTTGTCGCCGACCTTGACCTGCAGCGCCCTGACGACGCCCGCGGCCGGTGCCGGCACGTCCATCGTCGCCTTGTCGGACTCCAGCGTGATGAGGGAATCCTCCTTGTTCACGCGGTCTCCCGGCTTCACCAGCACGTCGATGACCGGAATGTTGGTGAAATCGCCGATATCCGGGACGGTGATCTCGATCGTGTCTGCCATGAGCCAACCTGTTCAGCGGAAGCGGTGGAAACGGGTGCGTCTTGCGGCGCAGTACGGCACCGATGTTGTCAGGTGCGTATCTGGCCGTCGCCCAGCACGATGTACTTGAGAGAAGTCAGGCCTTCCAGCCCGACGGGCCCGCGTGCGTGCAGCTTGTCGGTCGAGATGCCGATTTCGGCGCCCAGACCGTACTCGTAGCCGTCGGCGAAACGCGTGGACGCGTTCACCATGACGGAACTCGAATCGACTTCCGAGAGAAAGCGTCGCGCGCGGGTCCAGTCCTCCGTCACGATGGCGTCGGTATGTTGCGACCCGTAGGTCGCGATATGGTCGATCGCCTGCTCCAGCCCATCCACGACGCGCACGGACAATATGGCATCGAGGTACTCGGTGTACCAATCCTCCTCGTTCGCCGCTTTCATCTGCGGCACGATGCGCCGCGCCGCTTCGTCGCCGCGCAGCTCGATTCCCTTCTCCGTATAGATGCGGCAGAGCGGCGGCAGGATTTTTTCCGCAATGGCGCGCGCCACCAGCAGCGTTTCCATCGTGTTGCAGGTGCCGAGGCGCTGGGTTTTCGCGTTGTCCGCGATGCGCAGCGCCTTGTCGGGGTCGGCGCGATCGTCGATGTAGACATGGCATACGCCGTGCAGGTGCTTGATCATCGAAATGCGCGATTCGCGCATCAGGCGCTCGATCAGCCCCTTCCCGCCACGGGGCACGATGACGTCCACGTAGTCCTGCATGGTGATCAGTTCGCCCACTGCCGCGCGGTCGGTGGTTTCGATGACCTGTACCGCCGACTCGGGCAGCCCCGCTGCCCTGAGCCCTTCGTGCACGCAGGCGGCGACGGCCTGGTTGGAATGGATCGCCTCGGAACCGCCGCGCAGGATCGCAGCGTTTCCCGACTTGAGGCACAAGCCGGCGGCATCGGCGGTCACGTTGGGACGCGACTCGTAGATGATGCCGATCACGCCGAGCGGCACGCGCATCTGCCCGACCTGTATACCCGAGGGACGGTATTTCAGCCCGATGATCTCACCGATCGGATCGGGCAGCGCAGCGATCTGCGCGAGCCCGTCGGCCATCGCTTCGATGGTGCGCTCGCTCACCGTGAGCCGGTCGATCAGCGCCGGGTCGAGCTTCCGTTTCTTCGCCGACGCGAGGTCCCGCGCGTTCGCCTCCATGAGCTGCGGCCTCGCGCGTACGATGGCCTCTGCCATCACGCCGAGCGCGCGGTTCCTGGTGCCGGTGTCGGCCCGGGCGATGAGCCGTGATGCTGCGCGGGCCTGCCTGCCCACGCCTACCATGTAAGTCTGGACGTCCACGTGTGACCTCATCGGCGCGGAACAGCGGCGGCAACGCCGGGCCCGGATCGGCGCGGGCGGATCTTAGAACAAACCGTGCTGGCTGCGGCTCGCCTCGGCTGCGCGCGCGGCGGTCATTCTACCGCGATTCGCAGCCACGTTGCCTCCGCCGCGGGCGAATCTGAGCGCAAGGTGCAGCAGCTCGTCCCACGCATCGCCTTTCGCCAGGCCCTTGATGATGCGGTCGATGGTCGCGGCATGGCGCAACGCCTCGGACACCTGCGCCAGCGTGTAGCGGCCGAGATTCTGCTGCATCAGATTCTGGTGCGCGGGCGCCCATATCCGCGCTTCGCGCCACAGCATGGAAGCCGGCCTGCCCGCCGCGGTGCCGGCGATCAGTTTTCCGATGGCGCGGATTTCCTCGCACATCGCCCACAACACGAGCGGCAGCGCCGCGCCCTCGCCCTTGAGCCCGTCGAGCATGCGCACGAGCCGCAACGGGTCGCCTTCGAGCATCGCGATGCCGAGGTTGAACACGTCAAAGCGCGCCACATCGAGCACAGCATCGTGCACCTGCTCGTAACCGAGGCGTCCGGCGGGATACAGCAGCGCGAGCTTGCGCACTTCCTGGTAGGCCGCCATGAGGTTGCCTTCGACGCGGTTCGCCATGAAGTCGAGCGCATCCGCATCCGCTTCCTGATCCTGCGCCTTGAGCCGGCCGGCAATCCATTGCGGCAGGGCTTTGCGCGGCACCGGCTTCGCTTCGACCACTGTGCCGGCCTGACTCAGCGATTCGAACCAGCCCGCTTTCTGCGCGCGCCAGTCCAGTTCGGGCAGCAGCACCAGCGTAACGGTTTCGGGCGGCAGCGCCCCGCAATAGGCCTGCAGCGCGGTGCTGCCTTCCGTGCCGGGCTTGCCCGTGGGAACGCGCAGGTCGAGGAGCTTGCGCGAAGCAAAAAGGGACTGGGCGCTTCCGGCCACCGCCAGCTCGCGCCACTTGAAACCGGAGTCGGCGGTGAGCACCACGCGCTCGGTGTAGCCCGCCTCGCGGGCCGCCGTCCGAATGCGGTCGCCGGCTTCGAGCGCAAGCAGCGTTTCATTGCCGAAAACCGTGTAAAGCGGCTTCAGTCCCTGGGCGAGATGCTGCGGCAGTTGTTCGGTCGTTATTTTCATACGGCGTTCAGGATTTCACGTCGAGCTTGACCACCTGAAGCCGGAACAGAAGCTGACGCGCGGCGTCCGCCTGCATGTCGCGGAACAACAGCATCTCTTCGGATTCCTTCGCCAGGGCTTCGGCGTCGCTGTAAGTGAGCTCCCGGCGCAGAACGATCTCGGTGGGTGCGATGTACTCGGTCACGAGCTTGGGGTCGGTCAGGCGATAGGTCACGTAATAGCGCAGGTAGTACTCGCGCACGCGGCCGCCGCCCGAAAGCGCCAGGATTTCCTTGTCCTGACGCTCGCTCATGATCTGCAGCACCACCTGCGCCTCCTGCGGCCTGTCAGCAAGGCGCGCTTTGGTGCCCGACGTGATGGAGCGCTTGAGATTTATGGTGAACGGCGACGTCGCTGCGCCCTGCACGTAGATGCTCTCGAACGGCAGGGTCGCCTCGGTGCGCAGGCGAAAGCCGCACGAGGAGAGCAGGAGCAGCGCGGCCATCAGGGCGAGCAGCGATGAGCGGCGCAGGAGTGTCAAGGCGAGCCCGTCATATGACCACGTTGACCAGCCGTCCCGGCACGACGATCACCTTCTTCACCGCTTGTCCCGCGACGAATTTCTGCACGTTCGGATGGGCGAGCACTATTTTTTCGATGGTCGCATTATCCGCTTCCCGCGGCACCCGCGCATCGGCACGGCGCTTGCCGTTGACCTGCACCACGAGATCGATTTCCTCTTCCATGAGCGCGGCCGCGTCCGGCTCCGGCCAGGGTGCGTGCAGGATGTCGTCTCCGAACTTCAGCTCGCGCCACAGATGGTGCGCCACGTGCGGCGTGATCGGCGAGAGGGCCCGCAGCAACAGCGAGAGCCCCTCCCGCGTGACGGCGCGCACCAGTTCCGGGGCGGCATCCGCGCGGGCGACCGATTCGAGCGCATTCAGCATCTTCATCGCGGCGGAGGCCACAGTGTTGAATTGATGGCGGGCCATATCATAGCCTGCCTGTTTGAGCGCGGCATGCACGTCGCGGCGCGCGGCGGCAAGCGCGGGAGGAAGCGGTCCGGAAATGCGGTCGCCTTCGCCGGTCTGCCGGCCGTGATCGTAAGCGAACGTCCACAGCCGGCGCAGGAAACGCGCAGCACCCTCCACGCCGCTGTCCGACCATTCCAGCGTCTGCTCGGGCGGGGAAGTGAACATCATGAAAAAGCGCGCGATGTCGGCGCCGTAGTGGTCGATGAGTTCCTGCGGATCCACGCCGTTGTTCTTCGACTTCGACATCGTGCCGATGCCGCCCGATTCCACCGGGCCGCCGTCGGTCTTCAGCGTCGCGCCGACCCGCGCACCCTTGTCGTCGACGTTGAGTTCCACATCGGCGGGATTGAAATACGCGATGCGCCCGCTGTCACCGCGCCGGTAGAAGATCTCGTTCAGCACCATCCCCTGCGTCAGCAGGCGGGTGAACGGCTCGTCCATCTTCACCAGGTTGAGATCGCGCATGACCTTGGTCCAGAAGCGCGAATACAGCAGGTGCAGGATGGCGTGCTCGATGCCGCCGATGTACTGGTCGACCGGCAGCCAGTACTGGACGCGCTCGTCCACCATCGCCCGGTGCTGGTCGGGGCAGGCATAGCGAATGTAGTACCAGGACGAGTCGACGAACGTGTCCATGGTGTCCGTCTCGCGCCGCGCCGGCTTGCCGCACCGCGGACAGGCGCAGTTCACGAAGTCGGGGCGTTTCGCGAGCGGGTTGCCGGTGCCGTCGGGCACGCAATCCTCCGGCAGCACCACCGGCAATTGATCGTCGGGGACCGGAACGTCGCCGCATGCCGCGCAATGAACAATGGGGATCGGGCAGCCCCAGTAGCGCTGGCGCGAAATGCCCCAGTCGCGCAGTCGATAGAGCACCTGCTTGTCGCCCAGCCCGCGCGCCTTGAGATCGGCGGCGATCGCATCCACCGACTGCTGGTAATCGAGCCCGTCGTAGCGGCCGGAATTGATGCACAGGCCATGCTCGACGTAGGCCGCGTTGAGCGGCAGTTCGAGTTGCCCATCGACGGGCCGGATCACCGGCTTGATCGGAAGCCCGTGCTGGGTTGCGAATTCGAAATCGCGCTGATCGTGTGCCGGTACGCCCATGACGGCGCCTTCGCCGTAGCTCATCAGGACATAGTTGCCGACCCACACTTCGATCTGCTCGCCGGTCAAAGGATGCGTGACGTGCAGGCCGGTCGCCATGCCCTTCTTCTCGGCGGTGGCGAGATCGGCCTCCATCACCGGGCCACGCTTGCACGCCTCGACAAATGCCGCGAGTCCCTTGTCACGCGCGGCGGCGTAGGCCGCGAGCGGGTGCTCCGCCGCCACGGCGACGAACGTGACGCCCATGATGGTGTCGGCGCGGGTGGTGTAGACCCGGAGTTTCTCCTTTCCACGAGTCCCATCCTCATCCCGGCCTTCCCCCCGAGGGGGAAGGTGAGAACGGTTGTCCGGTTGGGTCAAGTCATAAGTAAATGCAAAGCGCACGCCGTAGCTCTTGCCGATCCAGTTGGCCTGCATGGTGCGCACGCGCTCGGGCCACCCCGGCAGTCCATCGAGCGCGGCGAGCAGCTCATCGGCGTAGCGCGTGATCGCCATGTAGTACATGGGAATTTCGCGCTTTTCGACGAGTGCGCCGGTCCGCCAGCCCCGGCCGTCGATCACCTGCTCGTTGGCAAGCACCGTCTGGTCGACCGGATCCCAGTTCACCGTTCCGCTCTTCTTGTACACGAGCCCGCGCTCGAGCATGCGCAGGAACAGCCACTGGTTCCAGCGGTAATAATCAGGGCGGCAGGTCGCAAGCTCGCGGCCCCAGTCGATCGCGAAGCCCAGCGACTGCAACTGCCGCTTCATGTAGGCGATGTTGTCGTAGGTCCACTTCGCAGGAGGAACACCGTTCGCCATCGCGGCGTTCTCGGCGGGCAGCCCGAATGCATCCCAGCCCATGGGCTGCAGCACGTTGCAGCCCTTCATGCGGTGATACCGGGCGAGCACGTCGCCTATGGTATAGTTTCTGACGTGCCCCATATGCAGCTTGCCGGAGGGGTAAGGGAACATCGAAAGGCAGTAGTACTTCGGCTCGCCCGGCACCTCGCGGGCTCGAAACGAGTCCTTCTCCTCCCAGTAGTGCTGGGCGTCCCGTTCGATCACCTGAGGGTTGTAGCGCTGCTGCATGGTGCGGCCGCAAAAAGAGAAAATTATAACTGCATCCCGCGCACTTACCTGCAAACCGCGGCGTGGGCAGAGGGCGTTGTTCACCCGTCTCGCATCCGCGTTGCTCTTCACGTTGGTCGCATTTGCCGGTGTCCATGCGCAGACGCTGGTGGTCGAAAGCGTGGTGAGTCCGGCGTGGATCGAGCGCGGGAGCGCGCGCGAGCCGCTCCAACCCGGTGTGGTCTTGCGCGGCAAGGACAAGGTGCATACGGGAGCGGCCGCACGCGTCCTGCTGCGGATGGCCGAAGGAAGCGCGGTCAAACTGGGAGAGAATGCCACGCTGGCAGTGGATGAACTGCTCGAACGTAAAGGACCCGGAGGGCAACCCGCAGTCAATGCCGTGCTGGAAATGGCGCGCGGCGCTTTCCGCTTCACGACCGCGGTCTTCGGCAAGCAGCGCGGCGAGCGCGACGTGAGAGTGAGAATTTCCGCCGTGACCGCGGGCATACGCGGGACCGACGTGTGGGGCAAGTCGGAGCCCGAGCGCGACATCGTGTGTCTCGTGGACGGCAGAGTCACGGTGGAGCATGGCGCTCAGCAATACACCATGCAGGAACCGCTGTCGTTTTTCATCGCCCCGCGCAACGCGAATCCGCTGCCGATTGCGCCGGTGCCCAAGGAGCTGCTGAACCAGTGGGTTCAGGAAACGGAGATTCGCGCCGGCAGCGGTGCAACGAGAGCGCGCGCGCGGCACGCGGTGGAGGTGCTGGCGACGCGCGATCACAATCTGGCGGAGCAAGGCCGCGTGAAATTGCGCACGGCCGGTTTTCCGGCGGAAATCGAAACGCTGCGGGACTCGTACGGGAACGAAGAATATCGATTGCACAGCGGCGGTCTGGCCGAACCGCGGGATGCGCAGTCGCTTGCCGCCCGGTTGAAAGCTGAAGGATTCGGCGCAGCGCGTGTGGCGCGTTGAAACAACGCCGCTCACGCCTTCACAACAAATCCGGTCGGACGCGCGTACAGCGTGCCTTATAATTTCGGCTGAATCAGGGCCGAACGAATGTCCGCAACTTTTCTCGCCGGGCTGAACGAACAGCAGCTCGAGGCCGTAACGCTTCCCCATCAATCCGCGCTGGTGCTCGCCGGCGCCGGCAGCGGCAAGACCCGCGTCCTCACCACCCGGATCGCATGGCTGATCCAGACCGGGCAGGTGAGCCCGCAGGGCCTCATCGCGGTCACGTTCACCAACAAGGCGGCGAAGGAGATGCTGACCCGTATCGCCGCGATGCTGCCGATCAACACGCGCGGCATGTGGGTCGGCACCTTTCACGGGCTGTGCAACCGCCTGCTGCGCGCGCATCACCGCGATGCCGAACTGCCGCAGCTGTTCCAGATTCTCGATACGCAGGACCAGCTCGCCGTCATCAAGCGCCTCATGAAGGCGCTCAACATCGACGAGGAGCGCTACCCGCCGCGGCAGGCGCAGTGGTTCATTGCGGCCAACAAGGAAGAGGGCAGGCGCGCGAGCGAAGCGGAGGTCTACGACGATTTCACGCGCCGCATGCAGGCGTTCTATGCCGCATACGACGAGCAGTGCCAGCGCGAGGGCGTCGTCGATTTCGCGGAGCTGCTGCTGCGCTCGTACGAGCTGCTGTCGCGCAACGCGTCGCTGCGCGAGCACTACGCGAGCCGGTTCCGTCACATCCTGGTGGACGAGTTCCAGGACACCAACCGCTTGCAGTACCGGTGGCTGCAGTTGCTGGCGGGGCGGGGGGCGGCTGCTGCAGGCAGCGCTCCATCCGATGCCGGCGGGCAAGCGGAACAGAGTTTTCTCTTCAGGCCGGCCGGCGAGAGTGTCGTCTTCGCCGTCGGCGACGACGACCAGTCGATCTACGCCTTTCGCGGCGCATCGGCCGCCAACATGCAGGATCTGCAGTGCGATTTCCGCATCGAGCGCGTGATCCGGCTCGAGCAGAATTACCGCTCGCACGGCCATATCCTGGACGCGGCGAACGCGCTGATCCGGCACAACCGCAAGCGGCTCGGCAAGAACCTGTGGACCTCGGAAGGCAAGGGCGAGCCGCTGCGCCTCTACGAGGCCGCCACCGATCTCGACGAGGCCTCGTTCATCGTCGATGAGGCGCAGGCGCTCAACGCGAACGGGGTCGATCTGCACGCGATGGCGGCGCTCTACCGCTCCAACGCGCAGTCACGGGTGCTGGAGCACGCGCTCTTCAGCGCCGGGGTGCCGTACCGCGTCTACGGCGGATTGCGCTTCTTCGAGCGGCAGGAGGTGAAGCACGCGCTCGCCTACCTGCGCCTGATCGCGAATCCGGACGACGACGGCGCGTTCCTGCGCATCGTCAATTTTCCCGCGCGCGGCATCGGCGCACGCAGCATCGAGCAGCTCCAGGTGCTGGCGCGCGATCACGGCGCGAGCTTGTGGGCGGCGGCGAAGCTCAGATCCGAGGCGGCGGCGTCGAGAACGGAGATGAAAGGCGTGCCCGCCTTCGTCGGGCTGATGGAGCGCATGCGGGAAGCCACCCGGGAGCTTGCGCTTGCCGAAGTGATCGACCACGCGGTGGACGCGAGCGGCCTCAGGCAACACTACCAGTCGGAGCGCGAAGGCGCCGAGCGGCTCGAGAACCTGGCGGAACTGGTGAATGCCGCCGCGGCGTTCGTCGCCGAGCGGGACGTGCAGCCGGCCGGCGAAGGGGTGCAGATCGACGAGCCGGACGAGCTGACGGCCTTTCTCGCGCACGCCGCACTCGAGGCGGGAGAGCATCAGGCCGACGCCGGCTCGAGCGCCCTGCAGCTCATGACGGTGCACTCGGCCAAGGGACTTGAATTCCACAGCGTGTTCGTGAGCGGCCTGGAAGAGGGCCTCTTTCCACACGAGAACAGCCTCACCGAAGCCGATGGAATCGAGGAAGAGCGCCGGCTCATGTACGTGGCGCTGACGCGTGCGCGGCGACGCCTCTACCTCTCGCTCGCGCAGTGCCGGATGCTGCACGGACAAACCCGTTACGGTATCGCGTCGCGCTTTTTCAACGAGATTCCCGAGAACCTGATGCGCCGGGTGAACGCAAAGCCCAGGGACCGCGGCTTCCGTGCGGATGATCGGGGCGGGCGCGCTGCGGCCGGTCTCGCGTCTCAGGGCCTGAGTGCCGCTCCGACATTCTTGAACGCCGGGCCTTCCATACCCTGGCGCATCGGGCAGAACGTCGTGCATCCGAAATTCGGGACCGGCGTCATCGTCAGCGCGGAGGGACGCGGCGCGGATGCCCGCGTGCAGGTGAACTTCCGCAACAACGGCCTGAAGTGGCTGGTGCTGGAGTACGCGAAGCTCGCGCCCGTCTGATGCGGGGCGCTGCTTTTATCTCAGAAAAGGATTCCCGCCGCTCGCAGGCCGCGGTTCCGCGGAAGCGATGAAGATGTCCTTGTAGCTCGTGTACACCGAGCAGATCAGCACCGGCACCAGCACCACCAGCCCGAGGAAAAGCGGGATCGAGGCGATGAACCACAGCACGAGGATGATCAGCCCGTAGACCAGGAACGCGAGCCAGTTGGTGAGGCAGGCGAAGAACGACGCTTTCATCGCTTCCACCGGACTCACTTCGTGCAGCACCACGAGGATCGGCGCGAACCAGATCACCATCATGAGCGGCAGATAGAGCGCGAAGCCGACGGTCAGTGCGAGCGCCATGCTGCGCAGCGCGCCGGCGACCGCCTGCATGTCGCTTCCCGACTTGTCGAGGACGCCGGGGAGTATCGAGCCGCCCGCGGTGATGAATATCATGCCGACCACCACGATGGTGCCGACGAGATAGACGCCGCCGATGGTCACCAGCGCGGTGGGGTTCTTCTTGAAACCGGCGAAGAGATACGGCAACTCCAGGTTTTCGCCGCTTTCCACGGCCTTGCAGCCGAGCATCAGGCCGGCGAAGAGAACCGGGAACAGCAGGTTGAAGAGCAGCGGGCCGAGCAGCGGGATGATGAACGAGACCATCCAGATCAGCACCAGCACCACCGTGAGCGCGATCCACATCAGGGGCGATTTGCGAAACAGCCCGAATCCGTCCACGATCCATTGCCAGCCTCTGCCGGCTTCCACCGTTCGCGCCTTCATGTTCTGGTTCTCCCCTGTGTGGACGCTTGCCGCCCCGACATTCTATAGGTAAAGCCGTCAAGCGGTCAGCGGCGGCAACGCCGATTCGTTCGCGATGTGGCTCGCCAGTATCCGGTGGAAATGGGCCGGGTCCTTGGCATGCGTCAGCTCGCCCGGCCGCGGCAGGTGAAAATCGTACAGCCGCGACACCCAGAAGCGCAATGCGCCCGCGCGCAGCATCGCCGGCCACGCCGTGCGCTCGGCGTCGGTAAACGCGCGGCGCTGGTGATAGCTGCCGAGCAGCGCGGCGCTGCGCTCGCGGTCGAGCCGCCCGCCCGGCTCGATGCACCAGTCGTTGACCGCCACGGCGATGTCGTAGAGCAGCGTGTCGGTGCAGGCGAAATAGAAGTCGATGACGCCGGCGAGGCGGTCGTTCTCGAACAGCACGTTGTCCCGGAACAGATCGGCGTGCACCACGCCGCGCGGCAGCTCCGACCGGCGCTGCAGCGACTGATACCGGACTTCCTCGCGCAGCACGGCGGCCTCGCCCGCGGACAGGAACGGCAGGATTTCCGGCATTACCGCCCGCCACCATTTCGGGCCGCGGGGATTGTCCATGCGCAGGCGATAGGTCTTTCCGGCGAGGTGCATGTCGGCGAGCAACGCACCCACTTGCGCGCAGTGCCCGGGCCAGGGCCGCGTCAGGTCCTTGCCCGGCAGAAAGCTCACCAGTGCCGCGGGCTTGCCGTTCAGCGCGCCGAACAGCTCGTGCTTCCGGTTGGGCACGGGCCGCGGACAGGGTACATCGCGATCGGAGAGGTGCGCCATCAGCTTCAGATAGAACGGCAGCTCGTGATTCTGAAGCTTCTCGAACAGGGTCAGGATGTAGCGGCCTGCCGTCGTGGTCACGAAATAGTTGGTGTTCTCTATTCCGGCCGGGATGCCTTCGAGCGATACCAGCGTGCCGATGGCGTAATGGCGCAGCCAGCCCGAGAGCTGCTCCGCAGTGACCGTGGTGTAGACCGACATGCTATCGGGGGGCGTAAGACCGGCGGCACGCAGCACGCATGGATACCGCGACGCTCCCCACCGGCGTTGTTATGGGGATGCGATCCCTATAAACGTATCAAAACTGATGGATCACCCACATCGGCGGGCGTACGCCGGTGTCGTGGCTGTGCTGCCGGCTGAAACGGCCGTCGCCCTTGTGGTCGATCATGTAGTACGGCCGGCCGCCGGCGGGCGTGACCTTGATCATGTAAAGTTTCCCGCCGATGCGGTACTCCTCGACCGTGTCGGTACCGCGCTTCAATATCGTCACCTGCGGCTCGAGCGCCGGGTCGAGCTCGTACCCGGGCGGCGGAGGCGGCGGCTCGGGTACGGGTTGCAGCTGCGGCTTGGTCTGCGCGTCGGCCGCCGGAAGCGCGGCGCACAGCAGAAGCATGAATAGCAAACGGCGCATGATAAACCCCTGATCTTTTGACACCTATTATGCGGCCTGCGTTCCGGTTTTGAAAGGCCGCTGCGTGAATTCTGACATAATCCGGCTAACCCACTCGCCAGCCTGATATGAAGACGTTGCTTCTGGTCGACGGGTCGTCGTACCTGTATCGCGCGTTTCACGCGCTGCCCGACCTGCGAAACAGAAACGGCGAGCCCACTGCCGCGATATACGGCGTGCTCAACATGCTGCGCCGGCTGCACAAGGACACCCGTCCCGACTACAGCGCGTGCGTGTTCGATGCCAAGGGCAAGACGTTCCGGGACGACGTCTACCCCGAGTACAAGGCGACGCGCGCGCCGATGCCCGACGATCTCGGCCTGCAGATCGCGCCGCTGCACGAGATCCTCACCGCCATGGGCTGGCCGCTCCTCACCATCGAAGGCGTGGAAGCCGACGACGTGATCGCCACGCTCGCCTGCGCCGCCGAGCGGCAGGGGATCGACGTCGTGATCGCCACCGGTGACAAGGACCTCGCGCAGCTCGTCTGCCCGCAGATCAGGATCGAGAACGCCAACCCGCGCACCGGCGAGCGCGAAGTTCTCGACGAGGCGGGTGTCGAAAAGAAGTTCGGCGTGAAACCGGAACGGATCACCGATTATCTGGCCTTGATCGGTGACAGCGTGGACAACGTTCCCGGGGTGGACAAGGTAGGTCCCAAGACGGCGGTCAGGTGGCTCGCCCAGTATGGAACGCTCGATAACATCATTGCGCACGCCGACGAGATCGGAGGGGT
>JBQTHU010000134.1:0-2312 GCA_052389535.1 Betaproteobacteria bacterium | reverse complement strand
GCGAGTGCGCGCAGGCTCGCATCGAACACGTCGCCCCCGACCGAATCGATCACCACGTCCACGCCACGCTTGCCAATCGCTCTCTGTACCTGCTCGCGAAGGTTCTCCCGTAATTCGGGCACGGCGGTGTACACCACATGATCCGCGCCGTTTGCGTGCGCAAGCGTTGCCTTATCCTCACTGCTTACCGCAGCGATCACCGTGGCGCCCAGCGCCTTTGCGATCTGCACCGCAGCAAGCCCGACACCCCCGGCCGCCCCGGTTACGAGCACGACCTCGCCGGGTTTGACGGCGGCGCGCTCCACCAGCGCGAGGTGCGCCGCGAGATAGACCAGCCCCATCGCCGCGCCCTCGGCGAACGTCATGCGCTCGGGCATGCGATGACAGTTGCCGGAGGTGACGACGGCTTTCTCTGCGTAGGCGCCGTACTCGACCTGCGCCATCACGCGATCGCCGGGTCTGAATTGAGTGACGCCGGCACCCAACGTTGCGACTGTGCCTGCGAGGTCCTTGCCCGGGACGAACGGTCTCACCGGAAGATTCTGATAGGTGCCGCCCACCACCAGCAGGTCGGGAAAGTTGACGCTCGCGGCCTGCACGGCGATGAGCACTTCGCCGGGTCCGGGACGCGGCTCGGGAAAGTCCTCGAGCCTGAGGTTCTCGATCGGCCCGTGCTCGTGTACCACCAGCGCGCGCATTACACCGAGCCGGTAGAAAGAACGGTGAGGGGGCTAACGCAACGAGGCACGGTCTTCGCCGAGCAACGGATAGCCTTTTCGCTCATCATCCGACCTGAATATTTCCGCTATCGGGATCGGCAGAGCGGGAATCGTCTTTCCATCGGCTGCAATCTGGCGACGGAAAAGCCGGCGGGCGACGACGTGCGGATCGGCGAGCGCATCCTTGAGCGAAGTCACGATGCTGCAGCACACGTCCTTGCCGGCGAAGATCGCGCGCCACTCGTCGGCGGAGCGTGCGCGTATGCGTTCCGCCACCGCGGCGCGCGTCGCGTCGGGATCGCGGGCATCATCCCGGGCCTCTGCCGGCAGCCCGATGGCGTCGCAGAAGTTCTGCCAGAACTTCGCTTCCAGCGGCGCGGCGGCCATGAACCTGTCGTCGCGCGTGCGGTAGATCTGGTAACGCGGGCTGCCGCCGGTCACGAGCGCCTTGCCGGGCTGCGGCCAGCGATCCGGCGCGAGCCCATCCCCCAACGCCCAGTACATGAAGGCGAAGAGATTGTCGACCATCGCCACGTCGAGCTTGCAGCCGCGTCCGCTCGCGTCGCGCGCGCGCAGCGCAAGCAGGATGTTCATCACCGCCGGGTAGGCGCCGCCGCCAATGTCGGCGATCAACGCCGGCGGCAGAACCGGCGCGCCATCCGGGCCGGCAGACAAGGCGAGCAGACCGGTCTCCGCGATGTAGTTCAGATCGTGCGCGGCGGTCTGCGCGCGCGGACCGGACTGGCCATAGCCCGTGATCGAGCAGTACACGATGCGCGGGTTCAATGCCGCGACAGCTTCGTATCCGAGCCCCAGGCGATCCATGACGTCGGGGCGGAACTGCTCCACGATGACGTCCGATTCGCGGATGAGCGGTTCGAGGCGCGCCACGGCATCGTGCGCCTTCAGATCGAGGGCGATCGAGCGCTTGCCGCGGTTGAGCAGCGCGAAGTTCACGCTATCGGTGCCGAACTTCGGCTCGTAGCCGCGCATTTCGTCGCCTGAGCCGGGGCGCTCGATCTTGATGACTTCCGCGCCCGCTTCGGCCAGCAGCAGCGTTGCGAGCGGCCCGGGGAGCAGCGTGCTGAAGTCGAGGACGCGAATGCTGTGCAGCGGCTGCATGCTCACGCACCGCTCCGGTGCCTGGCCACGCGCGCGCGGCGCGCAGGCGCGTACGCTGGATCGCCGAGCGCCTCGTAGAGCGCCTGCGTGACCTCGCAGTGCGCGGCGAGACCGGTGCGCTCGAGCAAGGCGATCGGCCCTTCCGGATAGCCCAGACCCAGCTTCAGCGTCGTGTCGAGATCGCCCGCGCTCGCGAGCCCCTCGTCGAGCCGCCGGAGCGCCGCGTTGTAGTAGGGCCGCACGAGCCGGTCGACGATGCGCCCGGGAAAATCGCCGCACACCGCGACTTTCAATCCGTGATCCTCGAACGCCTTCCGCGCTGCAGCGATCGCGCGCGCCGCGGTGCGCGGCTGGCGCACCAGTTCGACGAGATCCGTTGGTTTCGCCGTGCCAAGCCGGAAGCGCGCAAAGCCGAGCGCGTTGGAGCCTTCCTCGCCAGCCGCTTCGCCGGTATGGAGACCGAGGCACTCG
>JBQTHU010000133.1:0-1989 GCA_052389535.1 Betaproteobacteria bacterium | reverse complement strand
CCGGCGACACGCCGAAGGTGCCGCTCTCGCCGACGCCCTTCGCGCCGAACGGACCGCTTTTCTGCGCCGCATCCACCGCTTCGTTCTCCATGACGGCGGGGATGTCGAGCATGCCGGGAATCTTGTAATCGGAAAACGCCGGATTGGTCACCTGCCCGGCGTCGAAATTCATCTTCTCGTACAGCGTGAACCCGAGCTGCATGATGGCGGCGCCGGAAAGCTGCGTGTCCACGATGCTCGGATTGATCGGCGTGCCGGCGTCCACTACGTTCACCATGCGCGTCACGCGCACGTGCCCGGTCTCGGTATCGACCTCGAGCTCGACGCCGGTTCCGCCGATCATCCAGAACGGTGTCACATTGTCCGACAGGCCAGTTTCATGGTTGGTCGGCGTGTAGCTCGGGACGAAACTGCCCGCGCCGACGACGTTACCCGCCTGCATGCCGTACTTCTTCTTGAACAGCTCGGGTATCGGCGTGGTCTCGGCCGAGACGCCGAGATCGCGCGCGAGCGCGAGCAGCTTGTCGTGCGCGTCGCGCGCCGCGAGCCGCACCGCGTGCCCCATGTGGAACGTCGAGCGCGAGCCGAGGGTCGCCATGTCGTAGGGCGTGACATCGGTATCGGGATGCACCACCGTCACGGACTCGACCGGTATGCCGAGCACTTCCGCCGCGATCTGCGCCATCGCGGTATCCGACCCCTGCCCCATGTCCACGGTGCTGCAGTACACGCTGCAGGTGCCGTCGGCATAGACGTTCACGATCGCCACCGAAGTCGTCGGCGAGACGGAGGCCTTGAAGCCGATCGCGAGCCCCCGGCCGCGCCGCACCGTGCCGCTGCCGCGATCGAAAGGCCGCTCCCAGTTCATGCGCGCGGCGAGCCGCTCGAGCACCGCCTCGATCGCGGCGTCCCGCATGACTGTCCCGGTCGCCTGCGGCCGGCCCTCGCGCAGGATGTTCCGGCGGCGGAACTCCACCGGGTCTATCGCCAATTCACGCGCGATCATGTCGGCATGGCTCTCGTAGGCCCACACCAGTTGCGGGATGCCGAAGCCGCGCAGCGCGCCCGCCGGCGGCAGATTGGTGTAGAGCGCATACGAATCGATGCGCACGTTGTCGATGTCGTACGGTCCCGGCGCGGTGAAGCCCGACTTCTGCGTGATCCGCGGCCCGATGTCGGCATAGGCGCCGCCGTTCCACCACACTTCGCATTCGCGCGCGGTGAGACGGCCGTCTTTCGTGACCGCGCTCTTGATGCGCAGCGTCGCGGCGTGCTTGGTGAGCGTGTAGAACTGCTCCTCCATGGTGAGCGCGATCTTCACCGGCCGCTGCATCATCAGCGCAAGCGCCGTCACCAGCGCTTCCAGCTTGATATAGAGCTTGGCGCCGAAGCCGCCGCCGAGGTACGGGACCTTCACCCGCACGCGGTTTTCCGGCCAGCCCAGCAGGCGCGCGATTTCGATGCGCACGAACGAAGGGCTTTGCGACGCGGTATGGATGATGATGCCGTTGCCGCCGGGCTCGACCACGGTCACGTACGGCTCCAGCGGCACGTGCAGCACCTGCTGCGTGCGGAAGGTGTGCTCGAACACGCGCTCGGCCGATGCGAACGCCTGGTCCGTGTCGCCGCGGCGCAGGTGAAAATCGAGCGCGATGTTGGTGTCGCGGCGTCCCTGCAGGTGCTTCAAATCGGGAAACGTGCCGGCCGGCTTCAGCGTCTCGTGCACCACCGCCTTCGACGTCATCGCCTCCACTTCGTCGTACACCGCCGGCAGTGCTTCGTACTCGACGACGATCTGCTGCGCCGCCGCCTCCGCGACGTGCGGATCCGCCGCGAGCGCCACGGCGACCGGCTCGCCGGCGTAGCGCACCTTGTCGAGCGCGAGTATCGGCTGGTCGTGGAACGCGGGGCCGTAATGCGGGTCGGGAATGACCGTCCGGATGTCCTCGCCCGTCACCACGCGGCTTACTCCGGGAACCGCCTGCGCCG
>JBQTHU010000132.1:0-37320 GCA_052389535.1 Betaproteobacteria bacterium | reverse complement strand
GAATTTCATTCTCCATCTTCAGGCGCGCGTTCTCGGCACGCACCCGCGAGAGCTCCATCTGCTCCGGCGTTACCGCTTTGCCGCCCGCGGGATTGAGCTTGCCGTGCCTGTCCGCCTTGACCCAGTTACGCAACGTCTGCTCGACCAGCCCCAAGTCCCGGGCCACCGGCCCGATTCCCTGCCCATCCTTGACGCGCTTGACCGCCAGTTCCTTGAACTCGGCGGTGTATTCCTGCTTCGGTATCTTGAACATCTCCATCCTCCCGTTTCGTCCATCCTATCCGCTTACCGCTGGAAGACGAAATTTCGGGGGAAGCTCACACCCACGACATAAGCTTGACCTTTTGCGGGCGCTTATTTAAAGTGCCGCGCACATGTTCCGCTCCGGCCACATTCGTCGCGTTTTCGCCCTCCTGCTGACAGGAGGCCTGCTCTTCGCGCAAGCTTCATTCGCGATGCGGCCGTGCGCCGATTCCGCGATGTCGGCCGCCGCGGCGGTGGCCCAGCAATCGAGCGATTCTTGTTGCGGCAATACCGCCATGGGGGTCAACCTGTGCGTGATGCGCTGCGCGGACGACGCCAAGCTGCCGGCGTATGCGAAGGTCACGGTTCCGCCCACGCCCGTCAAGACGGCGCTGACGCCTCCATTCCCAGCGCCCGAGCCGCCTCGTCGGTCTGCGCAGGACTATTACGTCGCCGAACACGTCTGCGATCCACCCAAGTCCGTTCTCTTCTGCAGCTACCTGATCTGATCCTCCGCGCAGTCTGATCGCGGCCACAGTAGTTGCGGCCGTTACCATCCTTTTGCGGAGGATTTATGAGATATCCCTTTGCTGTTGCGGCAGCGCTGCTGCTGCCGGTTGCCTTATCCCACGCAGCAACCTTGACGCTGCCGGAAGCACAGCGCCTAGCCGTCGAGCGCTCGCGCCAACTTGTCGCTCAGGACTACGCCGTCGCGGCGTCGCGCGAAATGGCGGTCGCGGCGGCTCAGCTTCCTGATCCGACGCTGAAATTCGGCATCGAGAATCTCCCGGTCGAGGGCCCCGATCGCTTCAGCGCCTCGCGCGATTTCATGACGATGCGCAGCATCGGCTTCATGCAGGAGTTCACGCGCGGCGATAAGCTCAAGCTCAAGAGCACGCGCTTCGAGCGCGAGGCCGAACGCACTCTGGCGGAAAAGAGCGCAACGCTCGCCGCGATCCAGCGCGATACGGCACTTGCCTGGCTCGATCGCTACTATGCGGAAGCAATCGCGGCAGTGGTCGCGGATCAGATCAGGGAGGCGCGGCTCGAAATCGAGGCGGCCGAGAGCGCCTACCGCGCGGGTCGGGGTAGCCAGGCCGATATCTTCGCGGCGCGCTCGGCCGTCATCGCCCTCGAAGATCGCGCGAGCGAGGCAGCGCGCCGCGTGCGCACCGCCAAAACCGCGCTTGCCCGCTGGACAGGCGAAGCTGCAGCCGAAGCTAACCTGAGCGGTAAGCCCCGCATCGAAACGATCCGGCTCGACCTGCGCGCGCTGGACACGCAGCTCGCGCATCACCCGGAGATCGCCATGCTGGCCAGGCAGGCGGAGGTGGCCGAGGCGGAGGCCAGGCTCGCCCGGGCAAACAAGAAGGCCGACTGGTCTGTGGAAGCCATGTACCAGCAGCGCGGCTCGGCATTCTCCAATATGGTCTCGATCAGCGTTGCGATCCCGCTGCAGTGGGACCAGAAGAACCGCCAGGACCGCGAACTCGCGGCAAAGCTTGCTATGGTTGGGCAAGCAGAAGCCCAACGCGATGAAGCGCTGCGCGCTCATGTCGGTGAAGTACGAATGCGCATCCAGGAATGGGAAAACACCCGCGAACGCCGCCGGCGCTATGAGCGCCAATTGCTGCCGTTGGCGAACGAGCGCACACAGGCCGCGCTTGCCGCATACCGCGGCGGCAAAGCAAGCCTTGCCGACGTACTGGCCGCGCGCCGCAACGAGATCGAGCTGCGCATGCAGATGCTCCAGTTGGAAGTAGAGACCGGACGGCTCTGGGCGCAGTTGAATTTTCTACTTCCGGACGAGGCTATCGCGGCACATACCGGGATGAGCAGCTCGTCCATGAATTTTGTGAAGGAAACGAAATGAGAGCCCGCAACCTCGTCATCCTTGTGCTCGTTGCCGCCGCGGTTATCGCGGGCGGCTATGGTGCCTACCGCGTTGGCATGAGTCGCGGCATGCAAATGGGCACGTCCGCCTCGGACGGCGTCACATCGTCAGCCGGCGTTCCGCAAAAGGCCGGGGGCATCGAGTCGACTACCGGAAAACGCGTCCTCTATTGGCACGATCCGATGGTGCCGGGCCAGAAATTCGATAAGCCCGGCAAATCGCCGTTCATGGACATGCAACTGGTTCCCGTCTACGCAGGCGACAGCGACGACGGCAAGATCACGATCAGTTCACGCGTGCAACAGAATCTGGGCGTGCGCACTGCAGAAGTCGTGAAGGGCGCGCTCGCCCCCACCGTCGAGGCGGTTGGCAACGTGGTGTACAACGAGCGCGACGTGGCGGTCGTGCAGGCGCGCGCCAACGGTTATGTCGAAAAACTGTACGTGCGGGCGCCGCTCGATCCGGTAAAGCAGGGCCAACCGCTCGCGGAAATCTACGCGCCCGACTGGGTCGCCGCGCAGGAAGAATATCTCTCTCTGAAGCGGATGTCGGGCGCGGGTGTGGATCAGCTCATGGATGCCGCACGCCAGCGCATGCGGCTTTCCGGCATGACCGAAGATCACATCCGCCTCGTAGAGCAGACCGGCACGGTGCAGCCGCGGTTGATCGTGACCGCGCCGGTGGGCGGCGTGATCGCCGAACTCGGGGCGCGTGAAGGGATGACCGTCATGTCCGGTGCGCCGCTCTTTCGCATCAATGGGCTCAGCACGGTGTGGGTAAACGCCGAAGTACCGGAGATGCAGGCGAGCCTGCTGCGGCCCGGCAATCCGGTCGAGGCGCGCACGCCCGCGCTTCCCGGAAGCGTATTCAAGGGCCGGGTCAGTGCCATTCTTCCCGAAGTCAACGTCGCAACCCGCACATTGAAGGCACGCATCGAACTGCGCAACCCCGGCGGAAGACTCGTGCCCGGCATGTTCGCGAACGTCAACTTCGCTCCTGCCGCGCGGAAGGAGATCCTGCTGGTTCCGAGCGAAGCCGTGATTTACACCGGCCAGCGCAGCGTCGTGATCGTCGCGCACGGTGATAGTGGATTCGCGGCCGTCGATATAGAGATCGGCATGGAATCGAACGGAAAAACCGAGATCCGCAAAGGCCTCGAGGCGGGGCAGAAAGTCGTGGTCTCCGGGCAGTTTCTCATCGATTCCGAAGCGAGTCTGAAGGCGGCGACGGCGCGCATGGGCGAGATATCCGTTCCGGATACGGCAAAAACGGGAGTAGCGTCGCATCGCGGGGAAGGCAAGGTGACGACCGTTGATGCCGCAAAGGGGCGCATCGAGCTCGACCACGGTCCGATTCCGAGCATGAAGTGGCCGCCGATGAAGATGGGTTTTGCCGTCGCCGATAAAAGCCAGCTTGCACGCCTCAAGCAGGGCGATGCGGTCGTGTTCGAACTGCGCGCCGAACCGAATCGGGACGGGGATTACGTCATCGACAAGATCGCACCCGCCGGGAGCAAGCCATGATCGCCGGGCTGATCCGCTGGTCGATCGCCAACCGCTTTCTCGTGCTGCTGGCGACGGGGATGATCTCCGCATGGGGTGTGTGGGCGATGTTCAAGACGCCGCTCGACGCGATCCCCGATCTGTCCGATGTGCAGGTCATCATACGGACCACCTACCCCGGACAGGCGCCGCAGATCGTCGAGAACCAGATCACCTACCCGCTCGCGACGACGATGCTGTCGGTGCCGGGCGCAAAAACGGTGCGCGGTTACTCGATGTTCGGCGATTCCTTCGTCTACATCCTGTTCGAAGACGGCACCGACCCGTACTGGGCGCGGTCGCGCGTGCTCGAATACATGAATCAGGTGCAGTCCCGGCTTCCGCCGCAGGCGAAGTCGTCGCTCGGGCCCGATGCAACCGGCGTGGGCTGGGTGTACGAATATGCACTCATCGATCGGAGCGGCAGGATGGACCTCTCGCAGTTGCGTGCACTGCAGGACTGGTTCCTGAAATACGAACTGAAGGCGGTGCCCAACGTCTCGGAAGTCGCCAGCGTGGGCGGCATGGTACGCCAATACCAGATCGTGCTCGATCCCGACCGCATGCGCGCCTTCAATATTCCGCACATGAAGGTGATAGAGGCAGTGCAGCGTGCCAACCAGGAGACCGGCGGTTCGGTGCTCGAACTCGCGGAGGCGGAGTACATGGTCCGCGCATCAGGCTATCTAAAGTCGCTGGACGACTTCCGGAAGATACCGCTGACGGCAACGGATGCGGGCGTGCCGGTGCGACTGGGAGACGTGGCGCGCATTCAGATCGGCCCCGAAATGCGCCGAGGCATCGCGGAACTGAATGGCGATGGCGAGGTTGCCGGCGGCATCATCATCATGCGCTACGGGAAGAACGCGCTGGAAACCATCGATGCCGTCAAAGCTAAAATCGAAAAGCTGAAAGCGAGCCTCCCGCAAGGCGTGGAGATCGTGCCGACCTACGACCGCTCGACGCTCATCAAGCGCGCCGTGCGCAACCTGAACGAAAAGCTGGTGGAAGAATTTCTCGTGGTCGCACTGGTTTGTCTTGCGTTCCTCCTCCATCTGCGTTCCGCGCTCGTCGCGATCGTATCCCTGCCGCTCGGCGTGCTGATGGCGTTCATCGTGATGTATTACCAGGGCGTGAACGCCAACATCATGTCGCTGGGCGGCATCGCCATCGCCATTGGCGCCATGGTGGATGCGGCGGTGGTGATGATCGAAAACGCGCACAAGCATATCGAGGCGTGGCACCGCGCGCATCCGGGACAGCAACTGGCGGGTCCGGCGCATTGGCGCGTGATCGGAGAGGCGGCATCGCAGGTGGGGCCGGCGCTCTTCTTTTCGCTCCTCATCATCACACTGTCGTTCGTGCCGGTGTTTACGCTCGAAGCGCAGGAAGGACGCCTGTTCTCGCCGCTCGCCTACACCAAGACTTACGCGATGGCGGCCGCGGCGGGCCTCGCCGTCACGCTCATTCCGGTGCTGATGGGCTATCTGATTCGCGGCAGGATTCCGGAGGAAAAGAGGAATCCCCTCAACCGCGGGCTCATACGGCTGTATCAACCGGCGGTCTCGAAAGTGCTGGCGTTTCCCAAAACGACTCTCTTCGTGGCGCTGCTGATTCTGCTCGCAACGATCTACCCTGCCATGCGCCTCGGCGGAGAATTCATGCCGCCGCTCGATGAAGGCGACCTGCTCTACATGCCTTCCGCGCTGCCAGGCATCTCCGCGGGAAAGGCGGCGGAACTGCTGCAGCAGACGGACCGGTTGATCAAAACCGTTCCCGAAGTCGCAAGTGTGTTCGGAAAAGCGGGGCGCGCGGAAACGGCGACCGATCCGGCGCCGCTCGAGATGTTCGAGACGACGATACAGTTCAAACCGCGCGGCGAGTGGCGCGCCGGCATGACACCCGAGAAGCTCATCGAGGAGCTGGACCGAACGGTGAAGGTGCCGGGCCTGTCGAACATCTGGGTGCCGCCGATCCGCAACCGCATCGACATGCTGGCGACCGGCATCAAGAGCCCCGTCGGTGTGAAAGTAGCGGGCACGGATCTGAAAGTGGTGGATCGGATCGCCGCGGAAGTCCAGCGCGTGGTGAGCAACGTGCCGGGCGTCACATCCGCGTTCGCCGAGCGCCTCTCCGGCGGCCGCTACATCGATGTGAAAATCGATCGCACCACTGCGGGGCGGTATGGATTGAACATCGCTGACGTGCAGAGCATCGTATCGGCCGCGATCGGCGGCGACAATATCGGCGAGACGGTCGAGGGTTTGCAGCGCTTCCCGATCAACCTGCGCTATCCGCGCGAGGTACGCGACTCGGTGGAGAAAGTGCGCACGCTTCCCATTCTGACCGAGCGCGGGGCCCAACTGCGGCTGGGCGATGTGGCTGCGATTACCGTTTCCGACGGGCCGCCGATGCTGAAGAGCGAGAACGCCCGTCTCTCGGGGTGGGTCTACATCGATCTCCACGGACGCGATCTGAGTTCCGCGGTGCGCGACATGCAGCAGGCCGTAGCGCGGGAAGTCAAACTCCCGCCGGGGTATTCGCTGTCGTGGTCGGGCCAGTTCGAATTTCTGGAGCGCGCGACGGCCAGGCTCAAGATCGTGGTACCGGCGACATTGCTGATCATATTCGTGCTGTTGTATCTCACGTTCGCGCGCTTTTCGGAAGCCGCATTGATCATGGTCACGCTTCCTTTTGCCGTCGTGGGCGGTTATTGGCTGATGTATCTCCTCGGATACAACATGTCGATTGCGGCGGCGGTGGGGTTCATTGCTCTAGGCGGTGTTGCAGCCGAAATCGGCGTGGTCATGCTGCTTTACATCAATCAGGCAGTCGCCGAACGCGCCGAGGACGGGCGCTTGACTGATGCGAAAGATCTCACCGCAGCCATCGTCGAGGGCGCTGCGCTGAGGATCCGGCCGATTGCGATGACGGTTGCCGTAATTGTTGCCGGGCTGCTGCCTATCATGTGGGGCTCGGGCACCGGCTCCGAGGTCATGCAGCGCATCGCCGCGCCGATGGTGGGCGGCATGATCACCGCGCCGCTGCTGTCGATGTTCGTAATTCCGGCCGCTTACCTGTTGATGCGGCGGCGACGGCAGGCGACACCCGCAGTGCAAGAAATATAAATATAGGGGACAGACCACGTTTTCCGCACCGAAAACCGCCGAAAAGTATCAGAAAACGTGGTCTGTCCCCCAATTTCCATAGGTGCATCGCGGCGCTTATCCGCAGCAGTTCATCCAGCCGCCCATCATGCCGGCGTGCATCGATAATGCCGCAAGAACCGCGACGAGTGCGATGCCCCCTACGACGGCAAGCACCACCAGACCGATCTTTGCCGGTTTTCCGTCGCTCTTCATCAGGCTGATTACGCCCCAGACGACGGCCGCGATCAACAGGATCGTGAACATCAACGAAGCGAGCCAGCCAATTCCCATCATGCCGTCCATCATTGAACCGATTCCTCCGTTCATTGCCGGTTAGTTAGACCCGCGCTGCTGCCGCTAAAGTTTCCCGCGGCAACGATTTCATATGATGCAGCGATTCCAGCCCGCGTAGGAATTCCGGATCGTGCCGAGAGGCAGCGCCAGGGCGATGAGCAGCGTGCCGCAGATCATGCCGTTCCAGACACTGAGCGCAGATCCAGCGCCCTCCAGCAGCCACGGTGCGGCGATGAGCCAGAGACCAAACAGAATGTTGACGAATCGCACCGAGCGGGCGACCTCGGCGCAGGCGACGATTGCAAACGTGACGACCAGCGCTCCGACCAGATGGTCGCTGTTCGCCATCGCTCCCGTGTTATCGAAGGTCAGCCGGGTGAACATGAGCCAGATGCCGAAGGCGATACTCAATATCAGCGCTTTGGGCAGCGTCACGCCTTGCACACCTTCGGCGATCATTTCTCTCGTCGTACCGGCAAAGCCCTTTGCGGAGTCTTTACTGCCGCCCTCCATCGCGTGGCCCGTCCACAAGGTGCGCCAGAAGGGCTTCCCCTTCCTGTGAGCGTCCAGCATGAACTGTCCCATGGCGACAAACTCGTCGAGCGCGTAGGGAATCATGACCGCCATGGCGAGCGCGGCGATGAGGCACAGCGTGCACCATGTGCCGATCATGATCGGCTGGATGATGATGAAGAAAATGCTCACGCCGCCAAGCGGGACAACCAGCACGAAGAAGCCGAGCACCATCCACGGCATGGTGCGCCAGCGTCGCTTGTCTCCCATCACGGCCATCAGCACTTCCATCATGTATGCCACGCCGCCGACACCCGCGTCGGCAATCGGCCAGGCGCGCGACATCTCGGAGGTGATGATGGTCATCGTTCCGTCGCCGAAAAACGGATCCCAGGCGCGGTCGATGTGCCCCAACTGGTAGGCGGCGAGGTAACGCGAAATCAGAAAACCGAAGAGGCCCAGCGCAGCGATCGGAAGCCGCTGCAGCCAGCTTGAAGGCGTATAGCCCCAACCGGGCGGAATGTCGGGGCCGCCCATCATCCCCTCCATGCTCATGCCGGGCATCATGGGAACGAGCACGGAGAACGCGATGACGAGCGCGCCCACCAGCGTATCGTTGGCATACGCCTCGGGCAACGGGGTCCAGAACACGAGCGGCGCGAACAGCAGCCAGAACCCGACGCTCGCATTCGCCCACTGCGCCCAGCTATAACGGCGCGACGGAGACGCCGACAGTGCACTGAACACGATGATGAGCGCGCCGCTTGCAACATCGCTCCACATCATCGCCAGATTGCGCGCGTCAAACGAAGACAGGCCGCGCTCGGCCATGACCCGCAGCGCATTCGCATCCGGGACGTAATCGCTCAGGTACCCCAGCGCGAAAGGGCTCGCCGCGAGCCACAGTCCCAGCATGAGATTGACGTGATGCGGCCAGAGCATCTGCCGGTGCTGCTCGACCATCATCCGTTGATGATCGTGACCGTTACTCATGGCCGATTCGTCGCCTGCCGTCGCGACGCCGCGCGACCGGAACGTTTGTTTTAGTCGTAGTCGCCACACTTGGACGAGGGCGATATGCTGAACCGGAATGGAACAACGGACGCTTAAGGGGAGAGACGGGTATCTGGTTAGGCAGGCGAACCTCCTTCGTGTTCCGAGCGCGAACTGGAAACGGGTGCCGCGCTCCAACCGGAACACCATTGTCGTATCCATGGATCCAAGACCGATTGTGGTCGTGACGGGTGCTTCGGGCGGCATCGGCCGGGCGACTGCGCTCGCTTTCGCCCGCCGCGGCTGGCGCGTCGCGCTGCTCGCGCGCGGCATCGATGGGTTGAACGCCGCACGCGACGAAGTGAGCGCCGCCGGAGGCGAGGCGATGGTGATCGAAACGGATGTCGCGGACCATCGACAGGTCGAGGCGGCCGCCGAGCGCGTGGAGCGCGAGTGGGGACCGATCGACGTGTGGGTGAACAACGCCATGGCGACGATCTTCGGCGCATTCCTGCAGATAACGCCGGAGGATTTCCGGCGCGCGACCGAGGTCACCTATCTCGGGGCCGTATGGGGCACGTTTGCTGCGTTGAAGCGCATGAAGGAGCGCGACCGCGGCACCATTATTCAGATCGGTTCGGCGCTCGCTTATCGGTCGATCCCGCTGCAATCACCCTATTGCGGGGCAAAGAGCGCGTTGCGCGGCTTTACCGATTCCCTGCGCTCGGAACTCATCCACGACTCGAGCCGCGTTCGACTGACGATGGTGCACCTCTCCGCATTCAACACGCCGCAGTTCGACTGGGGCCGCAACCGGATGGGCCGATACGCGCAGCCGGTGGGAACAATCTTTCAGCCTGAACTCGCGGCGGAGGCGGTCTTCAGAGCCGCGCAACGGTCCGGGCGGGAAGTTTGGGTGGGATTTCCGGCGGCCCAGGCGATACTGGGCACGCGAGTCGTGCCCGCGCTGCTGGACCGGTGGCTGGCCTATCGTGCATACCGCGGCCAGAAAAGTGAAAAGCCTCTGCCGCCTGATTACCGCGACAACCTGTACGAACCGGTCTCCGGAGACCACGGCGCCCACGGGCGTTTCGATGCGCGCGCTCGCAGCTTCAGCGTGCAGGTCTGGCTCAACAGCCACAGGCCAACCGCTATCGCGGCTACGCTTGCTGCCATGCTGTTGCTCGGTGTTTGGCTGGGAAACGGATAGCGCTCGCGAAAAAAAAGCGCTTCCGTTATCTTTCGTGGTTGTCCAGGAACCGCTGGGCGGCTTCCTCTATATCGGTTTCTCGGACCGTTCCGTTGAGAGTCTCGAGATGTCCCACCAATTGGGCGAAATTGGGATGATGTCGCATCCGCTGTAGCCGCAGCCATGCCTCACGGCTGATCCTGCCGCTGAGCGCTGCTACCCGCTGTTCATCGCTTGTCATTGCGCTCCTCATTTGCGCTTTTCATTGCGCTCGTCGTTATCCCGTAATGATGTAGGATTCAGGCGGGATTTGAAAGTCGCTGAATCGCTACACGGTTCCGTCGGCACCGCCGCCGCGGCGGTCATTGCGGCGCACGTCGTCGGCTCGGTCGCGATGACACTGTTCGGCATCGCATCCTGGCACTGGCTCGTGCTACGCTGAGGCCTGAGGGGAACGCCACGATTTGGAGTCGCCAGCGACTGCAAGCATCGAACCGAGGTCATAGCACCAGCGTTGCGTTCGGCCCGCGCTTCAAGGGATACCGAGCAGCTTGTGCGTTTGCAGACTGAGCCGCCATTGAGGATGCGCCTTGCAGTACTCCACGGCGAGCTGCGTGTTGCGCGCGAGTTGCGGTCCATCCATGGGCTGCAGGAAAAAATACCGGAAACACAGCCGTTCGAATGCCTCGGGCGGCGCGCCTTCCTGCGGAAACACGAGCTTGAGTTCATCACCGGCGTCGAGAACGAGCCGGGTAGCGGCCTTCGGACTCACGCAGATCCAATCGAGACTGCGCGGAGCGGGTCGGGTGCCGTTGGTCTCGACCGCGATTTCGAATCTTTCCTCGTGAAACGCATCAACGAGCGCCTGATCCAGTTGCAAAAGCGGCTCGCCGCCGGTGCACACGACGAAGCGCTTTCCCCGATCGTAATGCGGCCAGCGGGCTGCGACGGCGCGCGCCAATGCACTGGCGTTCCGGAATTTTCCGCCGCCTTCCCCGTCGGTGCCGACGAATTCGGTGTCGCAGAACTGACAGATGGCAGTCGCGCGATCCGGCTCGAGACCGGTCCATAGATTACAACCCGCGAAACGGCAGAAGACCGCCGGACGCCCGGTTTGTGCGCCTTCGCCCTGAAGCGTGTAGTAGATTTCCTTGACGCTGTAGGTCATGCAGGGTCAGATCGCCAGCACCGGATGTTTTTCTCCCCAGGAAAGAATCGCGCCACAACCGGGTGTCTCATAGAGGTCAATGCGCTGCAGTTGGGGCAGCACACTCACCGTCCTTTGTCGGATCCATCTTGCCAGCGTTGCAACATCCGGATCTTCGAGGATTTCGTGCAGTGGCTGATGATCCAGTTCAAGGAACACTGGAGTAAACAAGTCCTTCACGTCTCCAAAATCGATGATCCATCCCATAACGTCGTCGAGTGGGGCGCACAGGTGCAATCGCAGGGTATACGTGTGCCCGTGAACCTTGCGTCGCGCATCGCCCACCGGGGCCTTCATGAGGCGCCGCGCGCTATCCAGCGTGCTTTCTTTCCAGATGTGATAGCTGCAGCCATCGAAGCCGGCACCGCAGCTTGCAGTCTCATAGACGGTTATCCAGGACAATTCGGGTAACCGAGGCTTAATCCGCTTCCAGATCCAACTGGAAATCATCTCACTGGTCGGATTGTCCAGGCCGGGAATGTCGTTGAGACAGGCGTGGTCCAGCTCGGCGTGTATCGGCGCCCAGAGTTCATCGAGATGATCGTACGCCAGCGCGCTCTGCCGCGGTCGCGGTCCATGGTCTGCGTGCAGAATCACTTCAAAGCCGTGCCCGTGCATGCGCCTGCACTTGTGTCCCGGCGGAACGTTGGGCAACCGATGTGCCGATTGCAGGACATAGCGGCGCCAGACATGCACGTGCTCTTTGAAATCGACTTCCACGCCCTCACGCGGGGTACTTTGTACCCCGACATTGTCAATTTCGCGGACGCCGAGCCGTGCCTGAATCCATCGAGCCAGATTCTCGTCGGTGGGTTCGTCGAGCATCCTATTGAGCGACTCATAGTCCAATGGCGCAACCGTATCGGCGAGACGGCGTCGCAGCGCTGCAATCTCGTCACCCCGAAAATTCGACCAGCCGTCACGGTCATCTACACGAACCTTGGCGATGAAACCGTGGCCGTGGAGACGACGCGAGCGATGGCCCTCAGGAAGAGCGCTTAAGTGGCGGGCGGCCTCGAAACTGGCTGCTGCGGCAAAAAGAAGTTTTTCGGCCATTGCTCATGATATATCCGGAGCGCATAGCGGTTACAGCTCGATGGCGAGCTGCACGCAGCCGCGCCAGCGCCGCGGCGCGAAGAGGCGGCCGGCTCCTGAACGGCGTGGCGCCCTCGGTTAGATCGAAGGCGAGCGCGGTCAGCGAGGCGCCTGCTGTAAAACGGCCGCCCACGCGGCCAGCCGCCGCGGAACCGCGCTTCGCTGCCACTGTCGTAGCTACACCATCGCCGATCGGCTCCGAACTTCCCACGATCTGCACGGGCCTCGGCGCCCACCTCGTGTTCATGGAACGCCAGTTCATCTCTCGACAGTTTCGGTGGCCGGTGCCGGCGGGAGAGCCTGTAAAAATTACCTGGCTCTTACCATCTCAGCGGTCCCAAGGAGGACTTTATGGATGCAACGCGACGGGAAGCATTGAAAGCAGGCGGCTTGGCAGTCGTTGGAACGGTGATCGGCGGCTGCGCCACTGCGACCGGCATCAATCCGGCAGTCCCCCCGGCTGCCAAGCTTATTCAGGACCCGAAGCAAACCGGCCCGACAGCGGTGGGTCCCGGCTCGACGCCACCGACCGGGGGCAATCCCGAGGTAAAACCAACCTACGTGGCGCAGGCGCGCGATCCGGTCGCCTATTCAATGGCGGACAACCTGTTCTGGAACGACATCATGATGGAGCACGCCATGTTCTTTCAGATGCTGATGCCCGGTCCGGAACTCGATGAGCCGCGCCGGCAGGCGGAAGAATTTACGCGCCTGTTCGCGCGTCAGTTCGAGCAATCGCGCGGCATCGTGTCTGACAATTATGGCGCTTTCAATCGGGCGAGCATCGATCTCGCGAAGCGATTCAGCGAGTACAAGAAAACGATGCGCGAACGCCAGGCCGACGGAAGGGTCCGCACCCTGGTATGGCCGCTCTTTTTCGAGCACACCGCGCGGGAGGCAGACCGCTTCGCCGCACGACTCCAGCAGTACAACGGCCGCCAAATCGAGTTCGATCGCGGCGAAGTGGTGGACTTCTGGTCCAAGACCATGGGCGAACATTCCGCGTTCATCGCGCATCTGCTCGACCCGCAGGAAAAACTGCTGATCGATCAGGCGACAAAATTGGAGAACGCCTTTCTGAAGGAAGGCTTCCGCCAGGTGAAGGGCGACGAAGTGATGAAGGCGGCGAACGAAGTGCTCGACTTCAAGACCGTCGGCGAAAAGGGCATTTACGCGGGCAAGATCAAATCGATCATCCCGCCTTCTCTGGCGTCCCATGTCAGGCGCGAGGCAGTGCGGTTCATCGACGAATTGAAGCGCGTTTAATGGGTCGTTTCACCCCCATGTAACTTCTACCGGAAACGGCGCCCAATGTTATCGAAATTACCCGGCGGCGTGCCCGAGAACGGGCCGGGCCCGGTATGGGCGGCTGAAGGCAACCGGCATACCACCCGTAACATCGAACTTCAGAGTCATGGCACGTTTTTTGCGGGTTACTTGGCTTTATCACGCGAAAGGAGACAGCATGCAAATGAAGACTTTAATTGCAATGGCAGTCGCCGCAGCCTTCACGGCACCGTTCGCCGCGATAGCGGCCGGCGGCGATAAAGCTTCGGGCAGTGCCGCGAGTTCATCCGCGGCCAACGGCGGTTCATCCGCGGCCAACGGCGCCGAGAAAATGTTCCAGGCGTTGGATAAGAATAAGGACGGCTTCATCTCGAAAGAGGAGGCAAAAGGCACGCCGCATGACAAGGATTTCGCCAAGCTCGACAAGAACCGCGACGACAAGCTCTCTCGCGAAGAGCATGCCGCGGCACCGGAACACGCCGGGGATAAGTCGCAGGCGCCGGCCGCTGGCGGCCCGAAGGGCGGTTCGGGCGCATCCGGAAGCGGCTCAGGCAATGCTTCGCCTGGCGGCAGTGCAGGGTCACCAAGCAAAGGGTCGAAGTATTAGCCATTTGCCATCCCCGAGAAGCTCGCTTCAATCAGTGCCCGCGAGAAAAACAACTCGCGGGCATTTTTTATGGAGCCCTGTGACGAGGCGACGGGCGATCAAATTCAGCAGAGCCGCCCGGTAAAGAAACCCCCATACGGGTCGTATGCGTCTATTCCGGCACGCCGCAGGGCCGCGTAACAAACTCGATCAAGCGGAATCGAAGGCCGTTCGCCAGGCCGCGAGCGCTGGAGACGGGCCATCAGTGTGCGCGATTTGCCTGAGCACAATCCGACGAGCCAGGCGCTGTGCGCGGGTGTACGACGGTTCGTCGAGCGGAGGCTCGTCTGCGCGTATCGCAGCGACGGTATCGCGTTTCGCCTTCATGCAGAGCGGGTCGCCATGCTCGGCCAGCAGTTTTTGAAAAACCTCGTGCTTTGCGATATCAAACGGCCGCTGGCGCCCGTGGTCGTCATGGATCGGGCTGGCGGGAAACATCTCCGCGCACGGGACCAGACACTCGGGCAACGGCACGTTGGCCGAGTGGGTGCGCCGATGCCTCAGCAGATCAGGCAGCACATGGGTGTGAGGCCCATCGGGAGTTCTGCCCCCAGGCTTGGGAATCGGCGCATACACTTCGACGCGCCCGAGTCGCGAGAGAAATACGCGGGTTGGACTCATATCGGGCAGCGCGTCGAAAAGTCGCGTTTCCAGCCACGGACGGCCGGTGGCCGCGCGAAGTACGGACAGGATTTCCGGATCTGCGCTCCTGACACAGATGTCGCAATGCGGCGCGCCAAGACCCAGATCGAACAGGACGAGATGGCGCTCGTCTTCCCGTAGCGCCCCGGCGTCCGGACCGAGTTCGGTCACCACCGTCCGCGCGTGCATCGCGCCCTCGTCCCTGGAGAGACACAACGCGACGCCATGCGTCCACGTATCGCCAGACGAAGGACATTCCCAGGCAACGGCGCGGACCGCGTCGCCGAGCCGCAGCCGGATCGCGCCCCGTGCGGTGATCGCGCCGTGTGCGGACAGAGCAACCGCTTCGTCGGCACGGCGGTGGAATTCCGCAATGGCGCCGAATGTTCCGATTGCCCAGCTCGTCTGCGAATCCGCAATATGACGGGTGACCAGGTCAACGATGCTCACAGGCGCGCATTTTACACACGCCGAACGTGAGTCTCGCAATCGCGTGCTTTGCAGAATGGGCGGCGTGCAGCTTGACACTGGACTGGCTCCAGGTTTCCAGACTATGTATAACGGCACATGAAACAATCAGAAAGGCGTGCGGCGTGACGGGTAATCCGCTCCTCGACCTCGTCGTCCTGCCGGTTGCGTTCGGCTTGTTTGGCTTCATCGAGCCTTGTTCGATCGGCTCGACGCTTATTTTCATCAAGGTGATCGAAGGAAAGGGCGCCGCCAGCAGAATCGCGCAGGTGTCGGCGTTCGCGATTGCACGCGCCGGGTTCATCGGTTTGCTCGGCGCGATCGCTGTTCTGGTCGGCGCTGCGTTTTTCGGATTTCAGAAAGCGGCCTGGGCCGTTCTGGGCATGCTCTATGCAGCGCTTGGAATCGCATACCTTACCGGAAAGATCGGTTGGGTGATGCGGTCCTTCGGCCCGAGCCTTGCGCGATTTTCCGGCACGGGCGGCTCTGCAGCCCTCGGGGTGGCGTTCGGTTTAAACATTCCGGCCTGCGCGACGCCGCTGCTGCTCGCACTGCTCGGCGCGAGCGCAGCGAGCGGCACGCGCGGCGGATCAGCGGCCGAGGGTTTTCTCGCGCTCGCCCTGTTTGGATTCGCGCTGTCGCTTCCGCTCGTCGCCGCGGTCTTATTCGCGCCGGCGCGGCGTGTTCTCGACTGGCTCGCGGCCTTATCGCGCCGGTTGCCGCACTGGACGGGCGTGCTCCTGCTCGCGTTGGGCGCGTGGTCTATCTGGTTTGCGTTTTTCGTCTCGGTCGACCCGCCGGCCTGATCCTAGGCCGCTAACTGCCGGCAGGCGGCTGCGCAGGCGCGACAGGCATCTGCGCATTCCTTCATGATGCCGCCGCCCTTGTCGCATTCCGCAGCGCATGCGTCGCATATGTCGGCGCAGACGTTGCATGCCGCTTTGGTGACTTGAGCGCCTCCCGGCTCTGCTCGCACTTGGCGCAGCCGGGCGCGGAGAAAATCTCCACTACGATTTTCATCTCGACTTTCCTCCCGTTTTCGTTTGAGCTTTCGGCGCCTTGCCGGTCTGCTGGGTCGCGTCCGCCTCCAGCGCGCCGAGGATCGGGCATTCATCGAGCGATTTCCTGTCGTGCGAGCACATGTCGATGAGACGGGTGAGCGCCTGAGACATGGAGGTGAGCGCCTTGATCTTGTGCTCGAGCTGCAGTTTCTTTTGCACCGATACGCGGTAGATATCGTCGCAACACGCCTTATCGGTGGTGCGCAACCTCAGCAGCTCGCGTATTTCCGCAAGCGAGAATCCACACTCCTGCGCTTGCTTGATGAAGGCAATGCGCCGGATCGCGTCATCGGTATAGAGACGGTATCCGGACTCGGACTTTCGCATCGGCAGAATGAGGCCTTCGCGCTCATAGAACCGGATACTGTCCGCCGTCACCTGCGCCCGCTTTGCCACTTTTCCGATTGTCATCATTGAATTCTGCTCATCGCGTGAAGCGCTGATCGCCAAGTTTGACACACGCCGGCGCGGCGGTGTTTCCGCGCTTCACGCACTAACCGTTCCTGTTGCTCCACCCGGCACTCGTCTACCTTGATCAAGCAGCCTGCCGTCCGCGATATGGAGTACCTGATCGGCGAGTTCGGCCAGTTGGTCCGCATGCGTCACCACAACCACCATGCGCTCGGCCGCGATCTCCTTCAGCAGCTCGTAGATCACCCGGCCGGTCTTGGAATCGAGATTGCCCGTCGGCTCATCGGCGAGCACGAGCGGTGGATTGTTGGCCAGAGCGCGCGCAATGGCGACGCGCTGCTGCTCGCCTCCCGAGAGTTCGCGCGGCCGGTGAGTAGAGCGCGCCGAAAGCCCGACGCGCTCCAGCAGCTCCGCCCCGCGGCGCTTGCGCTGCGCCTCCGGCACGCCGGCGAACTCCATCGGCAGCATTATGTTCTCGAGCGCGCTCAGGTTGGGAATCAGGTTGAAGCTCTGGAAGACGAAGCCGACCGTATCGCGCCGAAACGCAGTGAGTCCGGATTCGGGGAGCGTGTTGAGCGGCTGCCCCGCCACGCGGATGTCGCCTTCGCTCGGGCGGTCCATGGCCCCCACCAGATGAAGCAGCGAAGACTTGCCGCTGCCGCTCGGCCCGACGATCGCCGCCATGCCGCGCCCGGGCAGCGAGAGGTCGATGCCGTCGAGCGCTCTGACAATCTGGTCGCCGCGGCGATAGATCTTGCTCACCGCCCGTAGCTCGATCAGAACCGCAGTTGCGGCGGATTTACTCATGCCTGATGGCCTCCATTGGGGATAGCTTGACGATCTGCCGGATGCCCCAGGCGCTTCCGCCGAGTGCAGCGAGCGCGCCCGCGCTCAGGAGTACGGCCAATGTCGCCGCGCCGAATTGCGGCGCGAGCGACAGCGTATTACCGAGGCTGCTGTAATGCGCAGGCAGGAATGGCGTCACGCCCAGGCCGAAGATCAGCCGCGCGAGGGCGCCGCCCCATATTGCGAAGAGCAGCGCCCCGGCCAAGGCGCCGGTAGCGCATAAAAGCACCGCTTCGGTGAGGAAGCTCACCACGATTCCGGAGTCGGAGGCGCCGATCGCCTTCAAGGTACCGATTTCCCACGCCCTCTCGCGCACCACGAGCAGCATCACGAAGAAGACGACCAAGATCATGAGGGCCGCGGACAGGGCGATTCCGCCGGCGGCAAGGCGCTGCACGGCCGCCGTGGCAGTGGTCTGAAACTCGGCGACCGTCGTCGGCGAAATGATGTCCGCCACGTCGCCGAGCATCACCCTCACCTCTCGCTCCACCGCCGCAAGATTTTCCGCAGAGTCCGCGCGCACATAGAGCCAGGAGATGCCCTGAGGCACGCCGTAGGCCCTGCGGAAGAAGTCGAGCGAAACGAAGAGTTGCATATCACCGAAGACGTAACCGCTCGCATAGATGCCTACGATGGTAAAAGTCACCGGCGGACGCTCCAGCGCGAAGATTACGGGATGGGTGCGCTTGAGGTCGAAGGTGAGGGTCGCGCGCCCGAGATCCCCGGGTTTGATGCCCGCCCACCGGGCGACGCCCTGCCCGACGATGGCGACCGGCTTGCCGCGATCGTCCTCCGTGAGGTCGCGCCCGTACACGATCCTCGGGTTGCCGGCCTCGCCGTGCGACTCGAGGCGGCGCGTGTCCCGGGGATCGACGCCAACCACCATGGCAAAATTGTGCCCCTCCGTGGGCGTCATCGCGAGTAGATACTGCTCCACCTTCGCCACGTGCCGAACCGCCTTCACCTTGTCGAGCGAGTCCTGCGGCAGGATATCGTCGTTGCCCACCATGTTGACGTGTCCCATCGAGCCGCGCGCCCGAAGCTGCAGCGTGTTGTTCACGTTTTGCTTCAGCACCTCGGTCTGACGCTCGACGGCGTCGCCGATCGATTGCATCACGAGCAACAGGAAGAACGGCGCGCCGATCAGTGCGGCGACCAGAACGAGGCGCGGCTTGCTCCGCCACAGGTTGCGCAGACCGATGCGCAGCATCGTCATGCCGTTCTCCTCATCGCTTCGACGGGACTCAAGCGCACGCCCCGGAACACCGGGTACAGGCTGCCGATGGCGGCGAAGATCAGCGAGCCGGCCAGGACGAGCAGCACGATGTTCGCGTCGAATGCGATCGGCACGCCGAGCACGCGGCTCAGGAGCGGAGCCCCCAGCAAAGCGAGAAAGAGCGCACCGACGGCGCCGATGGCGCTCATGCCGAACGCTTCCGCAAGGAATTGCACGACCACTTCCCGGTTCGACGCGCCGATCGCCTTCAGGGTGCCGATCTCGCGGATGCGCTCGCGCATGCTGAGCAGCATGACGAACACCGTCACCACGGCGCCGATAGCGAACAGCAATAGCGCCGCGTAGGCGCTCGATACGGCGAGCGTTCCCAGAGTCGTACGTGCCGTCGACACCGCCTCCGGTGAGGTCACGACGTCCGCTTCATTCGCCAGCCGCGCCCGCAACTCGGCGACCACGCGCTCGACGTTGGATACCGAATCCACTGTGACGAAAATCTTCGAGAGCCGCCTGCCGGGATTGAATATCGAACGAAACGCGCTGATCGGGACGAACACGTGGTTGTCGCCGAAGTCGTTGCCCGTGGCGTAGATCCCGACCACTTTGAACCGCCGTCCGTTCAGATCGATCTCCCCCGGCGCCTTCGCCAGTTCCGCTGGATCGGCGATACCCAGCCGCTGTGCCGCATACAGACGTCCCACAACCGCGACATCGGCGCTCTCATCAATCGGCCGGAGGGTGCGCCCCGCCACGATCCCGGCATTCTCGTAGTCCACCTCTCCGATGGCCCGGAGCGATGCACCCGGGTGCAGCCCGATTATCATCGCGTAGGCATTCTTCTTCGAGGGATCGACCTGCGGCGTGTATACATATTCATCCACCCGCGCGAGATGTCGCGCGCTTGGAATAGCCCTCGCCTTCTCCAGCGTATCGGTCGTGAACCGGTCGTGTCCGATCGGCTTGTCGCCGCCGAAGCCGCCGGTACCGAAGGCGCCCGCTTCGCGCAGCTCGATCAACGTACGCACACGGCCTTCCATGCTGGCAATCTGTTGCCGGCTCGCGAAGGTCGCCTGCACCATCAGCGCAAGAAAGCCGGTGACAAGCGCGAGCAAGCCCATCACCACCACCGCCCGCGCCCTGTTCCTGAAAGGGTTCGTGAACCCCCGCCTGATCGCACTCATCGCAGCACAGTAACGTTTAGATTCAGCCCGGCTCTCGTTGATGGTCGTCCGTCCATTGTCCTCGACATATCACGCCGCCTGCCCGGTCGCGGTTCCGACCGGACGCCCGACGCTCATGATGGCATCGATGAACAACCGCGGCCGGCCCCAGAGCGAATTGAAGAATATGGCCGTGACACTCACCGCCATCGCGGCCATTGCCCATACCGGGTAGACGAGGCCGGTGGCTGCGGCCGGAATGCCGATGCCGTTGAACAGAAACGCGAGCGTCACGTTTTGCAGCATCTTGCGGTAACTGCGGCGGCTGATCTCGCGCGCGAGCGGAAGCGCCGTCATGCGATTCGACAGGATGATGATGTCGGCCGATTCGATCGCGATGTCGGTGCCGCCGCCCATCGCGATCCCGACGTCGGCCTGCATCAGCGACGGCGCATCGTTGATGCCGTCGCCGACCATGGCGACGCGACCGCTCTTTTGCAGTTGCCGGATGATGTCGGCCTTGGCGTCGGGCAGCACGCCTGCGTGAACCTCCTCGATGCCGACTTCCGTGGCGATGCGACGGGCCGCGCGCTCGTTGTCTCCCGTGAGCAGAACGGTTCGCAGCCCGGCCTTGCGCAGCGCGGCGACAGCCTCTTTTGCGTCCGGGCGCAGCATATCGCCGAGGGCCATGATCCCGAGCACGCGACCGCTGCGGCCGACTGCGATAACGGTGCGTCCGGCGTCTTCCAGGCGCTCGATGCGTTGGGCAACCGTCGAGAGATCGAGCCCGCGGCTTATCAGGAATTTCGCGCTGCCGACGAGGATCTCGCCCTCTTTCGTCTGCGCGGCCACCCCCTTTCCGGGAACCGCTTCGAACGACTGGATGTCCGGCGGCGTCGCGCCGCGCTCAAACGCGGCATCGATCACCGCTTGCGCGAGCGGGTGCTCGGAAGACGCCTCCGCCGCGGCGGCCACCGCCAGCAGTTCCTTCTCACTGCCGTCCATCGCGTCGATCTCCCGAACCGTCGGTCGTCCTTCGGTAAGCGTGCCGGTCTTGTCGAGCACGATGGTGTTGACCAGGCGATAACCCTGGAACGCCTCGCCGGTGCGCATCAGGATACCCTGCTCGGCCGCCTCACCGGCGCCGCGCACGATCGAAAGCGGCGCGGAAATGCCCACGGCACACGGATAGCCCATGATGAGCACGCTCAGCGCCGCGAACACCGCGCGCTCGACATCCATCTGTCCGTCAAGAAGCCAGGAGCCCAGCAGCCAGCCCAGCAGAGCGGCGGCGGCGACGACAAGCACGGCGGGTGTATAGACGCGCAGGACCCGATCGACCAGGTGCAGAATGCCCGGCTTGAGCGCCCGCGCGTCTTCCACTTCGCGAATCACCTTGCTGAGAAAGCTTCCCTCGCGCACCGCCGTCACTCTGATGAGCAGCGTTCCCGTCCCGTTGATGGAACCGCCGATGACGCGGTCGCCTCTCGATTTTTCGACGGGAATCGGCTCGCCGGTGACGAGCGACTGATCCACGGCTGAATGCCCGCGCTCCACCTCGCCGTCCACCGGCACGCGTTCACCGGGCCGGACGCGCACTACATCGTTGACCGACACCTGATCGATGGGCAGTTCGACCTCCTGATCGTCGCGCACGACACGCGCCGTATCCGGCTGCAGGTCCAGGAGTCGCTTGACCGCTTGGGAGCTTCTCGTCTTCACGATGAGCGACAGCCATTCCGAGAAGATGTGATAGGTCGCGACCATGATGCTCACCGCAAAGAAGGCCGCAGTCGGATAACCGGGACGATCGATTGCAAAGCCGATGATTCCGCCCGCTATGCCGGCAAACGCGCCGATCTCGAGTAGCACATGTTGATTGAGTATGCCGCGCCGAAGGGCCTGGTACGCCATGCTGAGGATGTGCCCTCCGATAGCGAAGATGAGAACGAATGCCATGCCGGCGACGATCCATGGCGTGGCTGCGGGAAACCACGGCTGCGCTCTCAGCGGCACGAAGCCTGCCGCGACCACCGCCAATACGGCTGTTCCGGCCACGGCAACGCCGAGGCCGCGCGACCTCAGCACCAGAAAGATGAACCCAAGCAGACTTGCGATCACTGCAGCGGGGAGCAGAGTCTCAGCGACGCCCGCAGGCTGCGCGATGAGCGCGATTGCGATCAGGCTGAATACAGTTGCCGAGAGAAAGCGCCGGCCTTCGCGTACCAAGTCGCGCTCCTCCTCTTCGAAGGGTCGCAGTTTTCGCGGGTCGGAAACCGTATAGCCGATATCGCGCAGCGTCTGGAGCAGTTCCTCCGGGCGCGCAACTCGGGGATCGTATTCGATCAGCGCCTGCTCGTGCGTAAGACTCACCGCCACGTTGTCGACACCCCGGTGGCGGCCGAGCGCTTTCTCGATAGTCCCCGTACAGAGCGAGCAATGCATTCCGCCGATGCGCGCCCGGATTCGGATGCGATCGGGCCTTCGGGAAGGCTCTACGGTCCACAGCGGTGGCGCGGCAGCAGTTCCGGCACTCATGCGTCAGCCGTTCGTTCGGTCACGCGAAACCCCGCTTTTTCGATCACAGCAGCGGCCTCGTTTTCTGACGTCACCGCTGGATCGAAGAGTACGCGGGCTTCGCCCGCATCGAAAGAGGCCGAAGCCTTCCTAACTCCCTCGTTACGCTGCAGCAGCGCCTGAATAGTCGCGGCGCAGCCGCTGCAGTGCATGCCCTCGATTTTGAACGTCACCTTTCTCATCGCGCTTTCCCCTTCCTACTAGTGCGCCGAGTCTGAACCTTGGAGTATTCTCCAGAGTCAAGCGTCACATCGTTTGAACAGTTGCAAATAACGCAGCCCGTGTAGAGATTCAACGACTGTTCAGTCCCATTGCGTTTCGCCATGATGTACGGGCACACGGCAGGCTGTGACGCATTCAATCTGAACCAGATGCGAACACGGGCTGCTCTGCTCGTGCAAAAGAGTGAGGAATTCAACCCATAACGGGAAGGAGGATTCCATGACCGTCGCACGCATCACTGAAATCAGCAGCGTCAGCGCCCAAAGTTTTCAAGACGCGATCGTCCAGGGTGTCGAACGCGCCAATAAGACGCTGAAAAATGTGAAGGGCGCCTGGGTGAAGGATCAGGAAGTAACGATCGACAACGGCAGGATCAGCGGATACAAGGTGATACTCAAGGTAACGTTTGTCCTGACCGATTGAATCGCTGTCCGCTCGCTCGATATGCACCAGCGCCAGATGGTTTGACGGCGCATAGGCATCACGGGCGTGGCGAGTGTGACGCCCGTGATACCGCCGCCTATGATTGCTGGCCGTGATATCTCGGATAGCTGGCGTCTGGGGCCGTGTCCGCCCAAACAGAAGTACTGGTGAAACCGGCCTGTGCCACGTTGGATGCGCGTCTGCGTTCCACGCGCTTCGGCTCGCCGCGCCGATCGTTGTTCCCGACCATCAGTCGAGAGTGAGATCAGCCCATACACCGGCGTGATCGGAGGGCCACAGCGCAGGGTCGGAAGTGCTCGGTTCATTGAAGCAGACCCCGCTTTTCACGATCTGCAGCGCACCCGAGATCCAGATGTAATCGATGCAGCGATCCAGGCGCGGCCAGTAAGGGTGTGAAACCTCGCCGTTGTCATCGGCGAGCGGTGTGAACGCGGTGGGAGCGGTTTGCGTCGCTCTGAACCGCGTCGCCATCAAGGCTGCGGAAGGCTGGTCTTGAGTCGCGTTGAAATCTCCGCAAACGATACGCGCCGCGGCGTCATCCCTGCTGTCAATCCACCCCAGTAGTTGCTGCACCTGGAAAAGCCGCAACGAATCGTCTCCTCGCGACATATAGAGATGCGTGACGTAGACGTCCACCCATTTTCCATCGATCGACACGCGCGCGACCTGAGCCACCATGTCCCGGGCGCGGAAATCGAAATTCGCGGTCTCCACGATCGCAAAGCGGGTGAGGATTGCTTCTCCTTCCATAGCGGAGAGTCCATTGGTCCGCGTCTGCTGAACCAGCGCATAGTCCAGACCGAACTGCTCCTTGGCTGTTTTCTGGATCCAGCGTGCGGACTGCTGCGGAATGGATACCTCATTCAGAGCCAGGACATCGGGACTCATTGTGCCAAGCTGCCCGATGATGAGGTGCCGCCGCGCCTCCCACCGTTTGTGATCCTGCTCCATGTTGAGCGTAGCCACTCGAAAGTTCATGAACATCTCCAACGACTATTTCGCCCGCGACCTATTTTCTATGTTGCAACATCACGGTGCACTAATGTAGTCACCGTATCGACGAACTCAACTGCCGGAAAGGCTCTCTATGATCGGACAACCACGCCCCTTCCGGCCCGTGCCGCAGGCACCAATGAGCTTCTTCAAAGCCGCCTGGATGCCGCGCAGGTCGGAGATTTTCCTGTCGATAACGCGCCTTTTGCGCTCGGCCAGCACCCGCGTGTCCGCACAGTGTTCACCGACAGACAGCGCCAGCAACAGCTTGACCTCGTCCAGAGAAAATCCCAGCGCCTGGGCGCGCCTGATGAAGTGCAGCCGCGCGACCGCATCCCATCCATATCGGCGGACCGACCCGCGCGGCCGGGCGGGGGTCGGCATCAGCCCGAGGCGCTGATAGTAGCGAATCGTCTCAAGGTGAACTCCGGACTCCTCAGCCAATCGGCCGATCGTCATTTCCGGTATCTGACTTTTCCCTGCCACGCCGCTTGACTCCGTAGTCGACTACGGTAATAAGCTTAACATCCCTTATTCTCCCGGGGAAAATTTTATGTCTCAGTCCAAGGTCGCAATGGGTTCGGTAGCGGCGAGCACGAGTACGGACGATGCGCCAGGAACAAAGACGGGCTCGCTCGCAGTGGCCGGCATTGCCGGGGTGTTTGCTTCGGCATGCTGCCTCGGTCCGCTTGTGCTGGCGTCTATCGGGCTCGGCGGTATCGCCGCCGGCGTGGTGGCGATGTTTGAGCCCCTGCGCGCAGTATTCATGGTGATCGCCGTGTCGGCGCTCGCATTCGCCGGCTGGAAAATTTACCGCCGCCCGGCTGGAGCATGCGGACCCGGCAACGTCTGCGTTCCGGCGCGTGGGCGAACATACAAGGCGCTGTTCTGGGTGACGGTACCCGTCGTGCTCGCGTTGATCACATTCCCCTATTACGCAGGACTTTTCTATTGAGAAGGCAGACCATGAAGAGATTCGCCGGGTCACTCGCTACACTCGTTTTCTTGACCGCTTTCATCGCGGGATCCGCTTTCGCGGAAACCAGAACCGTCACGCTGTCCGTGTCCGGCATGACGTGATCGTCGTGCGCGATCTCCGTGAAGAGATCGTTAACCAGGGTCAACGGCGTAACCAAGGCCGACGTGAGCCTTGAGAAGGCAGAGGCGGTGGTCACCTTTGACGATCGGAAGACGGCGGTGGATGCCTTGTTGAAGGCAACAACGGCCGCCGGGTATCCGTCGCGATTAAAGCCATGACCGAAACTTCGGCTACCAATGTCCCGAAAAAAACGCTTCGAATCGCAATCATCGGCAGCGGCGGCGCAGCCATGGCCGCAGCGATCCGGGCGGCCGAGGAAGGCGCGCAAGTGACGTTGATCGAGCGCGGCACGCTCGGGGGCACGTGCGTGAACGTGGGCTGCGTGCCGTCCAAAATCATGGTCCGGGCGGCTCACGTTGCGCACCTGCGTCGCACGAGTCCTTTCGACGACGGTATCGCCGCCACACCGCCCCTCATCAGGAGAAATCGCCTGCTTGCGCAGCAACAGGGACGGGTAGACGCGCTGCGCCATGCCAAGTACGAGGCCGTGCTCGGCCGTTACTCGAATATCACGCTCCTCAAAGGTGAAGCGCGCTTTCTCAATCGATACGCGCTTGCGGTAAAGATTTCGCAAGGCGAGCGCCGTATCGCCTTCGATCGGGCGCTGGTTGCCACGGGCGCCAGCCCTGTGATTCCGACGGTTCCGGGCCTGAAGAACACGCCATACTGGACTTCCGAGGAGGCCCTCGCGGCTGCCGAAATTCCTGCCCGCATGATCGTGCTCGGCTCGTCGATCGTTGCGGCCGAACTCGCCCAAGCGTATGCCCGGCTGGGCAGCAAAGTCACCATGCTTGCGCGTCACACACTGTTCTATCGAAAAGACCCGCTGATCGGGAAGACGCTCGCTCAGGCCTTCGCCGCCGAGGGCATCGATGTGATGCCGGACATCGAAACGCAGTCTGTTTCCTGCGAAAGCGGCGAGTTCACGGTGGCAACGAACCGAGGCACGCTGCGCGCGGACCAGCTCCTGGTCGCCACGGGACGGGCGCCGAATACGAGGAACCTTGATCCTGGCCGCGCCGGAGTAAAAGTGAACGAGCACGGCCAAATCCTCGTCAATGAACGCCTGCAAACGAGCGTCCCCGACATCTACAGTGCGGGAGATTGCACCGATCAGCCGCAGTTCGTGTACGTCGCGGCCGCGGGCGGCACACGCGCGGCAATCAATATGCTGGGCGGGCAGGCATCGCTCGATCTGTCTGCCATGCCGGCCGTCGTGTTTACCGATCCGCAAGTGGCAACGGTAGGATTGAGCGAAACCGAGGCGCGGCGCGCTGGAATCGAGACGGAAAGCCGCGTGCTCACTCTCGATAACGTGCCGCGGGCACTGGTGAACTTCGACACGCGCGGCTTCATCAAGGTCGTGGCTGAAGCGCCGTCAGGTCGTCTGCTTGGCGTGCAGGCTGTCGCGCCAGAAGCCGGCGAGCTTATCCAGAGTGCGGCGCTCGCGCTTTCCGCGCGGATGACTGTGAGCGGGCTTGCTGATCAACTGTTCCCTTATCTCACGATGGTCGAGGGGCTGAAGCTTGCCGCGCAGGCGTTCGCGAAGGACGTGAAACAGTTGTCGTGCTGCGCCGGGTAAGTTGGCTCTGCCGAACGCTGGGTTGGAACTCGCTCGACGGCCGGAGTGCCCAACAAGGCCGATAAGGAGGAACGAGCGCCATGTCCGACGCTGCAACCATGAGTTTCGCCGTTGTGGGTCTCGGTCGCATCGGAGGGAGTCTCGCGCACCACGCGCTCGAGAAAGCCCTGCACGTTGTCGGTTTTGACAGACACAAGGCAGCCGACGATCTCGTCCGCGCCGGTCTGGTCGAGGCGACTTCCCTCGCCGATATCGCGGCCAAGCTCGACCCGCCTCGCATCGTGCTGCTGTACGTGCCCGCCGGAAAGGTGGTGGACGCCCTACTCGATGAACTGACGCGCAGCCTGTCCCCGGGGGACGTCATCGTCGATGGCGGAAATTCTTATTGGGGCGATTCGATCCGCCGGCATGGTCGAATGCGCGCACAGGGATTTTCGTTCGTTGATGTGGGCACATCGGGCGGCGTGCGCGGCGCGCGTTACGGTGCGTGCTTCATGGCGGGCGGCGAAGAGGACGCGGTCGCGCTGGTCGAACCGATCCTGCGGCAGCTTGCCGTCGAGCACGGTTACGTTCACGCCGGCGGTCCCGGCGCCGGTCATTTCGTGAAGCTCGTCCACAACGGCATCGAATTCGGCATGCTGCAGGCCATCGCGGAAGGCGTGGATCTCCTCGAGCACTATCGAGAGGCGCTCCCCGTGGCTGACATTCTGCGATGCTGGCGTCACGGGTCGGTAATCCGCGCGTGGCTCGTCGATCTGATGGAGGAGGCGTACCGGGCTCAAAACGGCCTCGCGCAAGTGCCGGCTTATATTGAAGACACCGGCGAGGTGAACTGGCTGGTCGATGATGCGCTGCGCCTGGAAGTGCCCATTCCGGTCATCAGCCAGGCCGTGATGCAACTTCTTGCTTCGCGCGATAACGAGAAGAACTGGGCGCGCGCAATCGCCATGATGCGCCATGGGTTCGGCGGTCATCCGTTCGGCGCCGACGAGAGCATCGCGCGTGAGCGCCAGGAGAGCCGCATGGGGGGCTTCCCGCGCGCAGACCGGAAGTAGTCCAGCATTGATCAGGAGAAATACGATGAGTACCAAGTCGATCTGGATGGATACAGCCCGAATTCCCGCTACAAGCGCATTGGAGAAAAATACGCGGCCGGACGTCTGTATTGTCGGCGCTGGCATAGCGGGCATGACGACAGCTTATCTGCTGCTACATGAAGGCAAGTCCGTAGTTGTCCTCGATCACGGAGGTATCGGCGGAGGTATGACGCAACGAACGACCGCACACCTCACGAACGCGATAGACGACCGGTATTTCGAAATTGAACGTTTACACGGCGAACATGGCGCCCGACTTGCTGCCGAAAGCCACACTGCAGCGATTGATCGTATTGAGGCAATCGTCGACGAGGAACGAATAGATTGCGAATTTGAACGCGTCGATGGATACCTGTTCGCTCCGCCCGGCCAATCCAAGGAGCTGCTCGAACGCGAACTGAGCGCAGCGCATCGAGCCGGGTTGAGCGGCGTCGAGCTGGTACAGCGCGCGCCTATCGTATTTGATACGGGCAGTAGTTTACGTTTCCCGCGGCAGGCGCAGTTTCATCCGTTGAAGTACCTTTCGGCTCTGGCTCGAGCGATCGAGCGAGATGGCGGGCGAATTTACACAGAAACCCATGTCGACAATATACAAGGCGGTGGATCTGCACGAGTAGAGACTCGCGCTGGCCACACAGTCGTTGCTGATGCGGTTGTGATAGCGACGAATACACCGGTCAATGATGTCGTGACAATCCACACCAAGCAGGCGCCGTATACCACGTATGTCGTGGGCGCACGGGTTCCCCGGGGTTCAGTTACCCGGGCGTTGTATTGGGATACGCTCGATCCCTACCATTACGTCAGACTGGGGCCTTCGACGAGCTCCGGCCATGACATGCTGATTGTCGGAGGCGAAGATCACAAGACGGGGCAAGCTGACGATGGCGCTCAACGCTTTTCACGGCTTGAAGCGTGGGCAAGAGAGCGATTTCCCATGATTGTAGAGGTGGAGTGTCATTGGTCCGGCCAGGTCATGGAGCCCGTTGATGGCGTGGCCTTCATCGGCCGCAATCCGGGAGACTCCCCGAACGTTTATGTCGCGACGAGTGATTCAGGGATGGGCATGACCCACGGAACGATTGCCGGAATGCTGATCACCGACTTGATCATGGCACGCGAAGCGCCATGGGCACAGCTCTACGATCCGTCGCGCAAGATGCTCCGTACGCTGACCGAATATGCAAGGCAAAATCTCAACGTGGTGGCGCAATATGCAGTCGATTATGCGGGAGCGGGAGACGTGGACTCAGCCGATGAAATAGCACCCGGTGAAGGCGCCGTACTACGCCGCGGACTGAAGAAGATTGCGGTTTATCGCTGCGAGCAGGGAATGCAACGCGAATTGTCCGCGGTGTGTCCGCATCTCGGATGCATCGTCAGTTGGAATAGCACGGAGAAGACGTGGGACTGCCCCTGTCACGGGTCGCGTTTTGACAAAGACGGACGCGTGATCAATGGACCTGCAAACAGCGATCTAGAGCGGCTGGACGAGAAGGCGTTTCCGTAGGTTGATCGAAGGAAGGCCTGGCCTGCTCGGGCTCTGCCGAGGAAGCGCTGGCAGCACGGTGTAAAATAGATCGGCGAAAGCTCAAACATGCGGCACGCTCCGCATGTCATATAACATCGAGAGGAGGCTGTGTGATTTCCCGGCAGTTGCTTTTAGCGGCAGTACTGTTCTCGGCGGCGGCGGCTTATGGGCAGGCTCAGCCGTTTCCGTCGAAAAGTATCAGGCTGGTCCTGCCTTTCCCGACCGGCTCGGGTTTCGTCATCGGCCAGGTCCTCTCCGAGGGTTTGCGCGACACGTTCAAGCATGGCGTCGTCTCGGAGCCGCGCCCCGGCGCCGGCGGCAGTCTCGCGCTCGAAGCGGTCGCTAGAGCGGCGCCGGACGGACACACGCTGCTGGTCGCCTCCCCGATACTGACGATCAGTCCGATCGTGCGGCCGAGTCTGAAGCTCGACCCGCTGCGCGATTTCGCTCCGATTACCCTCGTCGGCACGATCGCAAACCTGATGGTCGTTCACCCGACGGTACCCGCAAAAAACATCAAGGACTTCGTAAAGCAGGCGCGCGCGCATGGCGGCACGCTCACATACGGATCGTCCGGACAAGGATCGACGAATCACCTCGTGACCGAATTATTCAGCATCCTCGCCAAGGTGAAGCTCACACAGGTGCCCTACAAGTCCGCGACCTTCGCGGTGCTCGACCTCGTGCGTGGCGACGTGGACCTCGTCATCGGCGCCAAGACGAGCGTGGCCCAGTTCATCCCAACGGGGAAGCTGCGTGTCATCGCGGTGCTGGGTACGAAGCGCGAGCCGGATCTGCCCGATGTGCCCACGGGAATCGAGCAGGGCATGCCGGAGCTCGTGGCCGTAAACTACTACGGCGTGCTCGCGCCCGGCGGCACGCCGGCGGAAATCATCGATCGGCTGCACCGGGAAATCATCCGCGTCTCCAAGTCGCCCGAAGCGCGCCGCGCTTACGAAAAAGCCGAGCTCGACCTCGTGCTGAACACGCCGGCGCAGTTCGTTGATTTCATCAAACAGGACACGGCGAGGTGGAAGCGGGTCGTGCGTGAAGCCAACGTAAAGCTCGAATGATCGCGTTGCCGCACGCCAGTACATCGAGCGACGAATCACTTTCAGGAGAAATCCGCATGGCAGCAGTACTGGATCAAAGTCTGGCGACGCGCATGCAGGCCCGCGTAGGCCGCTATGCGGACAAGGTGCACGACTGGGACGCGTTTCCGGCGAGCCGCGGGTTTCCGGAACTCGCGCGCTCGCAGATCCGTTACATCGGCGCAGGCGGATCTCCGAAAATCGACGATCCGACGACGCTCGAGCCCGACCACTTTACCGTGAGCATGGTCCACCAGCCGGTCGGCAAATACGGCGCATCGCATGCGCATGAAGTCGAAGAGGCTTTTCTCGTGCTGCAAGGCGTGCTCACGGTCGGGTGGGAATGGGAAGGCGAAGTGATCCTCGCGCGGCTGGGCGCAAAGGATATGGTGCTGCAGGCGGCGAACATCCCGCACGGTTTCAGGAACGACGGCATGGAGCCGGTGCTCGTCTCTATCATGATGGGCAAGGCGCGCCCGAACCCGCCGCAGTACCTCTATCACCCGAAGACGCACAGCCCGGAGCTTTCTGCCGCGTTCGGCGCGGGACCCGGGACGACGCATCTGCTTTCGTGGGAGAGCAGCAACCCGCGGCACCGCATGTTCGCGCAGCACATCGTGCGCTACAGTCAGCAGAAACCGCAGTGGCACGGAGCGGGATTCGGCAAGCTCGTTTACATCGGCGAGGGCGGCGCACCTGCGGGCGGCTATCGCAAGGATCTCGTGTTTCTGCCGCGCGGCGCGGGCGTGCGCGCCTACGAGCGTGCGGTCGAGGAGGCGTATCTGGTGCTCGAAGGCTGCGTCACGGTCGGCTGGGAGGAAAACGGTAAAGTCGTCGAACAGCGTCTCGGGCCGAAGGATCTCATCCTGAACCCGGCGGGGCAGCCGCATTTCTTCACGAACGACGGCTTCAGCGACGCGCAATTCATGATGATCGTCGGCGATCCGGAGCCAGAAAACGTCCGGTTTCGCGCAGCCTGATGATCGGCGCCGCAAATCCCGAGGTGCGAACCGCTGCGAGCGGGAGTGCGCATTTCACCTATCTCGAACAGGGAACGGGGACGCCCCTCGTCCTCTTGCACGGTATCGGTTCTGCGGCGCGGTCGTGGAAGCACCAGTTGCGCGGCCTCTCCGACGGGTTTCGTGTCATCGCATGGGACGCGCCCGGTTACGGCGGCTCGAGCGCGCTCACCCCGGACGAACCTCGCGCCGATGATTACGCCGCCGCGCTCGCGATCTTTCTGCGCGAGCTGGGCGTCGAACGCCTGCATCTCGTCGGCCACTCGCTCGGCTGCGTCATCGCGACGCGTTACGCGCGGCTCAACCCTGCGCGTATCGTAAGCCTCACGCTCGCGAGCATCGCGACAGGCCACGCGCAGTTGTCGGCCGAGGAGCGCGCAAGCCTTCGAGCCGGCCGGCTCGACGACCTCGCTGCGCTGGGGCCGCGCGGTATGGCCGAGAAGCGCGGACCGCGCCTCGTCTCGTCTGCCGCGGACGAAACCACGCGGCGCGACGTGATCGAGACGATGGCGGGAGTGAGACCGGACGGTTATCGCCAGGCCGTCTGGATGCTGTCGAACGCCGACACGCGCGCGGACGTCCGGGAAATGCCGGCGCAGATGCGCGTGCACTTCATCTACGGCGATGCGGACGCGATCACGACGCCCGAGCAGAACCAAAGTGTTGCGCACGAGCGCCCGCGCGCGTCCGTCCACGTGCTGCGCGGCGCAGGACACGCGCTCCATCTCGAGCAGCCGGAGGCGTTCAACGACGCGCTGCTTCGTTTCATTACTTCGCCAAAAGGAGGGCTCTCACTGTGCTGATCGTAGACGCGCAAGTGCATATATGGACAAGCGGCACGCCCGTGCATGTTCACCGGCAGGTTTCCTCGTATACCGCGGACGAACTGCTGCGGGACATGGACGAGGCAGGCGTCGACACAGCGGCGCTTCATCCGCCGAGCTGGGACCCACGGGCAAACGAAGTCGCGATCGAGGCTGCCCGTGCGCATCCCGACCGGCTCGCCGTACTCGGGTTCTTCGACGCGGGCCGCGGCGAGGATCGGTCACTCATCGACAACTGGAAAAAACAGCCGGGCATGCTGGGTCTGCGCTTTGCGTTCCTGCGTCCCGGCGAGGAGAGCTGGCTCGAGGACGGCACGATGGATTGGGTCTGGCCGGCGGCCGAGCGCGCGGGCCTTCCGATCGGGTTGCTTGTCCCCAGGCATCTCGGGCTCGTGGCCCGGATTGCCGTCAAGCATCCCAGGCTCAAGTTGCTGATCGACCACATGGCACGGCCTCGCGGCAGCAAGGATGAAGCGAGTTTCGCCGGACTGGAACAATTGCTCGCGCTTGCAAAATATCCGAACGTCGCGGTCAAGGCGACCGGCGTGCCCAGCTACTCGAGCGAACCGTACCCCTATCGCAACATCCAGCCGTATCTCAGGCAGATTTTCGACGCGTTCGGGCCAACACGCATGTTCTGGGGAACCGACGTGACCCGGATGCCGTGTTCATATCGCCAGTGCGTGACGCTCTTCACCGAGGAACTGCCCTGGCTCAAGGGGCGGGATCTCGAGCTGGTGATGGGGCGCGCGCTCTGCGACTGGATCGGCTGGCAGCTTCCGGCGCCTCGCGTCCGCTCAACGCCGGCATAGAGCGCCTGCGCCACGGGGGCGTACGCAGCCGTGTGCGCGCCCGCTACTTTTCGGTGGGGTTTCCATGGGCTGAATGACTGGAGCATGGGGCTCACGTGCCACCCTATGACAAATGGTTGACCCCGGACCGGGGCTGCGGTTAAGATTACGGCGTCATTAAATCCCCTTTGCCGGCGCTACATACAGCGCCGTTGTTTTCTCTGTTACCCCTACAGCCCCGCACACATCCCTCCCTTTTCGTGCGGGGCTTTCTTTTTTTCTGCCGCGGCTACAGCAGGCCGACGATCAGCCCGAGCGAGACGATAAAAAGCATCGTTGCCACCAGTATCCGAACCTGATTCAGGGTCACCTTCGGAAGATAGCGGTTGCCCAGGATAGAGCCGAGGAGGGCCGCAAAAACGGCGGCTGCGACCAATCGATAGTCACGCTGCGCGCCCTCTTCCACGATCAACGACCAATAAACGCTGAGCCGCGAGACGTCGATGAAGAATGCGATCGCGGCGCCGGTTGCCACATAAGCCTCCTTCGACAGACCAGCCTTGATGAGGAACGCCGAACGTAGCGCGCCCTGCATTCCCGCCAATCCTCCGAAGAATCCGCTCAGCGCACCGCCGAGCGGCTGAAAACGCGGCCCGAACGAGATGCGTTGAAATCGCGTTGACATCTCTGCGCAGGCAAATACGAACAGCAAGAACCCGATGATGAGCTTGGGCGCGGTGATCTGCGCCGCTCGTCCGAACAGCGAATAGGACGCAATTGGCGCTGTGCCGGACAAGAACATAAGAATCCACGCGCCCGCCAAGGCGCCGAAGATTGCGGGCAATCCAAAACGCACGGCGACCGCGCGATCGACGTGCCGCCACACGAGCGCGAGCTTGAAGACGCCATTCAGGAAGTGAACGATGGCGGTGAGCACGACGGCCTGCTCGATCGCGAAGAACAGTGCAAACGCAGGCAACAGCAGCGTGCCAAGGCCGAAACCGGAGAAGAACGTCACTCCGGATGCGAGCAGCGCTACCGCACAGATGACCACATAGCCAGTCACACGGCCACTCTATAGAGAAATCGCCATACCGTCCTTTTTTTGCGAGCGGTTTATTGTTGAGTAATTGGATCAGCGCATCTTCCAGATGTCGCGCATCCCAGAGGCATGTTTGACAAACTGTCTATTTTTCTACGATACTAGAAATATGGATGAAAAGACGGCAGTGGCAGCACTCGCGGCGCTGGCTCAGGGAACGCGGCTGGCGGTGTTTCGTCTCCTCATCGAGGCAGGCCCTGCGGGTGTTCCGGCCGGCGCGATCAGCGAGAAGCTTTCTGTGCCGGGATCAACGTTGTCGTTCCATCTGAAGGAGTTGGGGCATGCGGGCCTGGTCGCTGCACGCCAGGACGGGCGGTCTGTGATCTACAGCGCGGATTTCGAGCGCATGGCGGCGCTGATGAGTTTCCTCACGCAGAACTGCTGCCGCGGGATGCCTAAGGACTGCCTGTCAACGATGGAGACGGCGCTTTACCGATGTTGCCAACCCACAAAAAGTCAACGCAAACTTACCCGGAGTCGATCATGAAACGCTTTCACGTGCATGTCGCTGTTGAGAACCTCGAAACCAGCATACGGTTTTACTCGAGGATGTTCGGAACGGAACCGGCGGTCCGCAAACCGGATTACGCCAAGTGGATGATGGAAGACCCGAGAATGAACTTCGCGATCTCGCAGCGCGGCGCCAAACCGGGTATCGACCATCTGGGCTTTCAGGTGGACACAGAGGAGGAACTCACGACGCTCAGGCAGCAGGTCGCCGCCGCCGGGCTCGAGGCGCGCGATCAACCCGAAGCAACGTGTTGCTACGCGCGCTCCGACAAATACTGGATGACCGATCCGCAGGGTATTGCGTGGGAAACGTATCGCACGCTCGGTGAAGCGCAGATATACGGTGCTGACAGCAGGCAGGCCGGCGATGCGGGTGCGTGCTGCACACCGCGGCCGCAGGCGGTCCATATCGTCCCCGCTGAAGCCAATGCGGAGAAGTGCTGCTAGAGTTTTATGAGCCAACGAACTTTCAACGTTCTATTTCTCTGCACTGGCAATTCCGCCCGCAGCGCAACTCCTGGGCGCGGGACTCGCAATCGTCGCTGCTCGATGGTTACTGCCGCTGGACCGTGAACCGAATAGGGCGCAATAGCGCGCAAGTTATGCGAGCGCTGTGCCGTCCTTCCGCTTTCGTGCGGCGCCATTGGCTTTACCACATCATGCCTAGACTGCTTCGAACGGGAAATACGGAGGAGCGCTACAGCCCGAGCTTAAATTTTCGAGCCTACGTCCACGTGCTCCCCTTGTTGAACGCAAGTTTTTCCTCTGCTTCGCTCAGGCACGCGTGCCCCAGACGAGCAGATGCAACCGGCCGCCGAGAAAGCGGCCTTCGGCAATTTCCGCGTGCAGCGTGGCAGTCCATCGCTCGTGTTCCTTCGACGTAATCGCACCTGCCTCTGAAGCTGTGTCTGCCGCACGCTCGGCAAGTTTAGCGTAGAAGCCCCCGGACTCGAGTGGCATGAATCCGCGCGCCCGCACGTTGCTCAGCCCCAGCCCCTTAAGCACGCCCGGAAGTGAACGCGCCAGCCAGCCGTTCACCGAACCATAGTCGGAATATGCAAGCACGATACGCCGCGTCAATTCGCGATCGGGATGCGCAATCAGTACCGAATCGGCGTCGAAGTCGAACACGCCGACCCGGCCGCCCGCGCGCGCAACTCGAACCATTTCGGGAAGCGCGCATTCGGCGTCCGGTACATGTGCAAGCGTAGTCGCTGCGAGCACCACGTCGAACGATGCGTCGGCGAATGGCAGCACCCGGCAGTCGCCCTCGCGGAATTCGATGCGCTCACCGCAGCCGGCTTCATCGGCGAGTTTGCGAGCCACCGCAAGCAGCGCGGCACAGGCATCGAGCCCGACTACCTGTCCGCCCGGCGTAACACGCTGCGCGAGCGCACGCGTCACAACGCCGCTGCCGCAACCTACATCGAGTGCGCGCTCGCCCGGTTTGACGTCGAGCAGGCGCAGATACTCGTCCCGCGCGCCGACCTCGTCTTCCGCCTTGGCGCGCAGTTCCAGCCTTGCTGCGTGCTCGCGCGCCTGAGCATCATTAAGCGCCGCAGTGTCGCGCCACAGACTCAGCTCTCCCGGTCCTGTCATGTCGGTTCCTCCCTCTGCCGTGGCGATGGACAGACCTTACAGTCGATCTAGATCATCGCCGGCAATCTTTGTCAGGTGATAGGCCGCCAGCGCAGCCTTGGGGATGACGCACACGAGCTTGACGGCCTCGTCACCGGAGTTTCCGAAGCTATGTAATTCACCGGGCTTTACGTAGATCACATCGCCCTCGCCGAATTCATGCTGGCCGTTCTCGCTACGGCACCAGCCGCGGCCGCTGATCACGAAAACCTGATGATCCCAGGGATGGCGGTGATAAGGCGACTGCCCGCCCGGTGCGATTTCGAAGATATCCATTACGGACGACTCCGCGCCATCGACTTCGGAAATTACGCGGCGGATCGTAACGCCCGTATAAGCTCGTTCGATTTCGGCCGCATCGATCGGCTCGAATTGTCCATAGTGTGTGACCTTCATGGATATACCTCCTCACAGCCGTGCTTTTGCGCGATCCCAGAACTGCCGTACGCCGGCAATCCAGCCTTCGGCGTACGGTTGCGGGTGCCAATCGGTACTGTCGCTATGCGCGGTGGCAGTCGCGGCGGCGGGACCGCGTAAGACCTCCTCCGCTGCACCCTCGGCAGGCGTCCGCTCGCCCCATCGCTTGAGCAGAGCGTAATCGGCCTCGCGCGCCCACTCCAGACCATCGTAAACCCCTTTACGAAAGCAGGCGCGTTCCACCTTGGCTTTCTCCTGACCGAGCCGGGCCAACGCTTCCTGCATCTTGCGCACATCTTCCGGAACCAGTTCGAGCTTCTCGAGTTCGCGCCCGATTGCATCCTGGCAGATGCGGGAAAGATTCAACCGCTCGCGCCACTTCTCGATACGGGCGTAAAGCTCGTCCGGAACGGTGATGTTTAATCGCGCCACGGGCTGCCATCTCCCTCCGAAAGCCGAATCCTATGGGTCGATCTTGACAACGCGCATTATACGTATTATACGTATCGC
>JBQTHU010000131.1:0-2801 GCA_052389535.1 Betaproteobacteria bacterium | reverse complement strand
AGTCGGATTTACCTGCTGCTCGCGCTCGACCCATACTTCGAACCGAGCTAATAGGCTCGTCACAAGGAGAAGATCATGCGTGCCACCACTATCGGGAATTTTGCAGCTGTCGCGCTACTCGCAGCATCGTTTACTGCCGCCGCACAGGACGGCGGAGCATTGAGCAGCAACACCGGGATCGTCACGAAAGCGAGCAAGTACCCGGTGCAAGAAACCATCGATCGTGTCGAGGCTGCAGCCAAGGGTATTGGTGCCCACATTTTCAACCGCATCGACTATCAGGAAATGTCCAAGAAAGTGAAAGTCGATGTTCGGCCTAACCAACTGATCATGTTCGGACGGGGTCGTGGCGGGCCACACATCGTTAAAGAAGCGCCGCTTGCGGGCCTGGACATGCCATTCAAAGCGCTCGCATGGGAAGACGCGCAAGGCAAAGTGTGGGTGAGCTACACGAACGGCAGCTACATGGACCAGCGCTACGCGATCAAAGGCGCCGCCTCGTACGTGAAGAACATCGATGAGACGATCGAAAAGCTCATCTCCGAGGCGCTGAAGTAGTCCGCCTGACTTTGGCTGCTGCGGACGGGCCGCCGGCATCGTGCGATGCCGAGCGCCTGCGCCGGCACGCCGCAGAGCACAACGTTAGACGCACAGCGTAGATTCTTACAGGTTCTGAGACTTGCATAGGCATGCGGAGGTGCACTCATGATTCGATCCGTGATTGTTTGCTTGCTTGTCTTTCTCTCACTTTCATCCAATTCGTCCGCTCAAAGCTGTGTGGGGAATCCGGTCGCTGTGCAAGTCTTGGGTTCCGGCGGATCAGGGGTCAACGATCGTGCGTCGTCCAGTTATCTCCTCTGGATCGACGGTCGCGCGAGGATTCTCGTTGACATGGGCGGCGGGGCCTTCCTTCGCTTTGGCCAGGCCCAAGCTAAGCATAGCGATCTGTCGTTGGTCGCCATCAGCCATCTTCATCCCGACCACGTATCTGATCTGCCCGCTCTTCTGTGGTTGACCCATCAGGATCAGGCGCGTAAGGCGCCGTTGCCCATAGTGGGTCCGTCCGGTAACGACGTAGCGCCAAGCTTTCCAATGTTCCTCAGCCGACTATTCGATGAGAAGAATGGCGCATTTCAAGTGCTCGGCCCCACGCTGGGCGCCACGCCGCCCAAAAGGGGAGGCGGCGTTCGTCTCGATGTCGCCGTCGTCGACGTGGCGAGAGCAGAGCCGTCGATAGTCTTCAACCGGCACGGCGTGACCGTGACCGCGTTGGGAATACCGCACGGCAATCTCCCGACTCTGGCGTACCGTGTGCAATCCCGGGATGTGTCGGTAGTATTCAGCTCCGATCAAACCGGTACCAACCCGCAATTCGTCGAGTTCTCGAAGGAAGCGAATGTCTTGGTCATGCATCTCGCGATTGGTGCGGGCAGGACTTCTCGTCTTCATGCTGCGCCCGCAGTTGTCGGTCGCGTCGCCCAAGAAGCAGGCGTTGGGCGACTGATTGTCAGTCACATCGGTCTGTTCGATCTTGATGCTGCCATCGCCGAATTGAAGAAGTTCTATACGGGCCCCCTGACCGTTGGCGCCGATCTGCAGTGCACGCAAGTGCACTGAATGGGCTGCCCGGCCACCAGGGCCGAGCGGTGACCGGCTGTCGTCTAAACGTCCGGCTTCAGGTGCGCGCCGCTCGCGGCGGCATCGCTGTGCAAGCCCGTTGTTCGGTGGTAGGCGCAGTTGCGCTGCATTCGCTCCAGAGGCGGCAAACGGCCCAATACTGGACATTCGCCTGCTGGTCACTGGATGACGTGATCGGCTCGCACCAGCAGCGATCGCGGAATCGTAATACCGAGGACTTTGGCGGTTTTCAGGTTAATCACGAACTCGAATTTGGTGGGCTGTTCGACCGGCAGGTCACCTGCGTTGGCGCCACGAGCCACGCTGTTAACGTAGGAGGCAGCCTTGCGATAGGCGGTCCGCAGGCTTTCTCCATAGCTCATCAGCCCGCCAGCATCCACGAATTCTCTCACCCCATAGAAGGCAGGCAGGCGGTGCCTGGCCGCCAGCTCAACGAACGACGCCCGCCCATTGGGAAACATCGGTTCGTCGGGTAACACAAAGAGCGCGGTGGCCTTCTCGCGCAGCGCCATATCAAATGCGGCAGGCACGTCTGCGAGATTGGCAACGTCGATCTTCACCAGCTTCAGATCCAGCGCTTGAGCAATCGGGGCGAGCCGTTGCCACATGCGCGGGTGAACGTCACTTCGGCCTTGCAGGAACACGGCTATGGTTGCCGGCTTGGGCAGGACGTCGGAGAACAACTCCATCATCTTGGGCAGAATGTCCTCGGCCTGGCTGGAGAGCCCGGTGATATTCGCACCCGGCCTGGCAAGGCTGGCGATCAGCCGCTGCCCCACAGGGTCGGCGACGGCCGCCATGATAATCGGCATCGAGGCGGTCGCTTGCTTTGCGGCCCGGGTGGAGGGTGTGCAGGTGGTGACGACGGCGTCAAGCTTCATCGCCGCAAGTTCGCGCGCGAATTCCAGCGTTCGCCCACGGCGGCCATTGGCGTAGCGGCGCTCGACGACCAGGTTCCTGCCTTCGACATAACCCTGCTCACGCAGCCCCTCGAGCAGCGCCTGTTCAAGATGGCTGCGTTGTGCATAGCTGCCGCTGACCAGGAGGCCGATATGCACCGTCTTGTCTTTTGACTGCTGAGCTTCGGCCGCGAGTGGTCCGCCCGCGGCCCCGAGGGCGAGAAGTGCAAGTATCGTGTCACGCCTGTTCATCCGGTCCCCCTC
>JBQTHU010000130.1:0-39507 GCA_052389535.1 Betaproteobacteria bacterium | reverse complement strand
GACGGGCATCCCAACCATGCAAATTGAAGTCGAAGGCCGCCCACTCTATCTGCAGATCAAGTCGGCCATATCCGACGGGCTGGCGGACGGCACGTGGAAGCCCGGCGACCAGTTGCCGACGGAAGGGGAGTTGAGCCGCAAGTTCGGCGTGAGCGAAGGAACTGTCCGCCAGGCGGTGATCGCGCTGGTCAAGGAAGGGAAACTGACGCGGCGATCCGGGAAAGGAACGTTTGCCACCCGGCCGAGTTTTGAGAGAAGCTTCGCGCGATTTTTCCGCTTTCGCGGCACGCAGGCCGATTCCGAGCACCACTTCGGCACGCACGTCATCAAGCTCGTCTCCAATGCGGCGGCCGATCCCGGCATTCGGCAGAAACTGGGCTTGAAGTCCGATGCACCGATCATGGCCGTTCACCGGACCATCGAGGACGATGGTGTTGTGGTCTGCCACTACGTTTCCTATCTGCCTCAGGCCCGGTTCGGTGTGCTCACGCGCGAACAACTGGAGGGCGCGGCGTTGTACGAGGTGCTGCAGGAACGGTGCGGCGTTCACATCGTGCGTGCCGTGGAGACCTTGCAGGCCCGTGCCGCGCGCGCCGATGACGCGTCCATATTGGGAATCAAGCGCGGGGAGCCGGTCATCGCCATAGAGCGCCTGGCTTACACCCACAAGGATCGCATAGTGGAAGTGAGACGCGTGGTGGGGCGCAGCGATATCTTCAGCTACCAGATCGAGTTGAGCTGAGAGGAGAGAGCCATGATTCGACTTCCGGGTTTATTTGTCTTAGTGGCGTGGATGCTCGTGTCCGCAAATGGCATGGCGCAGGACTATCCGACACGCCCCTTGCGGATGATCGTGCCCTGGCCTCCAAGCGGAACGGTCGATATTCTTGCGCGGCCGCTGGGACAGAAGCTCTCCGAACTGGTTCGCCAGCCGGTCGTGATAGACAACCGTCCGGGGGCGAACAGCATCGTAGGCTCCGACATTGCGGCGAAATCGTCCTCCGATGGTTACACCATGCTGGTTGACAACATCACTGGGCATGCCATCAACGCCACGCTATACAAAAAACTGCCTTTCGATTCGCTGCGTGATTTCAGCCCGGTCTCGTTGCTCGCATCCGTGACCAACCTGCTCGTGGTGAATCCGTCGGCTGGCGTGAAGACGGTGAAGGAGCTGCTGGCGCTCGCGCGCGCCAAGCCGGGTCAGCTCAATTACGCCTCCTTCGGCACCGGCAGCACCGCTCATCTGGCGGGCGAGCTTTTCAAGGGTGCCGGCCACGTCGATATGGTCCATATTCCGTACAAGGGCGGCGCGCCGGCGCTGGCGGACGTGATGGCAGGGCGTGCGACGATGATGTTTGCCACCCTCCCATCGGCATTGGGCCACGTGAAGGGCGGAAAGCTGATTGCCGTGGCCACCACCGGCGCCAAACGCGCGGCGGCCACGCCGAACGTGCCCACCGTTGCCGAAAGTGGGCTGCCCGGATTCGAAGCGACGACGTGGTATGCGGCGCTGTTCCCCTCCAAAACGCCAGCGCCCACGGTTCAGAGCATGAATCGCCATTTGAACGCGGCGCTCAACGATGCTCAGTTGAAATCGCGGCTGACGGAGCTGGGCTTCGAAGTGCAACCCAGCTCTGCGCAAGTGCTGGCGCGCCATATGCGTGAGGAAGCTGTCAAGTGGGGAAAGGTGGTCAAGAGTTCGGGCGCGCAGATCGACTGATGAAGCAGCCGCCGGAGGGAGCTTCATGATCCACCAGTCGCTCATCTATCAGGACAAATTCGGGAACGCGGCGATGCGCGGCGTCTGGAGCGAAGACACGATGGTCCAGCGCTGGCTCGATTTCGAGGCGGCGCTGGCATGGTCGCAGGGGGAGGTGGGCATCATCCCGCGCAGCGCGGCCGCAAGAATAGCCCGTCACTGCAACACTCGGACGGTGAAACCCGCAGCCGTTGCGGCCTGGCATGGCAAGACAGGGCATGTGATCGTTTCGCTGGTGAAGGCGTTTCGCGACGCCGTGCCGGACGTTGGCGAGCTTTTTCATTTCGGGCCGACTACACAGGACGTTCTGGACACCGGGCTCACGCTGCAGATCAGGGATGCATTATGCGTCCTGCTTCCGCATCTCATGTCGCTCGAGCTAACCGTGCGCAGGCAGGCGCGGCGTTACCGGGACACGGTCATGGCCGGCCGATCCGAGGGGCAGATCGGCGCGCCGATCACGCTCGGACACAAGCTGGCCGTCATCGATTCGGAATTGACAGACCATATCGAGCGTATCGCGCAGATGAGCGAGCGCCTGATGTGGCTGACCCTTTTCGGGGCGACCGGCGTGCAGTCGTCTTTCTGCCATATCGCCGACCGCAGCACCACTGAGAAGATGGTGAGGCTCGCCGGCCGCCGGTTAGGCCTGCCGGTGCCCGCCATCTGCATGCACAACCGCACCGATCGCTTCGTCGAGGCCGGTACCGTGCTCGCCAACCTGATGTCATCGCTGGGAGAGGTGGGCCTTGAAATCAGGGATCTTCAGCGATCGGAGGTCGCGGAGGTGGCCGAGCCCTGGTCGGACAGCCAGCACAGCAGCAGCACCATGCCGCAGAAGCAGAATCCCGAGATCAGCGAATGGCTGGAGGGACTGGCGAGACTCAGTCGTGGCTATGCCGTCTCGCTCTTGAACATCCAGCAGCAGCATGAGCGGGATACCTCCCGGGTGCCCCCCGAATTTCATGCGCTGCCCAATCTGTTCCTGCACGCGGTGGTCGCCGTGCAATCCGCCGAGTTCGTGCTCGGCGGCATGCAGGTGTTCGAGCCGCGCATGCGGGACAATCTGATGCGCAACGGCGGACTCATCATGTCGGAGGCGGTCATGCTGCTGCTCGCCAAGCGTAGCGGGAAGAAGGTGTGGGCACATCAGGTTTGCCACGATATTGCGATGAAAGTGGCTGCCAGCGGCGGATCGCTGGAGGACGCCATGACAGCCGACGGGCAGGTCGCGAACTATCTCAGTGCGGGAGAGATTCACGATGCGCTGAGACCCGAGCGCTATATCGGCACAGCGGTGGAGCAGGTGGTCCGTTCCACGGAAGCGTGCGCGCTCAAAGTCCGTGAGATGAAGAGAGTGCTCGATAGAACGCTCTTCAAGCCCGCGCGGAGCCAGGCTCTGGCGAGGCATTGAATTGGTCATTGCAGCCGATCTCGCGCGCCATATCGCGCGCAACTCATATGAGGCGCTTCCCGCGGCGGCGATTCTCGCGGCGAAACGTTCGATCGTGGACACCCTGGCGGTCGCGTGGGGGGCGCGAGGCGCTGCGGATCCGCGTCCGTTTTTGGACGCTGCGACGCGGGACGATGCGGCGAGGACCGGTACGATCTGGATATCGGGAGAGAAGACCTCTGCCCGTACGGCGGCATTCATAAACAGCGTGGCGGCGTCGGCCCTGGACTTTGACAGCGTGCATATCGGCGGCGCCGTCCACCCCGACGTCGTCAGTGTGCCGGTCGCTCTGGCTGTGTCCGAGGCCGCAGGCGTTTCGGGAAAGGTCGTGATTGCGGCGGCCGCGCTGGGAAGTGATCTTATGTGCCGGTTCGCGATGTCCACGCGGGCGAACAGCGGTTGGTTCTACACGTCGGTGTACGGATCGATCGTATCGGCCGGCATGACGGCGAAGTTGCTGGGAGGGTCGGCGCATCAGATCGAAAGCGCATTGGGCTTGGGTTTCCTGAGGTCATCGGGCACCTACCAGTCAGTCACCGAGCGCTCGTCCAGCAAGCGAGCCCTGGCCGCCCTGGCGGTGGACGGGGGAATATTGTGCGGCTACCTCGGCATGCAGGGGATAAGCGGGCCGCGTGACTGGGTGGAGGGCCGTTTCGGGCTGCATCAGATGTACGAGCGTGGTGATCCGGCAGCAATCGTGGAGGGCCTCGGGCGCGAGTATCGGAATGCCGAGACCAGCATCAAGCCGTATCCCAGCTGCCAGGCCAATCACGCGCCGATAGACGCGGCCCTCGCGCTGAGGCGCAGGACAGGAATCACGGCTGACCACGTAGCGCAGATCGAAGTGATGATTTCTCCATACATGAACCGGCTTGTTGGTGCGAGCTATGTGCCCGGCGACAACCCGCAAGTGGCGGCCCAGTTCAGCGTGCAGTATTCGCTGGCATGCGCCCTTGCGCGCGGAAGGCTGGGGATCGAAGACATATGCGAGCAATCGGCCACGGACCCTGAGCTTGTTGAACTGGCATCCCGGGTGCGAGTGGCGGTCGATGAGCGCAACTCGAATAACTACTGTCCGGCCACAGTCCATGTAACTTTGAAAAACGGGAAGGCTCTGAGCGAGACGAGCGCCTCCTTGAGAGGTGGGGTGGAACATCCACTGACCGACGATGAACTGCTTGGCAAGCTCGCTTCATGCCTGGAGGCGGGAGGCTATGCCGCAGGGGAGCAGCTTCCCGAGCGCGTGTGGCGCAGCGTCATGGCTCTAGACGAAGAATGTAACGTCGGTATCTGGATGAACCGACTCGGGAAAACGCTCGTGTCGTCCAACGAGCAGCGTCACACCTCACCTTAAGGGAGCAATGCGTAATGGAGCAGGCAACAAGACGAAAAACGGTAGTGATCTTCAGCGCTGCGTTGGCATGTGTCGGACCCCTCGCGGAAGGCAACGCACAGTCCTTTCCCACCAAGCAGGTGCGATTTGTCGTTACCTTTCCTCCCGGCGGTACGACCGACATTCTGGCCCGAGAGATCGGCGCCAGGCTGCAGGAAAGCTGGAAGCAGAATGTAGTGGTCGATAACCGTCCCGGCGCCGGTGGAAACATAGGCGCAGACATAGTTGCCAAAGCATCACCCGACGGCCATACGATATTGCTGGGCACGAATGGCACGCATGCCATCAATCCGTCGCTTTACACCAAGATGCCCTATGACGCCGTTAAGGATTTCGCCCCGGTTACGCTCGTTGCCTCGGTTCCCAACATATTCATTTCCCATCCCTCCGTGCCGGCCAAGACGATGAAAGACGTGGTGGCACTCGCGAAGGCGCAACCTGGAAAGGTCGTATACGCGTCTTCGGGAACGGGAACATCGCAACATTTGTCGGTGGAGCTCTTTAAAACGCTGGCCAGGATCGACATGGTTCATGTTCCGTATAAGGGCGCCACGCCAGCGGTGCAGGCGGTACTGGGAGGGGAGGTCGCGCTCAGCTGCCCAAGCCTGCCTTCGGCCGGCATAGCCAATCACATAGCGGCCGGCAGATTAGTTGGACTGGCGGTTACGGGTGCAAAACGGGCTCCAACCGTTCCAAACGTTCCAACGATGATAGAAAGTGGTTTCAAGACGTTCGATGTGGTGACATGGTTTGGCGTGCTGGCGCCCGCTGGTACTCCGCCCGATATCGTTTCGAAATTAAATGTGGAAATCATCCGCATTTTGGGCATGCCAAGCGTTAAGGACAGACTGAGCGCCCGGGGGATCGATATCATTACCAGCACGCCAACGCAGTATCTCGATTACATTAGGTCTGAAACGGTGCGCTGGGCCAAGGTCGTCAAGGACTCTGGAGCGAAACTGGATTGATGTTTTGTTCAATTCAGCGCAAGCCGTTACTTGAGGAGACGAGCGATGAACGATTCAACCGTGCCATTCACAGGTGAGAGGTCCGTTTCGCTGTCACATGATTTGGCGCACCACGTGGCCAGTACACCGTATTCGGCCATTCCAGCGAGCGCCATAGCGGCCGCTAAGTTCTTCATGCTCGATACGCTGGCCGTTGCTTGGGCCGGGTCTTCCGCGCCAGGGTGTCGTGAAGCATACGGGTTACTTCGCGACGATGGAGGGCGGGAAGAGGCCACGGCGTGGGCATATGGGGGACGGCTGCCGTTGCAAGCAGCGGCCTTCATAAACGGCATGACATCGTCAGCACTGGATTACGATGCGCTTGGAGTAGACTCACCCGTTCATGTAACTGTCTCAGTGCTTCCAGCCGCACTCGCTGTGGGGGAGAGAGAGCGGCTTGGCGGAAGAGATTTTTTAGCGGCACTTGTGTTGGGATCGGACATTATGTGCCGGCTCGGCGCTTCCGCTTCGCACCCGCACAAGGGCTGGAGTTATACGTCTGTGCTGGGCACATTTGGCGCGGCGGCTGCCGCGGCGCGTCTATTGCGTCTAGATACTAGCCAAACGTGTCATGCACTTGGAATCGCCTTTCTGCAGTCCGGGGGTACACAGCAATTCAACATAGAACCCTCTTTGTCTAAACGCATGCTTTCAGCATTTGCAGCACGCGCCGGTGTCTATGCTGCTTTACTGGCCCGGAGAGGGCTCACGGCGCCAAGCAAAGTGATTGAGGGCAAGTTTGGCCTTTACAATCTTTACCAGGGCGGAGATGCAAATAGCTTGCTGGCTGAGCTTGGCACTGTGTTCAAGAGCGTTGATCTCAGTATCAAGAAATATCCAAGTTGTGGTTGCAACCACACGGCGATAGAGGGAGCGCTGCGACTGGTGCGCCAATATGATTTGAAGCCCGACGATGTCAGTTCCATCGAAGTGACCGTGACGCCATACATCGAGCGTATAGTCGGTGGCACGTACGATCCGAGCGGTGATGCTCAGGTGGCAGCGCAATTCAATATTCGATACTCGATTGCATGTGCGTTAGTGCGGCGCAAGCTTGGGCTCGTCGAAATCGAGACCCCTGCCGCGCGAGACCCCGCGATCCTGAAGCATATTCCGAAAATTACCGTATCGGTCGATCGCACGCTTGGCTCCGAGCGTGGTCCCGTGCTGGTAAAAATGGCAACAAAAACTCATGGAGATGTATCGTGCTACGTGGAACACGTGCCGGGAACGCGGGAAGCGCCACTATCGGAGCAAGAGATAAAGCACAAGGCGCAAGAATGCTTCTCGCTCGGCGTCCGTCCGCTCAAGCCAGAGCAGTTAGAAAGGCTCAGCTCTCGTATAGGGACGATCGAAGATAGCGACAATATATCGGAATTGTTCCAGGGGGTGTGTTGAGGGTCTGATCATCCGAGACGGATATGACCCCGTTTGCTGTGGGTGCAGGCTGAGAACGCGAAACTGAAGAAGCTCTTGGCGGACGCGAACCCTCCATGTGGAGGCCACTACGGCGAATTACTGCACGAGCAAGGCATGTGGTCTCAGATATTTGTATGCGTCTCACTTAATAAGGCAGGCGAATGCCGGGCTTGACCGCCTGCAGCGCGCGCCGGAAGTCTTCCTGGATGCGTTTCATGGCGGCTTCATCGTCGGCCTCGAAGCGCAGCACCACCACCGGCGTCGTGTTGGAAGGCCGCGCGAGCCCGAAGCCGTCGGCATACTCCACGCGCAGGCCGTCGATGGTGATGATGTCCTTCGCACCTTCGAAGCGGGCCGTCTGCCGCAGCTTGTCGATCAGCGTGAAATTCTCGCCCTCCGCGAGCTGGACGTGCAGCTCGGGCGTCGAGATGGCATCGGGAAGATTTTCGAGCACGGCGCCGGGATCGTTCTCCTGCGACAGGATCTCCAGCAGCCGCGCGCCGGCGTAGAGCGCGTCGTCGAAGCCGTACCAGCGCTCCCTGAAGAAGAGATGTCCGCTCATCTCGCCGGCGAGCGCGGCGCCCGTTTCCTTGAGCTTCTGCTTGATGAACGAATGCCCGGTCTTCCACAGCAGCGGCCGCCCGCCGTGCCCGCGCACCCACGCGAACAGATTGCGCGTCGATTTCACGTCGAAAATGATCTGCGCGCCCGGCTGGCGCTTGAGCACGTCGGCCGCGAACAGCATGAGGAGCCGATCGGGGTAGATGATCTTGCCGTTCTTCGTCACTACACCGAGCCGGTCGCCGTCGCCGTCGAATGCGAAGCCGATCTCGCCCTTGCCCGCCGCCAGCGCGTTTTTGAGATCGACGAGATTCTTCGGCTGCGACGGATCGGGATGATGGTTAGGGAAAGTGCCGTCCACCTCGCAGAAAAGCTCGGTCACTTTGCAGCCGAGCCGGCGATAGAGCTCCGGCGCCGTCCCGCCCGCGACACCGTTGCCGCAGTCCACCACCACCGACATGGGACGGGCAAGCTTCACGTCGCTCACGATGCGCTGCAGGTACTGCTCGCGTATCGAGTGCTCGCGATAGCTGCCGGCACCCTGCGCAAGCTCGCCGCGCTCGATGCGATGCCGGAGTTGCTGGATCGCCTCGCCCCACAGCGTCTCGCCCGCCACCATCATCTTGAGGCCGTTGTAATCCGGTGGGTTGTGCGAGCCGGTGACGGACACGCCGGAATGCGTCTCGAGATGGTGCACGGCGAAGTAGAGCATCGGCGTCGCGACCTGGCCGACGTCGATCACATTGGCGCCGCTCTTCTGCAGCCCGCGCGCGAGCGCCCCGGCGAGTTCAGGGCCGGAGAGCCGTCCGTCGCGCCCGATCGCGACCGTGTTGCACCGGCGCGCCAGCGATTCAGTGGCAATCGCCTGGCCGATCGCCTCGACGATGGGGACGGTCAGCGTGCGCCCGACGATGCCGCGCACGTCATAAGCCTTGAAGATTTCGGGAGGAAGGCTTTGCATGATGGGGGCTCTGCGGTTGCGATGTCCGACAGCTTAATGCGGATTCAGTTTCCGGCGAAAAAATCCAGCATGCGCCGGGGGAGCCATGCGAGCGTTCCGGGGAAGCGCCCGGTCGCGAAGCCGGCGTGGCCGCCGCCCTCCGGATATTCGCACACGACACAAGGCGACACTTCATTTCGTTGCGGCAGCGCGCGTTCCGGGAGAAACGGGTCGTTACGGGCGTTCAGCATCAGCGTCGGCACGGCAATGTGCCGGAGCAGCGGCTTGCTGCTGGCGCGGGTCCAGTAATCATCGGTGTCGCGAAATCCGTGCAGGGGGGCGGTGACCACGTCGTCGAATTCGCGCAGCGTGCGTGCAGCGCGCACCCGCTCGGCGTCGAACAGCCCCGGGAAGGATCGCAGCATGACCGCGGACTTGGCCTTGAGCGTCGCGAGAAAATTACGGGCATAAAACAGGTTGAAGCCCCGACCGAGCGCTTCTCCGGCCAGCATGAGGTCCACCGGCGCGGATGCCGCGCAGGCGCGCGTGACGAGATGCGCTGCTGCCGCGCCGCGTTCGCCCAGCCATTTCAGGAGCACGTTGCCCCCGAGTGATACACCGGCTGCGTAGAGTGGACGTTCCGCGCGTTCGTGCTGCAGCCGGCGCAGTATCCAGTCGACTTCCACCGTGTCACCGGAGTGATAGGCGCGCGGCAGGCGGTTGGGCTCGCCACTGCAGCCCCGGAAATGAACGACCACGCCGCGCCAGCCGCGCGCCCGGATTTCGTGCATCAAGGCGAGCGCGTAATGGCTGTTCGAGCAGCCCTCTAGTCCGTGAAAAAGCACGACCAGTGGCGTGCTGCGCCCGTCTGTCGCTGCCATGTCGGTGGGATCGACGCGATCAACATCGATGAAGTCACCGTCCGGCGTATCCCAGCGCTCCCTGCCATAGGGAACGACCGGCCGCGACATCAACAGCGCGGGATAGATCGTTTGCAGGTGGCCGCCCGGCAGCCACGGCGGGGCGCGATAGGGCGCCATGCGCGCGTAGCTGCGCCGGGCTCAGTCGCGATACGAAGGATCGACGCGGTCGAGCTTACGCAGCAGCGCCGGCCACTCGAGCAGCCCGGTACGACGCCGCACGCCGGGTTGCATCTGGTGATGGGTGTACTCGATCACTTCGCGCGGCGGATATTGAATCTCGGTATTGCAGGAGAGCGTCGTCACCTGGAGCTGGCACGCGCGCTCGAGCCGGTAGATGTTGTTGAAGCATTCGGGGATGCTCGGCCCTACCGTCAGCAGGCCGTGATTGCGCAGCACCATCGCTTCGCGGTTGCCGAGGTTCTGCACCAGCCGCTCGCGCTCTTCCAGCCGCAGCGCGACGCCTTCGTAGTCGTGATATGCGATGTCGGTGAAGCGCATGGAGGTCTGCGCGATCGGCAGGATGCCGCACTTCATGGCCGAGACCGCCATGCCGGCGAGCGTGTGCGTGTGTATGATGCAGTCCACGTCATGCCGCGCGGCGTGGATCGCGCTGTGGATGATGTAGCCCGCCTGGTTCACGCCGTAGTCCGTCGCGTTGAACAGCACGTTGCCGTCGATATCGATGCGGGTCATGCTGGAGGCCGTCATCTCCTCGTAGAGCATGCCGTAGGGGTTGATGAGGAACTCGTTTTCCGCGCCGGGCACGCGGGCCGAGATGTGGTTCGCGACCATCTCCACCATCCCGAACGCGTGCATCAGCCGGTAGCAGGCCGCGAGATTGACGCGCGTTTCCCACTCCTCGTTGCTCACCTGCTCGCGGACCGGTCTGTCGATCTTGATCGCGGGCGCATTCATTTCAAACCTCCTTTACTTGCCTTTGACGTAAGCCCCGGCGCTCGTGCCGGCGAGCTTGCCGAACACTGCGCCCGAGGTGAGCCCCGTGCCGCCGGGATAGTTGTGGTAGAAGATGCCGCCCACCAGTTCTCCCGCGGCATAGAGGCCCGGGATCGGCTTGCCGCCGGTATCCTCGACTTCCGCACTGGTGCTCACTTTCACGCCGCCGAAGCTGAACGTGACGCCACAGGTCACGGCATAGGCCTCGAACGGCGGCGTATCGACCGTGTTGGCCCAGTTGGATTTGTTGATCTTGAGTCCCTCGGTGCAGCGCCCGTCCTTGATCGCCATGTTGAACGGGATGTCGGTGCGCACCGCCTTGTTGTACTCCTTGAGCTCGCGCAGGCACACCTCGGCATTGACGCCCTCGAGCTTTTTCACGAGATCTTCCAGCGTTTCGGCGCGCACCTTGGTGACGCGCTTGATGCGGTACTCGTCGCGCAGCACGGGAATGATCTTGGCGTCGAAAATCTGCCACGCGAACATGCCGGGCTGCTCGAGCACCACGCGCCCGTACTTCGCATAGGTGTAGTTGCGGAAGTCGGCGCCCTCATCGACGAAGCGCTCGCCGCGCGCGTTCACCATGATGCCCCAGGGGTAGCTGTGCTTCTGGAAGTTGTCGCCCACCGAGAGGTCGCCGAACGGCGGGGCGTTCATGTCCCAGCCCACCGCGTGGCAGCCCGACCAGTGGCCGTAAGAGAGCGCGCCGATGTCGAGCGCCATTTTGATGCCAAGCCCGGTGTTGAATCGCGTGCCGCGCACTTTCGCGAGATCCCAGCCCGGGCCGAGATAGCGCGTGCGCATCTCCGCGTTCGACTCGAAGCCGCCGCACGCCAGCACCACCGCTTTCGAGCGGATGTCGACGTTCCTGCCCTTGTGCCTGGCCCGCACGCCGAGGACCCGTCCCTCATCGTCGGTGATGAGCGAAAGGGCGGGCGTCTCATAGAAGATCTTGATGCCTTCGCGCGCGCAGGCCTTATGCTCGTTGTCGACGAGCCCCGGGCCGCCGCCCCAGGTCTCGGCCGCGAGCCCGCCCCAGAACTTGAAGCGCTTGTCGTCGATCTTGTACGACTGCCGGCCGTAGCTCGCCTGGAACTTGACGCCTTTCTTGCGCAGCCACACCAGCGTCTCGAAGCTGCGCGAGATCAGCAGCTCGCAGAGGTCGGGATCGGTGCGGTACTGCGTGATGCGTCCCATGTCGTCGAAGTAGTTGTCGGACGTGTAGGCGCCGAAATCATGCAGCTTCTTCTCCTCCTCGGTGAGGTCGGGGATGAGCTGGGCGAGATCGTCCACGCCGTTGTACACGACGCGCATCAGGCCAGCGGTGTAGCGGCTGTTGCCGCCGCATTCCTCGATCGGGGCGGCCTCGAGCATGATGACCGATGCGCCGTTCTCGCGCGCGGCGAGCGCGGCGCAGGCGGCGGCGTTGCCCGCGCCCACGACAATGACGTCGGGATTGCCAAAAGTGCTGGTGTTCATTGCCTTCCTCTGTTGAAAACGCAAAAAAGCCGAGTGCCGGGCTCAAATATGGCTCCCGGCGGCGTGCGCGGCGTCGCCCGAGAGCAGCGAATAATTTACCGCCCGCCCTATGCCGAGGCGGAAGCCCTCGAGACGCAGGACCTGGCCGGGCGTGATGTTCGCGAGATTCGCCTCGGGGCCGAAATCGCGCAGCAGCTCCACGTGCTGCTGCGGAAACTTGTAGGGATCGGCTTCGATGACCACATGGTCGAACCAGGGTTGTGCCGCCAGGGTCGAGACGGCGCCGGGCGCATCGCGTGCCAGCAGGTCCATTTCGCACTGCTCCACGGTCACATGGTGGATGCCGCGCCGCGCCACCGCGGTCACGATGCTGCCAAGGTACTCGATGCTCATCGCCTGCTCCGGGTTCTTGCGCCCGAACTCGTACACCACGCTTATACCGGATTTCTGGAAACGATCGATCAGGCGGTCGCGCTCTTCGCCGGTGAGGGTGACGTAGTTCTCCGAAATCTCCAGCCCCGGCAGGTCGAGTGCCGCAAGCAGGCAGATCAGCTCTTCGATCTCGTTGCGCTGCCACGCGTACTCGAACAGGATGCCGCCCGCGAAAGGCGTCACGTCCGCGTCACGATACGCGCGCGCGGCGCGCTTCACCACTTCCCGCGGCATGAGCAGCGCGTTCATGGCATAGATTTTGGCATGGTCGATATAGCCGGCGGCGGCCTCCAGCACGTTGCGTAGGCCGTGCTCGCCGCCGGTCCAGCCGAACGTGTCGGGCCCGAAATCGATCATCGACGTGATGCCGCGCCGGCGCGGCTTGCCCGCTCTTGGCGGCAAGCTGAGTACCGGCCCGGTAGGGCAATCGAAAGCCATGTGCGGGCGGCTAATGCAGGGTGGTCTTGACCTGCCGCCGGGGCTCGGGGTCGGCCGCCGTGGCGGGCGCGGGCACCGGGGAAGCGTGGTGGGCCACCATGCGCCAGCCGTGCTCGGTCCTGAGATAGATGTTGGTGGCGATCATCGGGCCGCGGGGGCGCGTCTCGCCCGCGACGTTGATGTGCTCGTAGACGCTGTGCGCCGACAGCATCATGCCGTTCACGTAGTGCTGCCCGCGGAGCTGGAAGCGCAGCGACTGGCCGGCCGCGAAGATCTTGCGCCACGATTCGCGCACCTGCACGACGCCGCTCATGCGCGCGCCACCGGGGTGGATGCAGTAGACATCGTCGTCATCGGCCCACACTTCCATCATCGCGTCGAGGTCGCCCTTGGTAAAGGCGTCGTAGAATGCGGCTTCGGCATCCTGGGGCGTGGTGAACAGGCTTTTCTTCACGGGAATCGGGCCGCGGCGGGTTCAGCGCGTATCCCGGCCGATTTTATCAAACTCGATGGCGCTGCATACCCGCTCGGGCGTGAGCTGCATCATGCAATTGAAATGTCCCAGCGGGCAATGACGGCGGAAGCAGGGGCTGCACGACAGGCCTAGCCACAGGATCGCGGCCTGTCCGGAAAGCGGCGGCGTGTAGTAGGGGGTGCTCGATCCGTAGAGCGCGATGAGCCGTTTCCCGAGTGCGGCAGCAATGTGCATCAGGCCCGAGTCGTTGCTGACGACCACATCGCTCGAGGCGAGCACATCGACCGCTTCGTCGAGCGATGTCTGCCCGCACAGGTTGCGGCAGATGCCGCCGCTCAGCGTGGCAATGGATTCACCCAGTTCGCGGTCCGTGGAGGATCCCACCAGCCAGACGGCATAGCCTTCGGCGGCGAGACGCTTCGCCAGTTCGGCAAAGTGGGTGGGCGGCCAGCGCTTGGCAGGACCGTATTCCGCGCCCGGGCATAGCGCGGCCACGCGCGGCCCGGCATCGAGCCCCAGGCGCGCCAGCGTGGCGATCCGTGTTGACTCATCGACGCGCAGGCTGACCTCCGGCAACGGCATGGGCGCGGCGCCTGGCGGACCGGCGAGCGACGCATAGCGCTGCGCGAGGCGCGGCATCGCTCGTTCGTCGAGGGCGCGCACGTCGTTGAGCAGTCCCCATCGCATCTCGCCGCGGAACCCGGTGCGCAGCGGGATGCCGGCGAAGTACGGCACCAGGGCGGACTTGAAGGTGTTGGGCAGGACGATCGTCTGATCGTAACCCTCGCCGCGCAGTTGAACGCCTAGGGCCCGCCGCTCGCCGAGCTTGAGTTCGCCGTGCCCGAAGGGATTGAGGAGCGGACGACGCACTTCGGGCATGCGCGCGAGCAGCGGCAGCGTCCATTGCGGCGAAAGCACGTCCACCGCCGCAGCGTCATGCGTGTCATGGAGCAGCCTGAGCAAGGGCTGCGCAAGCAGCGTGTCGCCGATCCATGACGGCCCGACGACTAGAATTTTGAACACGCGGCAACCGGTCAGTGGCCGGCCTTCACATCACCCTTCAATACGTACCGGGTGCCGCAGTACGGGCACAGCGCGTCGCCGGTCCTGTCGATCGGCAGGAACACGCGAGGGTGGGCATTCCACAGCAGCATGGAAGGCGTGGGGCAGTGCAGCGGCAGATCGTCCGCTGTCACTTCAATCAGGCGCTCGCGGTTTTCCGATTGTTGAGCCGTCATCGAAACCGCTCATCCTGCGACCGGCGCCAGCCAGTCGCTGTGATTCTCCGATTTCCCGGTGACGCAATCGAAGAACGCCGCCTGCAATCGGGTCGTAATGGGCCCGCGCCGGCCTTCGCCGATGGTGCGTCCATCGACTTCACGGATCGGCGTCACTTCGGCGGCCGTGCCGGTGAAAAACGCCTCGTCCGCGATATAGAGGTCGTCGCGCGTGATGCGGCGCGCCGCGACCGCGTAGCCCATTTCCCGCGCGAGCGTGATCACCGACTGGCGCGTGATGCCGATCAGCGCGCTGGTCAGCTCCGGCTCGAAAATCTCGCCGTTCTTCACCATGAACAGGTTTTCCCCCGATCCTTCGGCGACGAATCCGTCCACGTCGAGCAGCAGCGCTTCGTCGTAGCCCTGCTCGGTCGCCTCCACATTGGCGAGTATCGAGTTGGCGTAGGTGCCCGAATACTTGGCCCGGCACATCGACACGTTGACGTGATGGCGCGCGAAGGACGAGGTCTTGACCCGGATGCCCTTCTCGATCGCTTCGGGTCCCAGATAAGCGCCCCACGGCCACGCAGCAATGGCGACGTGCACGCTTGCGCCGATCGGAGACACGCCCATCTTTTCCGAACCGTAGAAGGCGATGGGACGGATGTAGCACGACTCGAGCCGGTTGGCGCGCACGACTTCCTTCTGCGCGTCCATGAGCACTTCGCGGCTGTACGGAATTTTCATCCCGTAAATGTGGGCCGAGTCGAACAGCCGCTCGGTATGCTCCTTCAGCCGGAAGACGGCCGTGCCGCGCCGGGTGTTGTAGGCGCGCAATCCCTCGAACACCGCCAGCCCGTAATGCAGCGAGTGCGTGAGGACGTGCGTGGTCGCGTTACGCCAGGGTACGAGCTTGCCGTCGTACCAGATCTGGCCGTCGCGATCCGCCATTGACATGTGCACGCTCCGGAACGGAAAGCTGCATTTTAGCTTGCTCCGAACACGCTTTGCCAGAGATCGAGCACCGCCCGGGCATGCGCGCTGACCTCTTCCGGCGACACGCGCGCGTACTGCTCCCCCGCGAGCCGCAGCCGATGCTGCCGCCGGCGGAATTCGCGATACGCCTCGTGCGCCGCCTGCGCCTGGCTCGCGTCGATCAGGCCCAGTCGGCCCGCGAGCTTGAGCAGCGCGAGATTGCCGATGTTGCCGGTGAGTTCCGCATGCTTCCCGGCAAAGCCGAGAACGAGATACTGCACGATGAACTCTACGTCGATGATCCCGCCGCGATCGTGCTTGAGGTCGAACAGGGAGGAACGGTTGGGATGCGCATCGTGGATTTTCCCGCGCATGGCCGCGATGTTCGCCTTGAGCACGCCGAGGTCGCGCGGCTGGCGCAGGATCGCGATGCGCAGCGACTCGAACGCGCGCCCGATCTCGGGGTCACCGGCGACGAAGCGCGCCCTGGTAAGCGCCTGGTGCTCCCAGCCCCAGGCCTGTTTTTCCTGATACTCGCGAAAACTCGCGAGCGGGCTCACCAGCAGCCCGCTGGCGCCGTCCGGCCGCAACCGCAGGTCGGTTTCGTAGAGCACACCGGCAGGCGTGATGCTGGTGAGCCAGCCGTTGATGCGCTGGGCGAGCCGCGCATAGTTCTCGGGCGCTTCCGGCGCGACATCATCGTAGAGAAAGACGATGTCGAGATCGGACACGTAGCCGAGTTCCTTGCCGCCGAGCTTTCCATAGGCAACGATCGCAAAGCACGGCGTCTCGCGATGCCGCGTGCGCAGCGCCCCCCACGTGAGACGCAGCACCTCGCCCAGGATCACGCACGCGAGATCGGAGAGGTGGTCGCTCAGCGTCTCGAGGGGCAGCGTGCCGCCGAGGTCCTGGGCGATGAAGCGCATGGTCTGGGCGTGTTTGAAATGGCAGAGGATGTCCATCCGCCGTTCGGTGTCCTGCGCGGCATCGTCGAGCCGGGCACGCAGCGCCTGTTTGAGCGCGATCCAGTCAGGGGCGGCGTACAGCGTGCGCGTATCGAGCAGCTCATCGAGCAGTATGGGATGCTGCGTGAGGTACTGTGCGACCCAGCCGCTGGCGCTCACCATTTCGGCGAGCCGCGTAAGCGCGAGCGGATACTCTTCCAGCAGCGCCAGATAGGACTCCCTGCGGCTCACGCTTTCGAAGAGCTCCAGTATTCGGCCCAGTGTGGTATCGGCGTCGGGCGTGCCGGACGACGCGTGGATCGCGAGGGGAACGAGACGATCGAGCCGCTGCTGGCTCGTGGCCGGCATCTGGCGGTAGCGGGGATTCGAGCGCAGCATGTCGAGCCGGCGCTGCATGTCCTCAGCACGCTGAAAGCCCAGCGCGGTCAGCCGGTCGGCATTGCCCGCTCCCCCGGAGGACTGCCACACGACGGCGAGCGGATGCTGTTTCGCGGGCGCGGCGGCAAAGATCTGCTCGAACTGGCGGGTGACGCGCGTGCGGTGCTGTTCCAGCGCGTCGCGCAACGCTACGTAGTCCTGGAATCCCATGCTGCGGGCGATTGCAAGCTGGTCCTCGGCTGTACGGGGCAGCAAATGCGTCTGCTGGTCGTCCAGATATTGCAGGCGGTGCTCGAGATTGCGGAGAAAAATATACGCGCCCTCGAGCTCCTCCGCCGCGCCTGCCGGCAACAGATTGCGCTCGGCCAGCAGGCCCAGCACTTCCAGCGTCGGCTGGCGTCTGAGCGAGGCATCGCGTCCCCCGCGGATCAGCTGAAACACCTGGGCGATGAATTCGACTTCGCGAATTCCGCCCGGACCGAGCTTGATGTTGTCGGTGAGTTCGCGGCGTTCCACCTCCGCGCGTATCTGTGCGTGCAGCTCGCGCATGGAAGCAAAGGCGCTGTAGTCGAGATGCCGTCGGTAGACGAAAGGCCGGACGAGGTCGTTCAGCTCTGCTCCACGGTCGCCGGTCAGCGCGCGCGCCTTGATCCAGGCGTAGCGCTCCCACTCGCGACCCTGCGTGACGAGGTAGTTCTCGAGCATCTCGAAGCTCATCACGAGCGGACCGCTGTCACCATAGGGCCGCAGCCGCATATCGACGCGAAAAACATAGCCGTCTTCGGTCACCTCGCTGAGGGCGCCGATCAGCCGCCGTCCCAGTCGGGTGAAGTACTCGTGATTGCTGAGGGACCTGGCCCCGTCGGTCTCGCCTTCCTCCGGGTAGACGAAGATAAGATCGATGTCGGAGGAGACGTTCAGCTCGCCCCCGCCCAGCTTGCCCATGCCGATGACGTGCAGTTGCTGGCGCCTCCCGCTTGCGCCGAGTGGATGGCCGTGCTGCTCGGAAAGCCTGGCGTCGAGCCGGCCAAGCGCATGCTGGATGGCAAGCTCTGCGAGGGCACTGATCGTGCAGCATACTTCCGCGAGATCGGCGCGGCCTGAAAGATCGCGCGCCATGACGTTCAGGATGACGCGCTTGCGCAACGCACGCAGCGTGTGCCGCAAGGCGGTTTCATCACCGGCACCGCCCGACTCCAGCAGTGCGCGCAGGTCGTCGCGGGCAATTCCAGTCTCGTATCCCGCGTCCGCAAGGCCCGGCTCGGCATCGAGCAGGCGCCGCGCGTAACGGCTGAAGGCTCGGGCGGCACTCACCGCGGTGTCGGCGCCCGCGGTTGCCCGCGCGTTAATCGATTCCATGTGCCGATTGGCGTAGAATGAGTAAATCGTTGTTTGAATATCGCATTTTTCACGATACCAGGCAAAAGATGCCCGCTTCGGCAATCCCTCGATGGCTGCGCATCAGTTCCCTCACCCTCTATCGCCTGGTCACCTGGTCAATCCTGGGAGCGGGATTCGCGTTCGCCTTTCTCGTCATCGCGCTGCGCTACTGGGTGCTGCCCAATATCGATCAGCACCGCGAGCGCATCGCTGAAGCAATAACGGCGGCGATCGGTCAGCGCGTTGCCATCGGCAAAGTATCTGGGAATTGGGACGGGCTGCATCCGGAGCTGGTACTGGACGATGTCACCGTCTTCGATGCAGCCAACCGCCCCGCGCTGAGACTCTCGCGCATCGATGGCGCCCTGTCGTGGTTTTCGGTCGCGGCGTGGGAGCCGCGGTTCCGGTCTGTGGAACTGCTGCGCCCGGAGCTGGAAGTCCGTCGCGACACGGGCGGCGTGCTCCACATCGCCGGAATCGAGCTCAAGGAAGGCGAAGGCGGCGGCTTTGCGGATTGGCTGCTGCGGCAACCCAGGTTATCGGTGCGGCAGGCGCGGCTTTCGTGGCGCGACGAACTGCGGGGAGCGGGGCCGCTTCAGCTGCAGCAAGTGGACGTGCTGGTGCGCAATCGCGGCAGGCGGCACCGCTTTGGAATCCGCGCCGTGCCCCCGCCGCGACTCGCGGGCCCGCTGGAGATACGCGGCGAATTGACCGGCAGATCGGCTGCGGTGCTCTCCAGGTGGGACGGCAGGTTTTACGTGCGGGTCGATACGGTCGATATCGAGGCGTGGCGTCCGTGGATGCCGCCCGAACTGCCTGCCTCCCGGGGCGCCGGCGCGTTGCGCATGTGGGTGGGCTACCGCGACGATCGGCTTGCGGACGTGGTGGCCGATCTGCGCCTCGCCGACGTCCAACTGCGGCTTGCCAAGGACGCGCCTGAAATCGACATCGTTACGCTCTCGGGCCGCGTCGGCTGGAAGCACGGTGCAGGCGGGATCGAAGCGTCCACTTCGGGACTTTCATTCACGACCGGCGGCGGACTGGCCTCGGGGCCGACGGATTTTCTGCTACGGGTGAGCACCGGCACCGACTCCGGTGCGGCTCGCGGGGAGTTGCGTGCCAACGCGCTCGCGCTGGAGCCCCTTGCACTGCTCGCGGACCGGCTGCCGCTCGACCCGGCGCTGCGCGCGGACCTGTCGCGTTTTCTGCCCAGAGGCAGCCTGTTCGATCTCGCGGTGCGCTGGAACGGCGAATTCCGCGCTCCCGCGCAGTATGTGGCGCGCGGACGCTTCCACGAGCTTGCGGTCGCCGGCGTGGAGGAGTTCCCCGGTTTTTCCGGGCTCAGCGGCACGTTCGACGGCAACGAAAAATCCGGGACCTTGCGGCTGGACAGCACCGGGGTGACGCTCGACATGCCGCGCGTCTTTCGGGGTCCACTCGAATTCGAGCGCCTCGCCGCCGATATCGGCTGGTCGAACGCACGCACGGAACCCGAGGTGCAATTCAACAAGGTCACGTTTTCCAATTCGCATATGGCGGGAACGGCACAGGGCAACTACCGCTACGCGAGCGGCGGCCGCGGCACGATCGATGTAACGGGCAGCCTGAACCGGGCCGATGCGCGCTACGTCGGTCACTATATTCCGCTTCACGTCGGCCGGCCCACGCGCGACTGGCTCGACAAGGCGCTCGTAAGCGGGCAATCGAACGAAGTGTCGCTGCGCCTCAAGGGCGATCTGAGCGACTTCCCGTTTCCGGAGAACAAGGGTGGCGTGTTCGAGGTGATCGCCAAGGTAAACGGCGGCGTGCTGGACTATGCGACGGGGTGGCCGCGGATAGAGAACATAGCCGGCGACATCGCGTTTCGCGGAAAGCGCATGGAAGTGAATGCGCGGCAGGGCACGATACTCGGGGCGAAACTGCTCAAGGTCCGCGCCGAGATTCCCGATCTCGTGGTCGATTACGAAGTTTTGAACATCGCCGGGGAAGCCGAGGGTCCGAGCGCGGAGTTTCTCGCCTTCATCGAGAAGAGCCCGGTGCTGGAGATGATCGATCGCTATACCGAGGGCATGCGCATGCAGGGAGCGGGCAAGCTTCAGCTCAAGCTCGAGATACCGCTGCGCGAGGAGCAGAAGAGCAGGCTGAGCGGCGTGTACCAGTTCATGGGTAACCGCTTCGTCGCGGGTCCCGATCTGCCTGTGCTCGAGCAGGCGAGCGGGCGTCTCGAGTTTACCGAATCCACCCTGAATGTGCCCCACGCGACCGCGACCTTTCTCGGCGGACCCATAGTCGTCTCGAGCGCACCGCCCGGCGATGCGACCGCGCGCATCAACGTGCAGGGCCGGGCCAACATCGGGGGGTTGCGCGGTGCGATGGGAAACGCCTGGCTGATGCGGCACGTGAGCGGCGGCACCGACTGGAAGGGCACGCTGGTGCTGCGCAGAAAACTGGCGGATCTCGTCATCGAAAGCAGTCTGCAAGGCATCGTGTCGGACCTGCCGCCTCCGCTCAGAAAGGCCGCTGCCGAGGAAATTCCGCTGCGCATCGAGCGCCGCTTCATCAGCCAGCAGCCGGGGCTGACGGATCGTGTGGACGCCACGTATGGGGAGATCCTGAGCGCGCGCCTGGTGAGGCGTCACACCGACGGGAAGGAAAGCATCCGCCGCGCAACGGTAAGCTTTGGCGGCGCCGCGCCCGAGCCGGAGCGTGATGGCGTGTGGGTGAGCGGCACGCTGAAGCGGCTGGATCTGGACCAGTGGCTGGCGCTCGCGGGCGACGATGCACGCGCGCCGGAAGCCCAGCTGGGCGGCATCGAGGTCAAGCTGGAGGAACTGATCGCGTCCAACCGCGTATTCCATCAGGTCGCGATCAGCAGTACGGCACAAGAGGGGGGCTGGCGTGCGAGCCTGGCCGGACGCGAACTCGAGGGAACGGCAACCTGGCTCGGGCAGGGCAAAGGCAAGCTCACGGCGCGGATGAAGCGATTGGTGATTCCGGCCGACATGGCTGCCGAGCGCAGTCAGGATACGCCTGGCCGCAACCGCGAACTTCCGGCGCTCGATGTGATTGCCGAACAGTTCAGTTACAAGGACAGGATGCTGGGCCGTCTGGAGCTTGCTGCCGTGCCGGTGGAGCGCAACTGGCGCATCGACCGGTTGCGGCTCACCAATGCGGATGGCGCGCTCTCGGCCGAGGGCCTGGTGCAGGAAGTGGCATCGCAGCCGCGTACCAGGGCGACAGTGCATCTCGACGTGAGCGATGTCGGAAAATTTCTCGAACGCCTGGGCTTTCCGGACGGTGTGCGTCGCGGAACCGCCAGGCTCGATGGCACGCTGGCATGGCCAGGGGCACCGCAGGATTTCGAGTACGCCACGCTCATCGGCAATCTGCGGCTCGACGCGTCCAAGGGTCAGTTCGTGAAGCTCGAGCCGGGATTCGGCAAGCTGCTCGGCATATTGAGCCTGCAAGCCCTGCCGCGCCGGGTGACGCTCGACTTCCGCGACGTATTCAGCGAAGGCTTCGCATTCGACCAGATACAGGGCGATGTCAGCATAGAGCGCGGCATTGCATCCACCGCCAACTTCCGCATCCAGGGACCGGCCGCGCGCGTTGCCATGAGCGGCGAGGTGGATCTCGTTCGCGAAACGCAGAAGCTGAACGTGCGCGTGGTGCCGAGCCTGAGCGACGGCGTCTCGATTGCCGGCGCGCTCCTCGGCGGCCCGGTGGCCGGCGTGGCGACCATACTGGCGCAGAAAATACTGAAGGATCCGCTCGACCAGATCTTCTCCTACGAGTACAGCGTCACCGGAACCTGGGCCGAGCCGCAGGTGTCGAAAGTCGACCGCGCCGGGCCGGCCACCTCGGACGCCAGATGAGCGGCCGGGCGCGGACTGTCAGGAGGGAAGGGTGAGCACGAGAATACGCGGCGCTTTCGGGCGCGAGTGGTCGCGGGCGGACAGGAACGAGCTTCGTCCCGAGACCACGCGCATCGCCGCCATACAGATGGCGTCCGGGCCCAACGTCGAGGGCAACCTCGAAGAGGCGGCGCGGTTGATCGCGATCGCTGCGGGGCAGGGCGCGCAGCTGGTCGCGCTGCCGGAGAACTTCGCCATCATGGGAACCACGGAACGCGACAAGATCGGCGTGCGCGAAAAGCCCGGCGAGGGACCGATCCAGGATTTTCTCTCCGCGATGGCAAAACGGCACGAAGTCTGGCTGGTCGGCGGTTCCATACCGCTGGAGGCTTCCGTCCCCGACAAGGTGCGCAATACCTGTCTCGTATTCGACGACCACGGCCGGCTTGTCGCGCGCTACGACAAGATCCATCTGTTCGGTTTCGAGATGGGCGAGGAAAGCTATCGCGAAGAACGAACCATCGAAGCGGGAAAGGAACTGATGACGGTGGATACGCCGTTCGGCCGGCTGGGGCTCTCGGTCTGCTACGACCTGCGTTTCCCGGAGCTTTACCGCGCGCTGCAGGACGTGGATATCATTTCGGTGCCTTCCGCTTTCACCGAGACGACCGGCAAGGCGCACTGGGAGGTGCTGGTCCGCGCGCGCGCGATCGAGAACCTCGCGTACGTGATTGCGCCGGCCCAGGGCGGCTACCACGTGAGCGGGCGGGAGACGCACGGCGACACCATGATCGTGGATCCGTGGGGCGTCGTTCTCGACCGGCTCGCGCGTGGCTCGGGCGTCGTGACCGCGGGCGTCAACCTCGCGCATCTCGCGCGCCTGCGGCAGAGCCTGCCCGCGCGCACCCACCGCACCATACATCAGTGCTAATGTTGCGGGGGCCGCTTGCTTTTCCGGGCGGCGGCCCCACTTTTACGAGACGAACTGCGATCACACATGGCAACTTCCCCTGCATCCGCAATCCCGACGCTCCAGCCCGAGCAGCTCTTCGCCACTGCTGACGCCACTTTGCTGGCGCCGTATGCGCTGAACAATCAGCGTTTGCAGACGGTATTCGGGCAGATCATGACCCACAGCGTCGACTATGCCGATCTCTATTTCCAGTACAGCCGCAGCGAGTCGTGGAGCCTGGAGGAAGGCATCGTCAAGTCGGGCAGCTTCAACATCGACCAGGGCGTCGGCGTGCGCGCCGTCACCGGCGAGAAAACCGCATTCGCCTACTCCGACGACATCAGCCTGGAGGCGCTCACCAGCGCGGCACAGGCGACGCGCGCGATCGCGCGCCAGGGCGCACGCGGCACGGCGGAGATCGTGAAGCGCGGCAACGGCCACAACCTCTACGCGCAGCACGACCCGCTGGCGAGTATCACCGACCGCGAAAAGGTGGCGCTGCTGGAGCGCGTGGAGCGGCTTGCGCGCGCGCGCGATTCGCGGGTTACGCAGGTGATGGCATGGCTCGCCGGCGAGTATGAAGTCGTGCTCGTCGCGCGCAGCGACGGAGTGATCGCCGCGGACGTGCGGCCGCTGGTCAGGCTTTCCCTGCAGGTGATCGTCGAGCAGGACGGCCGGCGCGAGCAGGGCAGCGCCGGGGGCGGCGGGCGATTCGACTACGGTTACTTTACGGACGCGGTGCTGGAGGACTATGCGAAGAAAGCCGTCGATCAGGCGCTGGTGAATCTGGAGGCGCGACCGGCGCCGGCCGGGACGATGACCGTCGTGCTTGGGCCCGGCTGGCCGGGCATCCTGCTGCACGAAGCGATCGGGCACGGCCTCGAAGGTGACTTCAACCGCAAGGCGACTTCGGCTTTCAGCGGGCGCATCGGCGAGCGCGTGGCGGCGCCGGGCGTGACCGTGGTGGACGACGGCACCATCGCGCGCCGTCGCGGCTCGCTCAATATCGACGACGAGGGCAACCCGACGCAGCGCAATGTGCTCATCGAAAACGGCGTGCTGCGCAACTACATGCAGGACAGCCTCAATGCGCGCCTCATGAAACTGCCGGTGACGGGGAACGGCCGGCGCGAATCGTACGCCCACATTCCCATGCCGCGCATGACGAACACCTACATGCTGAACGGCGCGCACGACCCGCAGGAAATCATCGGCTCCGTTGCAAACGGCCTCTATGCCGTCAACTTCGGCGGCGGACAGGTCGACATCACGAACGGCAAGTTCGTTTTCTCGGCCTCGGAGGCGTACCTGATCGAGAACGGGCGCATCACCTATCCGGTGCGGGGCGCGACGCTGACCGGCAACGGCCCGGACGCGCTCACGCGCGTGGCGATGATCGGCAACGACATGACGCTCGATCCCGGTGTAGGCACCTGCGGCAAGGAAGGGCAGAGCGTCCCGGTGGGCGTGGGGCAGCCGACGCTGCGTATCGACGGCCTCACCGTGGGCGGCACAGTGTAGCGAGACCGGCGGTTGACACCGCCCGCGCGTTGAACGACGGCCGCCCGTAGATTCGAACGCGCGGAATTAAACCGGGGCATCGCCTCCGGTTTAATCGGCTATAATGCGTTGATTTCACGAACACTAATATAAGCATGCCGCACAAGACCGACGATCTGCGCATCAAGGAAATCAAGGAACTGGTTCCCCCGTCGCACCTGCTGCGCGAGTTTCCGGTATCCGAGAAGGCGGCGAAGACCGTCTACGAAACGCGCCGCGAGATCCATCGCATCCTGCACGGGGCCGACGACCGCCTGCTCATCATCATGGGCCCTTGCTCGATACACGACGTGAAAGCGGCGAAGGAGTACGCGGCGCGGCTCAAGGAGACGAGGGACCGCCTCGCCAACGATCTGCTGATCGTCATGCGCGTTTATTTCGAGAAGCCGCGCACGACGGTGGGCTGGAAGGGGTTGATCAACGATCCGCGGCTCGACGGCAGCTTCCGCATCAACGAGGGACTGCGCATCGCGCGCGAGTTGCTGCTCGATCTCAATGAGATGGGCATGCCGGTCGGCTGCGAGTTTCTCGACATGATCACGCCGCAGTACATCGCAGACCTGGTTGCGTGGGGTGCGATCGGCGCGCGCACCACCGAAAGCCAGATCCATCGCGAACTCGCATCGGGGCTGTCTTGCCCGGTCGGATTCAAGAACGGCACCGACGGTAATATCCGCATCGCGCTCGATGCGATCCGGGCTGCCCAGGCACCGCATCATTTTCTTTCGGTGACAAAGGGCGGCCATTCGGCGATCGTTTCAACCACCGGCAACGAGGATTGCCACATCATCCTGCGCGGCGGTAAGCAGCCGAACTACGATGCGGACAGCGTCGACGCCGCCGCCAGGGGGCTCGCCGAGGCGGGCGTCCCCGGCAAGCTCATGATCGACTTCAGCCACGGCAACAGCAGCAAGAAGCCGGAAAAACAGGTGGAGGTCGGCCGCGACGTCGCGCGGCAGGTCGCGGCCGGGCAGGACCGGATCTTCGGCGTCATGGCGGAGAGCCATCTCAAGGCCGGCCGCCAGGACCTCGTCCCGGGCAAGGACCTGGTGTATGGACAGAGCATCACCGACGGCTGTCTGGGCTGGGAAGAGAGCCGGGGCCTGCTGGAAGCGCTGGCCGACGCCGTGTCCAGGCGCCGGGTGAAAGCCGAAGTCGAAGCGGAGTAGCCGATCGCACCGATGGCGGACGAAACCGAACTCGCCGCTTCCGATCAGGACAACCTTCTCAGCCTCGAGAAGGTCGGCAAGGGGACGGTACTCGCCCGGGAAATCTCCGATCTCGTCGGGCGGTCGCAGTTCTTCGCGGAGTTCTCCCGCGACGACATCGCGATCCTGACCGACTACATGCAGATCTATCGCGCGCAGCCGGGCCAGGTCATCATCCGCGAGGGCGATGCCGGGGATTTCATGCTGCTCATCATCGAGGGCGACGTCGATATCCTCAAGAAGGGCGCGCGTGGCGAGCAGCAGCACATGACGAGCGTCGGCCCCGGCATGACGCTCGGCGAGATGTCCATGATCGACGGCGAGCCGCGCTTTGCGACGTGCCTCGCGACCCGGCCGACCTTGTTCGCCGTGCTGGGCCGCGACAACATGGCCAAGATCATCCTCGACCATCCCAGCCTCGGTTCGAAGATCCTCGTCAAGCTCGTCACCATGCTGTCGCTGCGCCTGCGGCAGACGAGCGCAAGATTGCTGCATTACCTGGAGGACGGCGTCTAGCCGGTCAGCGTGTCCCGCGGTCCGGCGGCATTGGCGGCAGCGCTCGGATGCATCATCGCTTTCGCGCGCGCGGACCCGGTCGTCCTCGTGGACGATCGCAGCGTGGCGATGCGTCTGCCTGCCCCGGCGGCGCGCATCGTCACGCTGGCCCCGCATCTCGCCGAAATCGTGCACGCCGCGGGCGCCGGAGAGAAACTGGTCGGCGTGGCACTGCATAGCGACTTTCCGGAATCGGTGCAGCCGCTGCCGCGGGTGGGCGACGCCGGCCGCGTGCACCTGGAAAGCATCCTCTTGCTGAAGCCGGATCTCGTGCTCGCCTGGAAGAGCGGCAATCAGGCGGCGGACATCGCGCGTCTCGAGCAGCTCGGCCTCGCGGTTTTCGTGAGCGAGCCGGCGCGACTGTCAGACATTTCACGCGTCATACGCGGCGTCGGCGCGCTCGCGGGAACGCGAACCGTAGCCGAGCGGGCAGCCGCAGCGTTCGAGTCGGAGATCGAAGGACTGAGAACGCGTTACAGCAAGAAAACCGCGTTGCGCGTGTTCTACGAAATCTGGCACCGGCCGCTGCTTACCGTGAGCGGTGCGCATATGATCAGCGATGTTCTGCGGATGTGCGGAGGCGTCAATGTCTTCGCGGACCTGCCCCTGCTCACACCCACGGTCTCGCTCGAGGCGCTGCTCGCCGCAGGGCCGGAAGTGATCGTGGGCGGCGGCTCTGCCGTGGATGCGCGAAAATTCGCGCAGCAGTGGCAAGGCTCGGCGGTTCCGGCGCTCAGGGAAATTCCATTGGTCCACGTGCCGCCTGACGAGATCCAGCGCGCGACGCCGCGCATTGCCGCGGGTGCGCGCACCATTTGCGCCGGACTGGAAAGGGTGAGGGCGACGCGCCCCTAGCTGCTGCTCCTATCCTGCTTCCAAAGCACGTCAGGCTCGCCGGCCGAGCGGTTGAGCGTGCGGGACACGACGAACAGCAGGTCGGAAAGCCGGTTCACGTACTTCAGCACGGCAGGCGGCACGGATGCCTCGCGGGAAAGTGCAACGAGTGCACGCTCGGCGCGCCGGCAGGCGGCGCGCGCGGCGTGGGCGAGCGCTGCCGGGCGGACGCCGCCGGGCAAAATGAAGTCCTTCAGCGGCGGCAGATCCGCATTCCAGCGATCGAGCTGCTGCTCCAGATGGGCGATGCGTTCGTCCTTCATGACCACGTGCCCCGGCACGCTCAACTCCCCGCCGACATCGAAGAGGTCGTGCTGCACGCCGGTGAGGCAGGCGCGGATGTCCCGGGGCAGGTTCTCGCTCAGAAGCACACCGAGGGCGCAGTTGAGTTCGTCCACTGCGCCGATGGCCTCGATGCGCGGACTGTCTTTTCCCACGCGCGAGCCGTCGGCGAGCCCGGTCGTGCCGTCATCGCCGGTGCGGGTGTAGATGCGGGTAAGCCGGTAGCCCATAGTCCGATCCAGTCAGGTCAGCACGTGTGCCTGCGGCGTCACGCTGAGCGGGCACGACTTCTCGTCGAAAGAGGGATCCTCGATGCGCCTGTAGATGGCGTCGAGCGCGGCCTCCTCCGTCCGGAAGAAATTCTGCACGCCGATGAGCGCATGCAACCCTGTCTTTTCCATCACCTGCAGCACCTGCATCTTCAGCCCGCTGAACACCATCGCGACGCCCGCGCTTTTCAGCCGGTCGACCATGTGACGGATCGCTTCCACGCCCGAGCCGTCGATCTCATTGATGCCGTCCGCGACGATAAGGATATACCGGGCGCGCGGGCTGCGGGCCGCTTCCTGCAGCAGGGCCTCCTCGAAATAGGGCACGTTCGCGAAGTACAGCGATCCGTCGAAGCGGATGACGATGATGTGGTCGCTCGTAGGCAGGCCATGCAGGCGCGCATCGCGCAACGTCCCGTCAGGATGGCGGCTCAGGACGGCAATGCGCGGGCGCATGGTGCGATAAAGAAAGAGCACGATGGCGAGCGCGCCGCCGACCAGTATGCCGGTGTCGAGATGTGGCGCGAAGCCCAGCGTGGCGACGAACGCGACCACTGCCGCGATGCCGTCGTGGCGTTGCGCGGACCAGGCGTGGCGGATCGCGCGGAAGTTGATGAGGCTCCCCACCGCGGCCATGATGACGGCCGCCAGCACCGCCTGCGGCAGGTGATAGAGCAGCGGCGTCAGCAGCAGCAGTGTGACGACCACCAGCACGCCGGCGACGACCGAAGAGAACCCGGTGACCGCGCCGGCGCCGAGATTCACCGCCGATCGCGAAAACGAGCCGCTGACCGGGAACGAGCTCGACAGGCTGCCCGCGATGTTGGCGAGTCCCTGGCCGATCAGCTCCTGATCGGGATCGATCCGCTGGCGCGTGCGGGTCGCCATTGCCTTGGCAACCGAAATCGTCTCCATGAATCCGACCAGCGTGATCACCAGCGCGCTGGGCAGCAGGGTAACGAGCAGATCCCAGTTGAACTTCGGCCACGACAACGCCGGGAGCCCGGACGGGACGCGCCCCACCACCTCGCCACCGCCGGCGAGTTCGAGTCCGTCGGATGTCGCGCGTGTGATGCGCCAGTGACGCCCGTCCTTTTCTGCGTGCGGTCGGGTCCCCACCAGATAGAACCGGTCAGGCTCGCCATCGCGCCCCGGCATGCGCTCGAATACGAAGCGGCGCAGCTCGCGCATTCTCAGCCGGTGCTCCCGCTCGATGGTGCGCGCATCGAGCCGCAGGATCTCGATGTCCGCGGTCAACACGACGATGCGCGGGTGGACTTCGCCGAGATTCTTCTCCAGCAGCTTGAGATCCCGCAATTTCGCCTCGATTTCCGCGTTCAGTTCCTCGAAGCGCCGCGCCGTGCCCGCCACGTAGTCGATGACGTTCCTCACCTCGACGTCCTCGAACTGGTGGGCGCCTGCGGTCACGTTGCGCTCGAACTGGATCGCCCAGCTCACCAGGGTGCACAGGACGACCGTAATCAGCACGCCGGGCCACGCCGGGCGGAACCGCCGCAGCAGGACGATGAGGGCGAGCGCGGACAGCCCCATGCCCAGGGTCGGGATGTGGACCTCCCCGATCTGCTGCAGCACCGTCCACACGTCGAGCAGGAAATGCTCGCTGCGGCCGATCGGCACGCCCAGCATCTTGTTGATCTGGGAGAGCGCGATGATGATCGCCGCGGCGTTGGTGAAACCCACGACGACGGGATGGGAGAGGAAGTTGATCACCGCGCCGAGACGGAAGGCGCCGATGACGAGCTGCATGAGCCCCGCCATGAAGGCGAGCAGGATGGCGTAGGTGATGAACTGCTCCGTGCCGGGAGAGGCGAACTGCGCCAGGGTTGAGCCGGTCAGCAGGGACACCATGGCCACGGGACCGGTGGACAGCTGGTTGGACGAGCCCCACAGCGCCCCGACCATCACCGGGAGGAACGCGGCGTACAGCCCGTAATAGGCCGGCATGCCCGCGAGCTGGGCATACGCCATCGACTGCGGGATCAGGATCAGCGCGACGGTCATGCCGGCGACGGCGTCGGCGCGCAGCGTCTCGCGCGTCATCGGAAACCAGGCCCGGAAGGGAAAGAGGCGGCTCGCCATGTGGGCTGTTGTTATCGGCGCGTCTTTATCGGTCGCTGCTTCGTGCTTCCAAGGGCTTCACCGGCTCGCCGTTGGGAAGCGAGACGTTGCATTCATGGAATATGCGGGACCCGCAATTCCGGCATATCTCCGAATCGAGCCTGGGGTAGATGCTGGCGATGGCGCGCGTCTTCACGGGAAAAACGTTTTCGCGGCCGATGTCTTCCATGTAGCCGCCCTTCTCCAGAAGGGCGCGCGGGGCGTCCTTCAAGCGGTAGAAGTACAGCGCGCCACCCATTCTGCGGCGGCGCCTCGCCTCGCGGGCCAGCATTTCCGCGCCCGCGATATCGATGAAGTTGATGCCGCTCGCGACGATCAGCACGCGCTTCTGCCGCGGATTGATCTCGTCGATCTGCTCGAGCTGCCGCTGCACGTGATCCGCCGCGCCGAAGAAGATGGAGCCGTTGATCCGCACCATCTTGACCTGCGGACAGTCGGGAAGACCGCTGTCGGCGGTGTAGTGGTAGCTGCCGGGCGCCGGATCGGGTTTCACGTCGAGCACCAGAGGACGCGAGGTGCGGGTGAGATAGAGCATCAGCGACAGGAGGACGCCGGCCAGTATCGAGAACTCGAGATCGGCGAACACCGCCGCCAGGAATGTCACGAACATCACGACGGATTCCTGCCGGCTCGTGCGCAGGATGTTTCGCATGTGCTTGAGATCGAACAGCCCGTAGGCCACCATGAACAGGATGGCGCCCATCACGGCGAGCGGCAGGTATGCCACCACCGGCGCTACGGCGAACAGGATGATCACCAGCATCGCCGCCGAGAAGATCGCGGCGAGCGGCGTGCGGGCGCCGGCCTCCTGGTTCGCGCCGCTGCGATTGAATGAGCCGCTGCTCGCATAGGCGGAGAAGAAGCTGCCGCAGACGTTCGACAACCCCTGCCCGATGAACTCCCGGTTGGCGTCGATGCGCTGCCCGGATTTGACCGCCAGCGCTTTCGCGATCGACACCGCTTCGGTCAGCCCGAGGATCGTTATCGCCAGCGCCACGGGCAGCGTGTTCTTGAGCGTATTGGGTGAAAAGTCCGGCGCTGACAGCGGCGGCAGGGCGGCCGGCAAAGCGCCCAGCATCGCAATGCGGGTCTCTTCCGCGCCCAGACCGAAATTGAGCCCCAGCGCGACAACGGTGCCTGCGATCATCGCCACGATCATGTACGGCAGGCGCGGAAGGTAGCGGCGCGAGGCGATGCCCGACAGCAGCGTAATGGCGCCGACCGCCGTCACGTACGGATTGATGTCCCCGAGGTGCGCTGCGAACTGGCTCAAAGTCTCGGGGAACGATGCGCCGCGCGTTATCTCCACGCCGAAAAAGTTTGGTATCTGGGCCGCGAAAATGAGGCAGGCGGCGCCCGCGGTGAAGCCGATGATCACCGTATGCGAGATGAAGTTCACCAGGATGCCCATCCGTGCGAGCCCCATTGCCAGTTGCATGACGCCGGTGAGGAATGTGAGCGTGAGGGCGAGGCGGACGTACTCGGGGCTGCCGGGAACCGCGACCGGGCTCAGGCTCGCGAACACCACGATGGATATGACGTTGGTCGGCCCGGAGACCAGGTGCCAGGAGGAGCCGAACAGCGCGGCCACCACCGCCGGCACCATGGCGGCGTACAGGCCGTATTGCGGCGGCATGCCGGCGAGCGTCGCGAAAGCGACGCCCTGCGGCAGCACGATCGCCGCGCCGACGAGTCCGGCCATCGCATCCGCGCGCAGCGTCTCCCGCGTGATCAGCGCGCGCCAACGCAGGAACGGAAACACGTTGAGCAGCCAGGACGGCAAGTGAGGGCGCGATTGCGAGTTCAATGTTATGGAGCGGTCCGCTGCAAAATGCATTATCGGGCATCGTGCACAGTGCGGCAACGCGAAGGGCGCCGCTGTCCGTGGCGCCTGCTCGTTGAGGCGGCGACCGGGCATCGGGTATACTAGCGCCCGGAAAAAACCGCGACGCCATCGAGAAAAACAGATGAAGCTTTCCCTGATGAAGTTGATTGCCGCTTCCCTGCTCGCGATGACTTCCGCTCCGCTCGCCGCCGCGCAAGGCAACGCCGAGGCGGGCGCCCGGAAGAACTCCATGTGCGCAGGCTGCCACGGCATACCGGGCTACAAGACCGCGTTTCCCGAGGTCTACAGCGTGCCCAGGATAGGCGGGCAGCACGCCGCCTATATCGTCAAGGCGCTGCAGGCGTACAAATCCGGGGAGCGTACTCACCCCTCGATGCGTGCGATTGCGGCGACGCTTTCGGACCAGGACATGGCCGATCTCGCCGCGTACTACGCGTCCGGGCAGTCGCAGCAGGCGGCGAAGTAAGGGGAGCGCGGCATGAAAAAGCTGGTTTTGATCGCGTGCAGCATGATGGCGCTGGGCGCGCAAGGGGCGATCGCGGGAGACCCGGTCGCGGGCGAGAAGAAATCCAAGCCCTGCGAAGCCTGTCACGGCGTCGCGGGCAACAGCGCTTCCGCCGAGTTTCCGCGGCTGGCGGGGCAGTACTACGATTACCTCGTCAAATCGCTCGGCGATTACAAGACGGGGGAACGCAAGAATCCCATCATGGCGCCGCAGGCCGCCAATCTCTCCAGGCGGGATATGCAGGACCTCGCCGCGTACTATTCGAAGCAGCGCGGCCTCTTCGTCAAGTACTAGCCGGAGGCACCCGCACCGTCGCCACGGGTCTTGGGACGGTACTGACACAGGTCGCGAATAATGCACCTGGGGCAGTCGGGCTTGCGCGCGCGGCACACGTAACGCCCGTGCAGGATGAGCCAGTGATGTGCATCGTGCCTGAACTCCTCGGGCACCGCCTTGAGCAGTTTGTTCTCCACGGCGAGCACATCGGCCCCTGGCGCCAGACCGGTCCGGTTGGCGACCCTGTAGATATGGGTGTCCACCGCGATCGTCGGTTCACCGAACGCCGTGTTGAGCACGACGTTGGCGGTCTTGCGGCCCACCCCGGGCAGTGCTTCGAGTGCCTCCCGGTTTCGAGGTACCGCACAGCCATGTCGATCCAGCAGGATATTGCACGCCGCCAGAATGTTTTTCGCCTTGGTGCGGTAGAGGCCGATGCGCTTGATGTAACGCTCCAGTCCTTCCTGCCCGAGGGCGAGCAGCGCTTGCGGTGTGTTCGCGGCCCGGAACAGCTCGCGCGTGGCGAGATTGACGCTCTTGTCGGTCGCCTGTGCCGACAGGATGACCGCGACGAGCAGCTCGAACGGCGAGCTGAACTCGAGTTCGCTGCGCGGCGCGGGATTCGCTGCGCGCAGGCGCACGAACAGCTCACGGACTTTGGCGGGGCTCATGCGATTCTGCCGATGATGTCAGCCAAGCGAGCTCAGCGTCCGCGCTGCTGCAGCCGCGTCTGCGCGCGCGCAATCGCTCTTTGCACTGCTGCGCGCTTGCGCTCCTGCGCCGCAGTCCGCGACGACGCCTCCGGTCGCGCCGAACGCAATGCACGTTCGCGAGCGAGGCGCGCGGTTCTCGCTTCGTAGCGGCGGCGCGCTTGCGCAGCGGCAAGGCGCCTGCCCTCGGCCGTGGGCGCAATCTGCCGGGGCTGCATGACGATGCAGTCCACGGGACAGGGCGGCAGGCACAACTCACAGCCGGTGCACTCGTCCGCGATGACGGTGTGCAAGTACTTCGCCGCGCCCACGATGGCGTCCACCGGACACGCCTGGATGCACAGCGTGCAGCCGATACAGGTGGTTTCGTCGATTACCGCCATGGCGGGCGGGTGGTGCGCGCCGAACGCGGGGTTGAGCGGCTTGTACGAAATGTTCAGCAGCGCCGCCAGCTCGCGTAGCAGCTCCTCTCCGCCGGGCGGGCATTGGTTGATGTCCGCCTCTCCGCGAACGATCGCCTCCGCATAGGGTCGGCAGCCGGCCTGGCCGCACTTGCCGCATTGCGTCTGCGGCAGCAGCGAGTCTATTGCCTCGACGGATGCTGAAACGTCGCTCATCAACCCGTTGTACGCCTGGTTACGCGCCGCGATCTGAACAGACCGCGTCGATGCATTCCTGAACCAGACTCGGCCCGCGGTATATCAGGCCGGTGTAGAGCTGCACCAGGCTTGCGCCGGCGACGACGCGGTCCATCGCGTCGCGGCCGGTCATGATGCCGCCGACGCCTATCACGGGAATCGCTCCGGCCAGCGCGCGCGACAGCGCGCGCACTGCATTGCTCGCCCGCCCGGTGAGTGGTCCGCCGCTCAAGCCGCCCGCCTCATTGCCGTACGGCAGCGCGGCGACGCCATTGCGCGCAAGGGTCGTGTTGGTCGCGATCACCGCATCGACGCCGTGCCGCTGCAGCAGATCGGCAATGACCTGCACCTGCGTATCGTCCAGGTCCGGCGCGATCTTGAGCGCTACCGGCACGCGCCTGCCGTGCTGGTCTGCGAGCCTCGCGTGCGCAGCCATGATGTCGGCAAGCAGGCTTTCGAGCGCAGCCGCCTCCTGCAACTGGCGTAACCCCGCGGTATTTGGCGAGGAAATATTGACCGTGACGTAACTCGCATGCGGATAAACCTTGCGCAGGCAGTGCACGTAGTCGTCGGCCGCACGCTCCAGCGGCGTGTCGAAATTCTTTCCGATATTGATGCCGAGCACGCCCCGGAAGCGCGCGCGACGCACGTTCTCCACCAGCCGGTCGACACCGTCGTTGTTGAAGCCCATGCGGTTGATGATGGCGTTCGCCTGCTCGATGCGGAAGAGGCGCGGCCGGGAACTGCCCGGCTGCGGGCGCGGGGTCACCGTTCCGACTTCGACAAAGCCGAACCCCAGCCCGGCAAGCGAATCGATGTAGCGCGCATCCTTGTCCAGGCCGGCCGCAAGTCCCACCGGGTTGGGGAAGCGCAGTCCCATGATGTCGCGCGCACACGAGGCAGGCGACGCCGCGCTGCGCAGCAATCCCAGGCGGTGCAGGCCGTTCAGTGCGTCGAGCGTGAGGCGATGCGCAGTCTCGGCATCGAGCGCAAAGAGCAGCGGCCGCAGCAGCGAATACATGACGCCATTTTACTGCACGGCTTTACCGACCCGATTGCCCCCACGGGGCGGGCAGCGCTACGCGGTGACTGCCTGCCAGCCACCGTCGATCAGCCCCTGCATCGGCTGGAACTGGATCTTGTAGGCCATCTTGCGGCTTTGCCGGATCCAGTAGCCGAGATAGAGGTAGGGAAGGTCGAGCCGCCGGCAGAGCTCGATCTGCCAGAGGATGTTGTAGGTGCCTAAGCTGCCGCCCGGGGAGTCGGGATCGAAGAAGGTGTATACCGAGGACACGCCGTCCTGCAACTCGTCGACGATGCTCACCATGCGCAGCACGCCGTCCTCGCGGAACTCGACGAGCCTGGAATCAACATTGCTCTGCAGGAGGAAGTGCCGGTACTGCTCGCGGCTGTCCTGGTCCATGCCGCCGCCCGCGTGGCGCTGCGACTGGTAGCGCAGATAGAGCGCGTAGTGCTCGGGGCTGTATTTGAGGTCCAGCAACTGGGTGGTGAGCGCGGCGTGCCTCTTCCAGCTGCGCCGCTGTGCCCGGTTCGGGCGAAATTCCTCCGTCAGTATCCTCACCGGCACGCAGGCACGGCAGTGATCGCAGTACGGCCGGTAGGTGAACGCGCCGCTGCGGCGGAACCCGGCGCGCACCAGCTCGCTGTAGACCGGGGCGTCGATGAGATGGCTGGGCGTGGCGACCTGGGAGCGGGCCATGCGGTCCGGGAGGTAGCTGCACGGGTACGGCGCAGTCGCATAAAACTGCAGTACCGACAGCGGAAAGTCACTCAAATAAGTCATCGTCGAAGCGCCACTCGTCCGGACTTGCTGCATAGTTTACCAATTCCCTTAGCCGGCGCATAAAGTCGGCCCGCGGTATCTCGCGTGCGCCGAAAGAGGCAAGGTGAGCGGTCTGCATCTGGCAGTCGATCATGCCGTAGTTCCAGCGCGCAAGCTGGCGCACGAGATGCGCGAGCGCGATCTTGGAAGCGTCGCTGGCGTGGGCGAACATCGATTCGCCGTAAAACATGCGTCCGATCGCCACCCCATAGAGGCCGCCCGCCAGCGTGTCCCCGATCCAGGTCTCTACCGAGTGCGCGTACCCCTCGCGATGCAGCGCCCCATACGCGCCAATCATGTGATCGGTGATCCAGGTGCCCGACTGGTCCAGACGCGGCGCCGCACAGGCGCGCATCACGGCCTCGAAGGCAACGTCGGTCCGGATCGCGTAATCGCGGCGGCGCAGGCGCTTGCGCAACGAGCGCGACATTCTGAACTCGTCGGGAAACAGGACCATGCGCGGGTCGGGAGACCACCACAGAACGGGCTGGCCCTCGCTGTACCAGGGGAAGATGCCCTGGCGGTAGGCGGCGACGAGACGTGGAACCGGGAGGTCTGCGCTCGCTGCGAGCAGGCCGTTCGGTTCCCGCAGCGCCTTTGCGACGGCAGGGAAAGAGTCGCCCTCGTCCAGCCATGGAATCATTGGCGTATTTTAGGCGGTCCCGCGCTATGGAAAGTTGACCGCCGCCGGCCGCATGTTGACCTAGGTCAAGACCGCCGTCTGGCGCTTCCGTACCATGGCGGCATGATCCGCGGCTTTTCCGCATGGCGCCGCGGCCGGGTGGGGATGAGAAACATGACTGCAGACGACTGGCAGCGCATTGCGGCGGCATTCGAGGCGAACGACGATCCGCTGTTCGGCGCGAACGGCCGCGAGGAGTTTCGCAAGCTGTACCTGCGCATCATGAATCTTTTGCCGCGCAAAGTCAGGCTGCAACTTTCACACCCATCGACGGCGAGGGCGGTCGATATGCCCGTGATGCGGGCCGGTTGATATAGATCAAGCAACGCCGGCCGTTCTCCGGATACTCTTGCACCGTCACATGACAGCGCTTCCTGGATCGTGCAAGAATACCCCCTGATCCGACAACGCGATCGTCTGGATCCCGTGCGCTTCCCGCTTGCCGGGTTGTCCGCACTCGCAAGTCATTTCGCAGCTGTGCACGCATTTCCGCAAAACGCATGAGTTCCGGCAGGCAGGGCATATCGGTCCTGGCTGCGAGCACGCTGGGGTTTACCGTGTGCTTCGCGGTCTGGATGATGTTCGCCCGGTTGAACGCCATAAACTGCGATCCGCTGCAGGCCAGACGGTTCGGGGACGGCTCGTTCAGACTTTTCCCGGAGGCCTTGCACGAGCTTCGACGCGATCCCAGTATGGCTCGGGTCCGATACGCTCCAAGAAGTAGTCGATGAACGCCCGTACCTTGGCCGAAAGATGTCGATTCGGAAGATACACCGCGTAGATATGGCGCTCGAGCGGCACATAGTCCGACAGCACAGCCTGCAGCCGCCCGGTTTGAAGATCCTTGCCGATGATGAATGTAGGCAACAGCGCAATTCCCAGTCCGCGCAACACCGCCTCCGAAAGCGCGTCGTCGTCATTGACGCGCAAGTTTCCCGAGGCGCGTACGGATATGTGACCGTCGGGTCCGCGCAGCCGCCACGGATCCTGCGGATTGAAATAGGTGTACGTAAGACAGTTGTGTCTCTCCAGGTCCTGCGGAGTCCGCGGCACGCCATGCCGCGCAAAATACTCCGCGGTGCCGCATATTCTGCGATTTACGGGGGCCAGCTTGCGTGCCACGACGTTGGGCGGCGGCTCGCCGACGATCCTGACTACGACGTCGTATCCCTCTTCCGCCAGGTCGACAAAGCGGTCGGTGGTAACCATATCGATCTTCAGATCCGGATGCGCCGCCAGAAACTCGGGCAATGCCGACGCGACATGCAGCCTGCCGAAGGCGACCGGTGCGCTGATGCGCAGTATGCCGCGCGGTGCGGACTGAAGCCGGCTCACCGCCAGCTTCGCTTCCTCCAGTTCCTCTACGATGCGCGCGCAGTGCTCGTAGAAGATCGAGCCCGCTTCCGTGAGACTCAGAGCGCGCGTCGTCCGGTTCAACAGGCGCGAACCAATGGACTTCTCCAGCCGCGTGATGTGCTTGCTCACGAGCGACTTCGACAGGTTCAGACGGCGCGCCGCGGCGGAAAAGCTTTTTTCCTCCACAACGTGGGCAAAGATCGCCATGCGTTCGAGGTCTTCCATTTGGCACCTTCGGGCGTATTGTCGCCGACAGCAAAATAGTATTGTTCAGAATCGGATGCTGATCAAATATCCTGCCCAGCCGAGGCGACGTTTCCTGGTCATTGATCGCGCAGCGAAACAACATCGTTCCATTCCATGGGCTTATCGACGCACGGTACATGGTCTATGTTCCGTCTGAGAGCCGCGCGCCGAGGGTAAGCGTGTCCCGCACGATCGAAAGGATCAGACCGTTGATGATCAGGCATTCGGTTTGAACGACCTGAGATGCGCTATCTCGCCCTGGTCTCCGATTATGACGGTACCCTTGCCACCCACGGCCGGATGGAGGCGGGCACGGTTGCGGCAGTCGAAAGGCTGAGAGCATCCGGACGCAGGGCGATCATGGTGACGGGACGGCGGCTCGATGATCTGCAGTCCGTATGCCCGCATCTCCATCTCTTCGATTACGTCGTTGCGGAGAACGGCGCCCTGTTCCACGCCCCGCACGCGCGCGAGACCACGCCGCTCGGGAAGCCGCCTCCGGCGAAATTCATCGAGCGGCTCAAGAGCCTCGGGGTGGATCGCATCGACGTGGGCGAGGTGGTGGTTGCAACCTGGGTGCCGCATCACACGACGGTGCTGCAGGTGATTCAGGAGATGGGGCTCGAGCTGCTCATCATTTTCAACCGTGAAGCGGTGATGGTGCTGCCGGCGGGCGTCAACAAATGCTCCGGTCTGGACTACGCGCTGCGGAAACTCGGTCTGTCCTTCCACGAAGCGGTTGGCGTCGGCGATGCGGAAAACGATCACTCCTTTCTCGCACGCTGCGAATGCGCGGCGGCGGTTGCCAACGCCGTGCCTTCCATTCGGCAGCTTGCCAACTTCGTGACCCAGGGCGAAGCCGGGCAAGGCGTTGCGGAGCTGATCGACGAACTGGTTAGCGATGACCTGTCCAGAATGCAGGGCGAGCTGCAGCAGAACCGCATCGCGATCGGTGAGCGCCCGGACGGATCGGCCGTCACCATCCCGCCCTATGGCATGAACATCCTGATCGCCGGGCCCTCGGGCAGCGGCAAATCCACTGTCACCGCCGGCCTGGTGGAGCGCCTGGTGCAGCCTGCTTATCAGGTGTGCATCGTTGACCCTGAAGGCGATTACGGAACGCTGCAGGAGGTGATTACGCTGGGCAGCCCGCACCATCCGGTCAGCCTGAACGAGGCGCTCTCCATCCTCGAAGACCCCAAGGTCAATCTCAACGTCAATCTGCTGGGTGTGAAGCTCGCCGACCGGCCGGAGTATTTCGGTCAGTTCTTCCCGAGCCTCAGCGCGCTGCGCACCCGCACCGGGCGGCCGCACTGGATCGTGCTCGACGAGGCGCACCATCTGTTGCCGCCCGAGTGGGGACACCTGCCCGGGGCGCTGCCGCAGCGACTCGGGGAGGTGGTGCTGGTCACCGTGCATCCCGAGCATCTGCCGGCTGCGATCCTGTCGATGATGGACGTGGTGATCGCAGTGGGGCCGTCACCGGAGAAGACGCTGCGCGGCTTCAACCATTCGATCGTTCATGCGCTCGCGTGGCCGGA
>JBQTHU010000129.1:0-63124 GCA_052389535.1 Betaproteobacteria bacterium | reverse complement strand
GAGTGAGCTTTCGGAGGGCAACACGCTCGATGTTTACGAATCGAGCCACGCGTTTCCCGCCGAACAGCACGGCCGTATCGCGGCACTTGAAAGACTCGATCACGGCCGATACTAACGTTATGCGTTACTAACGTCAAGAGGATGTAGTTCTTTGCTATCGATCGCGCGGAGTCGGAAAGCGGCGTACGCCGGCTGTGGCGGCGAAGCCGTAGCCACCCCGCCGACACAGTCAGCACCTCGCCGACGTACTCGGCGCCCTTCCCGTCGGAGGAGCGGATCAGTGGGCGGTGTAGCCGCCGTCGATGACCAGGTTGTGGCCCTGCAGGAATTCCGGCGTTGCGCTTGCGAGCAGCACGATGGTGCGCGCGACTTCCTCCGGCTCGCCGTAGCGCCCGATCGGCAGGTAGCCCAGGCGGTCTTTGAGTAGCGCCGGGTTCTGCGCGGTCCGTTCCTTGTTGTATTCGGTCATGATCGGGCCGGGGCTCACGGCGTTCACGATGATGTGATCCTTCGCAAGCTCGTACGCCATCGCCTGGGCGAGATAGATCACCGCGGCCTTCGAGAGCCCGTAGAGCAGGGAGTCGTGGTGCGCGACGAGCCCCATCTGGCTTGCGACGTGGATGATGCGGCCGCCGCCCTGGGCGCGCATCGCCGGCAGCACGGCCTGGCTCGCAAGAAAGGCGGCGCGCACGTTGATCGCGATCAGCTTGTCGAATTCCGCGGCGGCGTATTCACCGAACGGGTGGCGAATGCGAATGCCGGCATTGTTGACGAGTACATCGATGCGCTTCAGAACGTCGAGCGCAGTGCTCACCATGCGGGCGGGCGCCTCCGCGTCTGAAAGATCGAAGAGCCCGCACGCGATGAGTCCCTTGCGATTGTCGTTGCGGCACGCTTCGGTCGCCGCTTCGAGTTCTTCTTTAGGGCCATCCGCGGCGAGATAGAGGCTCGCGCCCGCCTGTGCGAATGCGCATGCCGTCGCGCGGCCGATGCCGCGCGATGCGCCGGTGACGATGACGGCTTTGCCTTGCAGTTCGGGCATGCGTTTGCTCCTTGCTCCGTTCGCCCTTCGACTTCGCGGTGCTCCGCTCAGGGCGAACGGAAGGCGGTTTAGTCCACGCGGATACCGGCCTCGCGGGCGACCTTGCCCCACTTCGCGTGCTCGTCGCGCTGGAATTTGTCGAACTGCGCGACATTGGTCGGCGCGGCGTCGAACCCGATGTCCGCGAGGCGCTGCCGGATGTCGGGCAGGTTGAGCACCTTGCCGATTTCGGCGTTGAGGCGCGTGACGATCGCGGGCGGTGTCTTCGCCGCGGCATACATGCCCCACCATTCGACCGCCTCGTAATCCGGATAGCCCGACTCCCTGATCGTCGGCACCTGCGGCAGCACGGTGGAGCGCTTCGCGCCCCCGTAGGCGAGCACGCGCAGGCGCCCTGACTTGACGTACGGCATGGCGGAAGGCGAGCAGAACATGACCTGCACCTGTCCCGCGACGAGATCGACGAGCGCCGGCGCGCCGCCCTTGTAGGGGACGTGCACCATGTTGACGCCGGCAGTCTTCTTGAACAATTCGGTTGCGAGATGCTGCGCGCTCGCGTTTCCGGAGGAGGCGTAGTTGAGCTCGGCGGGGCGGCGTTTTGCGAGCGCGACGAGTTCTTTGAGCGACTTCACCGGCAGCGCGTTCGGCACCGTGATCATGAGTGAAGTCGTCGCGACCAGCGTGATCGGTGCGAGGTCGTTCAGCGTGTCGAACGGCATCTTGCGGTAGACGCTGGGATTGACGACGTGCCCGGTGCTGATGATGCCGATTGTGTAGCCGTCCGGCGCGCTCTTCGCGACGATGTCCATGCCGATGATGCCCGAGGCGCCGGGGCGATTGTCGGGCGTGACCTGGACGCCGAGGTTTTCCGCGAGCTTCTGTCCGGTCATGCGGCCGAGGATGTCGGAGCCGCCGCCGGCGGCGAAGGGGATGATGAGGCGTATCGGCTTGGCGGGATAGCTTTGCGCCGGCGCGTGACCGGCGAGCGCGCTCAATACCAATGCCAGCGCGAGGTTGGGATATGAGGTTCGCATGCGTTCTCCCTTGTGGAGGAGAGAGCTTACTATAATGGCGGCACTTCTATCAGACGGGCGCTCGAATCATGAATCGAAAATGGATCGCGTCGATGTTGCTCGCGGCATGCTGCGCGGGCGCGGCCGCAGCGCAAGAGTTTCCGCAAAAGACGGTGCGTTTCATCGTGCCATTCCCGCCCGGCGGCGCGACCGACGGGCTCGCGCGCATCCTCGCGGAAAAGATGACCGAAGCGTGGCGCCAGCAGGTGGTGATCGACAACCGCGCGGGCGCGGGCGGCAACATCGCGGCGGAAATCGCGGCGAAGGCGCCGGCGGACGGGCACACGATCATCATCGTCGGCCTGTCTCATGCGGCGAACCTGAGTCTGTATTCGAAGCTGAATTACCATCCGGTGCGAGACTTTGCGCCCGTGTCGCAGGTAGTGTCCATCCATACCTTCCTCGTGTCGCATCCGTCCTTGCCGGTGAAGACGGTGAAGGAGCTGCTGGCGCTCGCGCGGGCCAGGCCGGGCTCGCTCAATTACGCGTCGGGCGGAAATGGCAGCTCGCCGCACATGGCGATGGAGCTGTTCAAGAGCCTGGCGAAAGTGAATGTGGTCCATGTGCCGTACAAGGGTACGCAATCGGTGATCGGCATCCTGCGCGGCGAGGCGGCGCTGCTGTTCGAGAACCTGATTTCGGTGGGCGCGCACGTCAAGTCAGGGAAACTTCGCGCGCTCGCCGTGGGCTCCTCGAAACGCGCGTCCGCGCTTCCCGATGTTCCGACCGTCGTCGAGGCCGGCGTGCCGGGTTACGACATGGTGCTGTGGTTCGGCGTGCTGGCACCCGTGGGAACGCCGGCCGCTGCGGTGAATGCCATACACCGCGAGATCGTGAATACGGTGAAGATGCCCGATGTGCGATCGCGGCTTGCGGCGCAGGGTGCGGACCCGGTTGCGACCGCGCCGGGCGAATTCGATGCGTTCATCAAGTCGGAGATCGCGAAGTGGGCGAAAGTGGTGAGGGAAAACGGACTCAAGGTCGATTGATGGCGCTAGCGAGCCGGGGCCGGGACGGGGCTCAAGTCGCGCTTTGCGCCTGACGTGGGCGGCTGCTTGTGTCGTGGCAGCGCAAGCGCGAGCGGCAGACCCGTCAGGGTAAGGCCGATCGCCGCGACGATCGACCAGGTGTAGGCGCCGGAGAGGTCGAAGAGAAGTCCGCCCAGCCAGCCGCCCAGCGCCATGCCCAAGCCGGCGCCGACCATCTGCAAGGAATAGATCGTGCTGAGCGGGGCGGACGCGCCGAAGAGCTGGCGGTTGATGATCGGGAAGCCGACCATCTCGCCGCCGTAGCACAGGCCGAAAATGAGCGCGAAAGCGTAGAACGTCCACGCCTCGTGCGCAAAGAACAGGATGAAGACCGGCGCGCTCTGTCCGATCAGCGCGAGCGTGAGCAGCACGCGGCCGCCGAAGCGCGCCGCGATCAGCGCCGAAGCGAAACGGCTCACGGCCGATGCGCCCGCGAGCGTGCCGAGTACGCCGGCAGCCTCCATCCCGGATACGCCCTGCACGATGGCCATGGAGACGATGTGGGCGATGATGATCGAGTGTCCTGCGCAGCCCAGGTGATGGATGCCGATCAGCAGCCACACCGGGCGTTGTGACAGGATCCGCCGCACAGGGGCCGGCGCGCTCGCGGGGCTGCCGTGCGCGCGCGCGTGTGTCGGGGTGTCCTCGGCGCCGTACGGGGCGAGTCCCACTTCTTCGGGCTTGCTTCTGACCAGCGCCGAGAAAGCGAACAGGATCACGCCGACGGTTACGCCGATGATCGTGAATGCGCCTTCCCAGCCGCGCGTTTCGATCAGGTAGCGGAACACGGGCGCGAAGATCATCGGGCCGATGCCCATGGCGGCCCAGTAGATGCCGACCGCGAGCCCCATGTAGCGCGTGAACCAGCGGGTGAGGATGACAGGCAGCAGCACGGTGAACGCGGCGTGTCCCGTCGAGCCCACGAAAAAACCGTAGAAGACGTAGAACTGCCACAGCTCCGTGATGGTGCCGAGTAGGATCGTGCCCGCGGTGATCAGCGCCGAGGCCGCCATCATGAGGACGCGCGCGCCGTAGCGGTCGCCGAGCCAGCCCATGATCGCGACGGCGGGCAGCCCGACGATGAACGCGATGGAGTAGGCGAACGAGATGTCGCCGCGCGACCAGCCGAAGAGTTCGACGAGCGGCTCGACGAAGACGCCGAAGGAGCCGTGGTCGGCGCGGCTCGCGATGCTCAAGGCGCAGGCGCAGAAGAGGATGATCCAGGCGTAGTGGAGGTTGTATTTTTTTATGGTGGTGTGGAGCATGGAGGCTTGTTACGCCGGGAGAAGTCCCGCCATTGCAAAAGGGCGCATCATACCCGAGGTGCCTCCCTCCCAACTGGTATCGTCTTCCCGACGTACGCCGGGACCCTGGATTCCGGTTTTCACCGGAATGACGAATCAAGCACGGCGCAATGACGAATCAGGCAGCCGGAAGGACGTATCAGGCAGCCGGAATGACGAACTCAGAACACTGCGCTGCCGTTGAGCGTCGTGCGCTGCATGAGGCGGCGCTGGGGCAGCGCGTAATCCACCGTCGCGCGATGCAGCGTCGCGCAGTTGTCCCACATCACGACGTCGCCCGCGCACCATGAGTGCCGGTAGGTGAAATCCGGCCTCGTGCAGTGCGCGAAGAGTTCCTTGAGCAGCGCGCGGCTCTCGTCGTCCGGCATGCCGACGATGCCGATGGTGAATCCCTCGTTCACGTAGAGGCACTTCTGCCCGGTGAAAGGATGCGTGCGGATCACCGGGTGGATGACATCGGGCGTGGCGGCGCGGCGCTCCTCGCTCACGACGACATCGCTGCCGGCGGCCTTGCGCTCGCGGATGTAGCGGTCCCAGAAGCGGTGGATCGCTTTCAGTTCCTGCAACTTCCCTTTTGTTTGCGGCGGGAGCGCGTCGTAAGCGGCGGCGGTGCTCGCGAACTGCGTGTCGCCGAGGGGAGTGCCGTTTCCATCGTGCGGCACTTCGATCGCGTACATGATCGAGCCGCGGCTCGGCGCCCGCGTGTACGAGAGATCGGTGTGCCAATAGTTGCCCGCGTCCTTGATGCCGACCGGCTTGCCATTCTCGATGATGTTCGAGAGGACGTAGATTTCGGGATGCTCGGGGCGCACGTATTCGCGGAGCACATGGATTTCAAGGTCGCCGAAGCGGCGGCTGAACCGAACGTGCCGGGCGTGGGTGATGCGCTGGTTGCGGAAGAGGACGACGGAGCGCTGATTGAAGGCCTGCTCGATGCGGGCGAAGGTCTGGTCGTCGAGATCGTGCGATAGATCGATGTTCTCGATTTCGACGCCGAAGAGCGGGCTCAACGGTTTTGCGCGCATGGGGAGTAAGATACCAGCATGCCGGAGGACGGAAAAGGAGGGGAGCGATGAGCGTGCGGTGTGGTGTCGTTGCGGCTGTGATGGCCGCGGTACTGCAGAATGGAGCGTGGGCGGCGGAATATCCGGCGCGGCCGATCCGCATGATCGTGCCGTATGCGCCGGGCGGGGCGGCGGATTTCTTCGCGCGCATTCTTGCCGAGCGCTTCACCGCAGCGTGGGGTCAGCAGGTCGTGGTGGACAATCGCGCGGGCGCGGGCGGCAACATCGGCTCGGACATCGTGGCGAAGGCGAATCCGGACGGCTACACCATGCTGCTCGGCACTTCCGGTTCGAATGCGGTCAATCCCAGTCTCTATGCCAAGATGCCGTACCAGGCAAAGCGCGATCTCGCCTTGATCGCAATGGCCGCCTCGACCGCGAACATCCTCGTCGTGCGCAGCGCGCATCCCGCAAAGTCGGTGCAGGATTTGATTCGCGCGGCAAAAGCCAACCCGGGGAAGGTGACCTACGGCTCAGCGGGCGTGGGCAGCGTGCTGCACCTGTCGGGCGAGCTGCTGAAGACCGTTGCCGGGATCAGCATCGTGCACGTGCCGTACAAGGGCACGGGGCCGAGCATGATCGATCTGCTGGCTGGATCGATCGACATGGTGTTCTCCAATCTGCCGCCCGCCGTGCCGTTCGTGCAGGAGGGCAGAATGCGCGGGATTGCGATCACCACGGCGGCGCGCTCGCCGGTGCTGCCGAATGTGCCGACGATGATCGAAGCGGGCGTGCCGAATTACGACGTCGCGTCGTGGTTCGGCGTGATGGTGCCGGCGAAGACGCCGGCTGCCGTGGTCGAGAAGATCAATCGCGAAGTGCAGCGGATATTGAAGACGCCGAAGACGCAGGAGCAGTTGAAGGCGCAGGGCGCGGATCCGATGTTCAAGTCGGCGCGCGAGGCCAATGCGTTCTTCCACGAGGAAATCGCGAAGTGGGCGCAGGTGATCAAGGTTTCCGGCGCGAAGGCGGAGTAGCGGTCGTCTTCCCTGCACAGGCTGCCGCCTCGTCTTCCCGGCGTAGGGCGGGATCCAGAAACGCCTGGATTGCGGATCATTGTCCGGAATGACCGTCTCCAGCGCTTCCGCGAAAGTCCATCAGCATGATTTCTGCTATGCTGCCTCGCGCTTTGAGCGCGCTGATCCGGAGGGGTTGCACCATGCTTATGCGTCGTGTTGCGCTGTCGTGCTGTCTTGCGGCGAGTGTCCTCGCCAATCCTGCCGTCGCGGCAGAAACTGATTATCCGAACCGCCCGATACGGCTCCTCATTCCACAGGCCACCGGCGGCGGCTCCGACACCATCGCGCGCTACATGGCGCAGCGTTTCGCCGAGGAGCTGAACCAGAACATCGTGGTGGACAACCGGCCGGGCGCGGCGGGCATGCTCGGCGCGGACATGGTGAAGCGCGCCACCCCCGACGGCTATACCATGCTGCTCTGCGCGATCGACACCATCACCGCGCCGATCGTCGCGCAGCACAAGACGCTCGACGGCGTGCGCGACTTCGCACCGGTCACGCAGCTCACGCAGTCGCCCAACATCTGGCTCGTCAATCTCTCGTTTCCGGCGAAGAGCATGAAGGAACTGGTCGATCTGGCGAAGGCCAAGCCGGGGCAGATCGATTACGCGTCCTCGGGCACCGGCAGCATGCAGCACCTGGGCGCCGAGCTGCTCAACAAGATGGCCGGCATCCGGCTGAACCACGTGCCCTTCAAGGGCGGCCCGCCGGGGCTGCTCGACGTGATGGGCGGGCGCATTCCGGCTATCCTTTCCGGCACGCAGGGCGCGTTGCCGCACATCAAGGCCGGCAAGATCCGCCCGTTGTCGGTGACGACGACGAAGCGACTGCCGGCGCTGCCCGACGTGCCCACCGCCGCCGAAGCGCTCGGCATCAAGGACTACGAGGCGACCAACTGGCAGGGCCTGCTCTTCCCGGCGGGCACGCCGAGGGAAGCCGCCGAGCGCGTCTCCGCCGCGGCGGTAAAGGTTCTCAAGCAGCCCGCGACGCGCGCCCGGCTCGAGGAACTGGGCTACATTCCCTCCGGCATGACGCCCGCGCAGATGGCGAAGATGATGGCCGAAGAGAAGCAGCGCTGGACCGCGCTCATCCGGGACGCCGGGATCAAGGCGGAGTAACGCATGGCGAAGAAGCGGGCGACGGCGAAAAATTTCCGGCAAACGTCGTCGGTGGTGGTGGACCCCGGCGGCTCGTGGAGCGGCGTGATCGCCCCCGGCGATCGCGTGCGCTTCGTGGACCTCGAAGGTAAGCAGGCGGTGGACTTTCTGTGCTACAACGCGGCCGACACGCGTGACCGCTACAACGCCGCCAACACCATGAAGATGGCGGAATCGGCGTACCTCAACGCGGGCGCCAAACTCTACGGCGAATACGCGACGCCGCTGATGAGAATCGTGGCGTCGAACTGCCCGGACCACGACACGATCGGCGGCTGCTGCAGCGCGGAGATGAACTGGCTGCGCTACGGCAAGCACACGCACAGTTGCCGCGCAAACTTCCTGCACGAGCTGTCGAAATTCGGCATGGGTGAGGCGGACATCGTTGCCAACGTCAACTGGTTCATGAACGTGCCGGTCGGGCGCGGCGGCCACATGGCGATCGCCGAGGGCCAGTCCAAGCCCGGCGACTACGTCGAGGTGGAAGCGCTGACCGGCGTGATCGCGGTCATCTCCAATTGTCCGCAAAAGTACAATCCTGCCTCCGGCTATAACCCCACCCCGGTGCGCGTAGAGATCTACACGAAGGCACGCACCGCGCGCAGCCGGTAAGATCGGCACGCACACCGGAGAGGGAACCCTATGGCGATCAAGCGCGGCAATCCGCCCGGCATGAAACACGTGCGGGCCACGATCTACAACCACTACGTGCGCGTGGACCAACCGAAGAGCTTCATTTTCGTGTCGGGCCAGGTGTCGCGCGATGACGCCGGCAACTTGGTCGGCGGCACGAGCATGCTGGAGCAGACCCGTCAGTGCCTGCGCAACATCGAGAAATGCCTGCAGGCCGCGGGCGCATCGCTCAGCGACGTCGTGTGGACCACGGTATTCACGACCGACATGCGCGAGTTGACGGAGATCTTCGCGGCGCGGGAGGAGTTCTTTAAAACCAATCTGCCGACCAGCACCATGGTCGAGGTGAGCCGGTTCACCCAGCCGGAACTCAAGGTCGAGATCCAGGCGATCGCCGCGATCTGACAGTCGTCTTCCCGGCGTCGGTAGGCATGCCCCGGAGGCTTTTTATCCGGGGCCGGGATCCAGAAAGCGCCTGGGATTCCGGTTTCACCGGAATGACGAACTCCAAAGTTACGCGCGCAGGAGCGGGCGCAGCTCGCGCATGCTCGCGACCGTCTCCAGCTTCTGGATCGCGTCCATCAACTGCCGCGTGCGTGGCGCGCCGAGCACCGGCTCCATCAATTCCTGCGCCTTCGCTTCCACTTCCTGCGTGTCGAGCGGATTGTCGGCGCGGCCCTTCACCGTCTTGACGTGCTTTTCAAGCTTGCGCCCATCGCGCGTCGCGAGCAGCACGATCGACTGATTCTCCGGATGCGCCCTGGTGAGTTCCGGATCGCCGATCAGCGTGACTTTCTTTTTGAGTGCGAGCACCGCCGGATCGTTCATGCGCTCGAACGAGTGTGCGGCTTCGAACGTCGCCGTGCCATCAATCAGCGTGGTCGCGAAGATGTACTGCAGATTCACGTCCGGCATGTCGCGATCGTTGACGGTGCGCGCACCGCTTTCGGGCAGCCGCGCGGTGATCGCTTCGATGTCGTCGGGCTTCAACTGGTGCTCGGCCATGAGGGTCGTGAGCGCCTCGAGCGCCGATTGGATCGGGAAACCGACGCAGTACTTCTTGATGTTGGTGAGCATCACTTCGAAGCGCGTGCCGAGTTCGGCGACGAGCTGGTCGGGTTTGGGCTGCTCCGCGTAGGCGATGAGGAAGTTGCCCTGCCCCTCGAAGACGTCGAGCACGCCGGTGTAGCCTGCCTGCACCATGGTCGCGGCGCTGATGCCGTTGCGCCCCGGCATGCCGCCGAAGATGAACGCTTTCTCGATATGCTCGGTGTCGCGCGCGTAAGTCATCACGCCGGAGGCCTGCTGTGCGCCGCACGAAAGAAGATGGCGGAACTGCTCCTCGCTCAATTTCGCGATGCAGCCCGCGGCGGCGGTCGCGCCCATCGTGCCGCCGATGCTGAAGGGCAGGTGGTTGCGCGCGCGCATCTCGTTGCGGCCGAGCGCTTTCGTCGTGCGCGAGCCGATGTCGTAGCCCAGGATCACCGCGCGCAGGAACGCTTCGCCGCCCGCGTTTTCGCGTTCCGCCATCGCCATCGCCGCGGGAATCACCGCGCAGCCGGGATGAATTCCCGCCGAACCGTTCGAGTCGTCGGTCTCATCCGAATGGGCGAGCATGCCGTTCGCCCACGCCGCGTTGATCGCCGAGGTCATGTGGCCGCTCGCGACGACCTGCGCTTCCGGCCTGCCGCCGAGCTGCTCGATGTAGCGCAGTGCGAATTCGCCGGGCTTGATGGTTGCGCCGGAGACCATCGCGGCGATCGTGTCGAGGATGTGGTGCTTGGCCTTCGCGGCGACGTTTGCCGGGACGGGCGTGCTCGCGGCTTTCGCCAGGTAGCGGATCAGTTCCGGGGTGGGGCTGGCGGCGCTGCCGGTCATCGAATGTCTTCTGCGTTCGTGCTTGTGGAGCCGCATTCTATACCTGGACGTGCGCTAGAATTGCGCTGCACAGGGGGGCTAACAAAGATGGCAAAAGGACTGGCACGCACGATCAAGACCAAGCGCGACTACCGGGGCGCGGCGGCGGTGGCGAGCAAATTGCGCGAGCAGGGCGAGCGCGAGTCAGCGGCGGAGCGGCGGCTGCAGGCGCTGCTGCACGAGATCGAGAAGTTCGATGGCGAGAACCTGGAGGCGGACGCGGATTTCGCGGAGGACGTCGACAGCTTTCCGCGGCGGCGCTGGTCGGACGATTCTCAATAACCTCCCCGGCACCGGGCGAGCTATCTGACTGTCCGGAGTGACGAGCAAGCGGGCAAAGGAGCCAACATGAGCGACAAGTCTATTGCGGGCAGTTGTCTGTGCGGCGCGGTGCGCTTCGAGGTGCAGCCGCCGTTTTCAGCGTTTCGCTATTGCTACTGCAGCCGGTGCCGCAAGGCGAGCGGGGCGGCGCACGCGGCGAACATCGTCGTGCCGCAGAACCAGCTCGGGTGGACGGCGGGTGAGTCGCTCACCCACCGGTTCGATCTGCCCGGCGCCAAGCGTTTCGCCGTGGTGTTCTGCACGAGGTGCGGTACGCGCATGCCGCACAGAATTCCGACGACGGAGAATTATCTCGTGCCGGCGGGTGTGCTGGATGCGAATCCGGAGGCGCGGCCCGAGCACAGCATCTTCTGGAGGTCGCGCGCGGAGTGGTACGTCGAGCCGAGCGCGCATCCGAAATTCGACGAATACGCGCAGTAAAAAAAAGGGACAGACCGGGAGTCCGCCCCTTTTCTGAATACCAGCTTGCGCCGGATGATGACTATCCGTCATCGCAGCGCAGGCTGGGATCCGTAGCGTTAGCGCGGAGTGCTGCTGCCGCTCGCGCCGCCCGAGGCCGCGCCGCTGCCGGTCGCACTGCCACTGCCGCTGCCACTACCGCTGATGCTGCCGCCCGAGTCGCCGGCGCTGCCGCCGCTTCGGTTCGGCGAACCGCCCGCGGCCGGCGAACCGGAGTCGCCCGGCGCGCCGCTCTTGCCGTGTGCGGGTGGGACGCCGGTGCGCGAGGCGGCGTCTTCGCTCTTGCCGGGCGTGCGTCCGCCTTCGCGCGATGCCGCTTCACCGCTGCGTCCCGGCGAGCGCGATTGCTGCTGCATGCATTGCTCGCGCGCGGCGCCGGTCAGGCCCTCGCAGGACGTGCGATCGGTCGTCGTGCCCGCCGCTCCGCTGCTTGTGGCGCCTGAGCCCGATGCGCCGCTGCTAGTCGTTCCCGAGCCAGTCGTGCCGGCCGCTCCGCTGCTCGACGTGCCGGAGCCCGTGGCGCCGCTGCTCGCTGTGCCGGTGCTGCTGCCATCGCCCGAGCGGCTGGCGCCGCGGCTCACGTCGCCGCCGCTTGCGGATCCGCTTGCCGATCCTGCTGCGCTGCCGCTGGCCGATCCGGCCGTCGAGCCGCTCGTGGTCCCGCCGGTCGTTCCGCTCCTGGTGTCTGCTGCGAACGACGCGGCAGAGAATGCGAGCGACACCGCGGCCGCAATTGCGAGCATCCGATGCTTGATCATCATAGGCACTCCTTCTGTAATGGAAAAAATGCGCGCTTAATGCGCGCGCCAGGTCAAATCAAGCAATCGGCATGCCGTGGTGCGATGCGGGGACGTGTGCGTGCATCTGCGTGGCAACCGGCAGGAAGTCGCTCGCAAGAGAGAGTGCGGGCATGGAAAAATTACAAAAACGACAACATGGGCGTCATTTATGGGCGCGAGGCGATGCTGATTGCCGTTTGTTACACTGGATTCCGGTCCGGAATGACGAGGTGGTGGTACCGAATAACGAGTTATCGACACAGGAGTCCCTTATGCCGCTCTCCATGTATCACGCCAGCGCGCCGCGTTTTGCGCACATGCTCAGGAACCTCTCGGCGCTGCTGGACAAAGCGCAGTCGCAGGCGGAAGCGAAAAAAATCGATCCCGCCGCGCTCACGACGTTCCGCCTTTTTCCCGACATGTTTCCGCTGTCGCGCCAGGTCCAAGTTGCGTGCGACGTCGCGAAGGGCGTGGTGGCGCGACTCGCCGGCGTCGAGGTGCCGAAGCACGAGGACACCGAGCAGACCTTCGACGAGCTGAAAGCGCGCATCGCGAAGACGATCGCGTTCATCGAGGGCATCCGGCCCGAGCAGATCGACGGCAGCGCCGAGAAAGAGATCGCGGTGAAGCTCGGCAAGCAGGAGTATCGCTTCAGGGGAATGCAGTATCTGCTCAACTATGGGCATCCCAATTTTTATTTTCACGTGACGACCGCATACAACATCCTGCGGCACAACGGCGTGGAACTGGGCAAGAAGGACTTCGTCGGGGGGTTTTAGCCGCACGACACAACTTCGTCATTCCGGACGATGATCCGGAAACCAGGCGCTCTTCTCTGGATCCCAGCCTGTCGCCGGGATGACCAATCCGGGGGGATGACGAATCCGGACCGAATCGGGAGCGATGGAGACAAAAAAACGGCGCGACTCGCGCCGCGCCGTTCCGGTGACATGCACAGGCTTACGTACCGCCGCCTCCGCCGCCACCGCCACCACTACCACCGTCACCACCACCGCCCGAGCCGCTGCCGCCACCGGCACCACCGCCGGCACCACCGCTACCGGAACCGCCTGCGCCTGATCCGCCACCGGCGCCGCTGCCGCCATTGCCGCCGCCCGCGCCGGATGCACCACCCGCGCTGCCACCGCCATTGCCGCTGCTGCTACCGCCGTTACCGGGGCTGCTGCGGCCCGGCGAGGAAGAACGCTGTTGCTGCTGCTGCAGGCAGGTCTGAAGTGCGGTGCCAGTCAGACCCTCGCAGGCCTTCGCGCCGCGTGCGGTGCCCGTGCTGCCGCCATCGGCCGAACCGCCGTATGCGCCGCTGCTGCTCGTTGCGCCGGGCGTTCCGCCCGACGTGCCGCCGCTCGCACCGCCGGCCGAGCTTCCGCCCGTGCCGGCTGCGAACGCCGCTGTCGAAAACGCCAGCGAAACCGCGGCGGCAATCGTAGCCCATTGCTGCTTGGTCATCGTCGAATCTCCTTCTTCACGAATGGAAAGTACGCGAAGCTTCGCGTCCGCCATGCCAAGCAAGCCGCATGCCGCACTAAACGTTTCCGCGCTGTCACTCACACCGCGAAAAAACGCGCCGCGTGATTGCCCGCGCTTTCCTTGTAATTGTGTCCGGCGCTGAAAAAACTACATGCCGGATGGTCGCTGTAAGTTTCGTGTAAGGCAGCCTTGATACATCCTCTCGGCCTTCCGTAATTTGCAGATACACGAACTTTTCGAGGAGTAGAACAGGTGGTCCGCTTGCATCGCGCAGTTCAGCTTTCAGCCGTAGTTGGTTTTGCACTTTTCGCCGCACTCGCCACCGCCGCCGAAACCGCGCCTCAGCCTTTCGAGCCGCGCGAGGGCCAGGCGGGCAAGGACGTGGTGTGGGTGCCGACGCCTCATGCGCTGGTCGAGAAGATGCTCGACCTCGCGAAGGTCAAGGCGAAGGATTTCGTGATGGATCTGGGGTCGGGCGACGGGCGCAACATCATCGCCGCGGCGAAGCGCGGCGCGCGCGGACTCGGGGTCGAATGGAATCAGGACATGGTGGATCTGTCGCGGCGCGTCGCGGAGAAAGAAGGCGTCGCGGACAAGGCGCAGTTCGTGCAGGGCGACATGTATGAAGCCGACATATCGAAGGCGACGGTGCTTGCGCTGTTCCTGCTGCCGGAGAATCTCGAGAGGCTCAAGGCGAAGTTCCTGGAGCTGCCGCCGGGCTCTCGCATCGTGATGAACGGCTTCGACATCCCCGAGTGGAAGCCCGATGTGACCGAGCGCGTGGACGGCGATTGCGGCGCGTGGTGCACGGCGCATCTCTATATCGTGCCGGCGAACGTTGCGGGAACGTGGAAACTGCCCGCCGGCGAGCTGACGCTCGAGCAGACTTACCAGAACGTCTCCGGGACGCTCGCGGCGAACGGCACGCGCACGCCCATCAGCAACGCCAGGCTGCATGGCGATCGCATCAGCTTCAGCGTGGCCGGCGTCACCTACGTGGGGCGCGTGAAGGGCGATGCCATGAGCGGCAAGATGAAGGGCACCGCGGCGGGGTCGTGGCGCGCCTCGCGCGTGCTGTAACCCCCTATAATACCGCCCGCAGCGCTTCGGGCTGCGCTGACGGATAGCGTTTGAAGGAGGGGAGAATGAGCCGTTTGCAGCATGCGCTACGATTGATGTCGGTAGTGTGTTTCGCCGTTTTCTCGGGATATTCCGCCGCTGCCGAGGAAGCGCCCAAACCGGAAGCCGGCGGCGAGGTCGAGAAACCCGCTGAAGCAGCGAAGAAGCCCTACCTTCCCGTGGAAGGCCAGGCCGGCCGGGACGCGGTGTGGGTGCCGACGCCGCACGTGCTGGTCGAGAAGATGCTCGATCTCGCGAAAGTGACGCCGAAGGACTTCGTGATGGACCTCGGTTCGGGCGACGGGCGCAACATCATCGCGGCGGCGAAGCGCGGCGTGCGCGGACTCGGCGTCGAATACAACCCCGATCTCGTGGATTTTTCGCGCAAGCTGGCCGAGAAAGAAGGCGTCGCCGACAAGGCGCAGTTCGTGCAGGGCGACATGTACATCGCGGATATCTCCAAGGCGACCGTGCTTGCCCTGTTCCTGCTGCCCGAGAACATGGAGAAGATGAAGCAAAAGTTTCTCGATCTCCGCCCCGGTTCGCGCATCGTGATCAACGCGTTCGAGATTCCCGACTGGAGCCCCGACGTCACCGAGCGCGCGGAGGGCGATTGCGGCGCATGGTGCACCGCGCACCTCTACATCGTGCCGGCGAAAGTGTCGGGCATCTGGAAGCTGCCCAACGGCGAACTGACGCTGCAACAGCGGTATCAGAACGTCTCGGGCACCCTGACCTTGGAGGGCAGGCGTTTGCCCATCGGCAGTGCCAAGCTGCTCGGCGATCAGCTCAGTTTCTCGGCCGGCGGGGTCACTTACCTCGGCCGTGTGAGGGGCGATTCGATCAGCGGTAAGACGAAGGGCGGCGCCGGCGGGACGTGGTCCGCCACCCGCGGGTCGTAGGACGCGTTCGCCATATCGCATAGCCCCGCACCGGTGTAAACCGGGATTTCGCATCAATCCCCGAATGCAAGGATCGAAATGAGTCACTGGTTCGAGTACTTCCCCGGCAACCACATGTGGTCGCAGGGCATGATGTTCGGCATCGAAATGCAGACGTGGGGCGCGGCGGCGCTCGGCGAGATCGATCAGATCGGGCAGAAGCTGAAGGCCCACGTCGGCGACAACGAAAAGTGGTGGCAGGAATGGACCGCGATGGCGCGGCGCATCGAGGGATTCGGCGAAGCGGCCGAGCGCGACGGTTGCCAGTTGACGGCGGGCAGTTACTACCTGCGCGCCGCGATCTATTACTTCTGCGGTGAGCGCTTCATCCCGCCTTCGGAGCGCAAGTGGGAGACGTATCGCAGTTGCCTGCGGTGTTTCCGCAAGGGGATCGCGCGGCGCTATCCGAACATCGAACGCGTCGAGGTGCCGTACGAGGGCACGACGCTGCCGGCGTGGTTCTTCAGGTCCGATGCGGCCGGCCGCGCGCCGGCGGTGGTGATGTTCGACGGGCTCGACAACGCGAAGGAGATGAGCGTGCTTTTCGGCGGCGTCGAGCTGGCACGTCGCGGCATCCACGTGCTCGCGATCGACGGGCCGGGGCAGGGTGAGGCATTGCGGCTGCAGGGCATTCCCAGCCGCTATGATTACGAAGTGCCAGGGCGGGCGGCGCTCGATTACATGAGCGCGCGTGCGGATGTCGATCCGAAACGCATCGCCGTGATGGGATTCAGCATGGGCGGCTACTATGCACCGCGCGCTGCCGCGATGGAGCCGCGCTTCGCCGCGTGCGTCGCGTGGGGCGGGCACTGGGATTATCACGAATCGTGGGTGCGGCGGCGCAAGATCATGGAGTCGGGTGGGACGAAGCTGTCCGCGCCGCCGTTCCAGTTGCCGTGGGTGCTCGGCATGCCGGACATGGAGGCGTGCATGAAAAAGCTCGAGAATTATCGGCTGGCGGGCGTCGCGGAAAAAATCCAGTGTCCGTTCTATTGCATCCACGGCGAGAACGACAACATTGTGCCGCTCGAATTCGCGCAGCGGCTGTACGAGGCGGTCGGCGCGCCGGACAAAACGCTGAAAGTCGTCGCCGCGCACGAGGGCGGCAGCGATCACTGCCAGGAGGACAACCGGCAGGTCGGTGCGAATCTCGTCGCCGACTGGCTCGCGCAGCGCCTCGACGCCCGCCTCGCTTAGTCGTCCGGAATGACGATCAAGCGCGCGAGCGGAGGGACGGTGTGAGGTGGCGCGCGAGAAGGTGGATCATCTGCGCGAAGATTTTCGGATTGCCGGAGACGACGTTGCCGCTTTCGAGATAACCCGAATTACCTTCCAGATCGCCGACGAGTCCGCCCGCTTCGGTGATGAGCAGCGCGCCGGCGGCGATGTCCCACGGGCTCAGTCCGATTTCCCAGAACGCATCGAGCCGCCCCGCCGCGACGTAGGCGAGATCGAGCGAGGCCGCACCGGCGCGTCGCACGCCCGCGCTGTTCGACATGACGTCGCGCAGCATCCCGAGGTACGCATCGATGTGGTCGAGCTGCCGGAACGGAAACCCGGTGCCCACGAGGCTCGGCTTGAGGTCCGCGCGTTTGCTGACGCGCATCCGTGTTTCGTTCAGGAAAGCGCCGCGCCCGCGCGTCGCCGTGAAGAGATCATTACGCGTGGGATCGTAGATCACCGCCTGCGTGAGGACCTTGCGATGCATGAGCGCGATGGAGACCGCGTACTGTGGAAAACCGTGCAGGAAATTGCGTGTGCCGTCGAGCGGATCGATGATCCACTGGTATTCCGAGCTGCCGGAAGCGCCGCTTTCCTCTGCTAGAATCGAATGGTCGGGGTACGCTTCGTGCAGCGTCCTGATGATCGCCTGCTCCGCTTCGTGGTCCACTTCCGAGACATAGTCGTTCGCGGTCTTCTCGCGCACGGCCACGACGTCGAGATTGCGCGTCGCGCGATTGATGATGTTGCCCGCGCGGCGCGCCGCCTTCACGGCGATGTTGAGCATGGGATGCATGGCAGGCGGCATTGTAAGTGAATCGCGAAGAGGCGCTCAAAAATATCCGCATCGTGCTCAACGGCGCGACGCACCCGGGCAACATCGGCGCGAGCGCGCGCGCGATGAAAACGATGGGGCTTGCGCGGCTCTATCTGGTCGCGCCGCAGCGCTATCCCGATCCTGAAGCGGCGTGGCTGGCCTCGCGCGCGACCGATGTGCTCGATGATGCGGTCGTGTGCGCCACGCTCGACGACGCGCTCGCCGGCGTGGCGTTCGCGGTGGCCTGCTCGGCGCGCAGCCGCGAGATCGCAGTACCCGAAGTTTCAGCGCGGGAAGCGGCGAGGCAGGTTGTGGGCGCGGCGCGCGCACAGGAGGCCGCGCTCGTCTTCGGCAACGAAACCTTCGGCCTCACCACCGAGGAAGTGAACAAGTGCCGGCTGCTCGCGACGATACCTGCGGCGGCGGATTACTCATCGCTCAATCTGGCGGCGGCGGTGCAGGTGTTCGCCTACGAGCTCCGAATGGCGGCGATCGGTGAGGCTGCGGGCGCGTCGCCGCAGCGCCCGCGCGAGCTGGCGAGCCACGAAGAGGTCGAAGGGTTCTACGAGCATCTCGAACGCACGATGGTGGAAGTGGGCTTTCTCGATCCCGAGCATCCGAAGAAACTCATGCCGCGGCTGCGGCGGCTCTTTGCCCGCGCGCGGCTGGAGAAGGAGGAAGTGAACATCCTCCGCGGCATATTGAAGTCCTTCCGCCGAAAATGAAACAGGGGACAGACCCCTATTTCGCGCCGGGCCGAAACCGGGGTCTGTCCCCTATTTACCTCTTTTCTCTTGCAGTCATGCCGTTGAATCGGCGCGCGTATTGCCGGTACGGTAATACCTGACTAAAATACTTGGAAATAGATTACTGGATTCGATAACCGTCTTCCTGCGAAACAGAAAGCGGTTCCGGACAACCCATGTTTTCCCGTTTGAAAGAGGACATCGCGGTGGTCTTCGAGCGCGATCCCGCCGCGCGCAACACCTGGGAGGTCATCACCTGCTATCCCGGACTGCACGCGACGCTGATCCATCGTCTGGCGCACTGGTTCTGGCAGGCCGAATTCAAGTGGCTGGGGCGGCTCATCTCGCACATCGGGCGCTGGCTGACCGGCATCGAAATCCATCCCGCCGCATCGATCGGCCAGCGCTTCTTCATCGACCACGGCATGGGCGTCGTGATCGGCGAGACCGCGGAAATCGGCGATGACTGCACGCTCTACCACGGGGTCACGCTCGGGGGGACGTCGTGGAACAAGGGCAAGCGCCATCCCACGCTCGGAAGAGGCGTCGTGGTCGGGGCGGGCGCGAAAATCCTCGGTCCCATCATCGTCGGCGACGGCGCGCGCGTCGGCTCGAATGCGGTGGTGGTGAAGGAAGTGCTGGCCGGAGCCACCGTGATCGGCATTCCGGCGCGCGTGGTGGAAAGCCGCGGCACGATAGCGGGCCGCTTCGCCGCCTACGCTGTCGCAAACGGCATCAACGATCCGGTGGTGAAGGCGATACACGAACTCATCGACCACTGCGCCGAGACCGACAAGCGCCTCGAGCGCATGTGCGAGGAACTGAAGCGCCTCGGCGGCAAGATCGAGGATCGGCAGGGCGAAAAACTCGATGCGAACTATCTCAACAAGATAGTTGACTAAATTAGTCGGGAAAGGTATAGTTGACCAAAATAGTGGCGTATGAGATTTATACGCAAGTATTTGTTTACTTTCACTATTGTGAAGGCGACCTATGAGACTGACGACTAAGGGACGGTTCGCGGTGACGGCAATGGTCGACCTCGCCATGCATCACGGCAGTGGTCCGGTGACGCTCGCGGAAATCAGCGGGCGGCAGAAGATTTCGCTCTCCTATCTGGAGCAGTTGTTCGGCAAGCTGCGCCGCCATCGGCTGGTGGAAAGCGTGCGCGGCCCGGGCGGCGGCTACAACCTCGCGCGGGACATGGGCAAGGTGAGCGTCGCGGACATCATCCTTGCCGTGGACGAGCCGATCGACGCCACCCAGTGCGGCGGCAAGGAGAACTGCCACGACGACCAGAAGTGCCTTACGCACGACTTGTGGGCGGCGCTGAACGACCGCATTTTCGGTTACCTGGAATCGGTCAGCCTGCGGCAACTGGTGGACAACCAGAAAGCGAAGGAATCGGGCATCGCGCCGGTGCACGACATGCGCGAGGGTCCCCACAAGCGGGTTCCGGTATCGGCGTAGCGCCTTTTTCTGCGATGAGCCACGTTTACTTCGATCACAACGCCACGACCCCCGTCGATCCGCGGGTGCTCGACGCCATGCTGCCCTATCTGCGCGGCGAATACGGCAATGCGTCGAGCCGCCACGAGTTCGGCACGATCGCGCGCAAGGCGGTGAACGATGCGCGCGAGCAGGTCGCGGCGCTGGTGAACGTGCAGCCCTCGCAGGTGGTGTTCACCTCCGGCGGCACCGAGGCGAACAACTTCTTCATCAAGGGCGCGGCGGGCTACTTGAAGCCGACGCAGGTCGCGGTGAGCGCGATCGAGCATCCGTGCGTGGCGAAGCCCGCGCAGGATCTGGCGCGGCAGGGCTGGAACGTGCGGAAGTTCGCGGTGACGCGCGATGGCGAAATCGATTTCGACGATGTCGATGCGGCGCTCACTCAGCCGACCGGCATCGTCTCCGTGATGCTCGCCAACAACGAGACCGGCGTGATCCAGGATGTCGGCGCGGTGGCGGCGAGAGCGCGGCGTGCCAGCGCATGGATGCACACCGACGCGGTGCAGGCGCTCGGCAAGGTCCCGGTGGATTTCCCGGCGCTCGGCGTGCACGCGATGACGATATCCGCGCACAAGCTCTACGGGCCGAAAGGTGCGGCGGCGCTGGTCGTGGACAAGCGGCTGGAGCTGCGTCCGCTGCTCGCGGGCGGCGGGCACGAATCAGGATTGCGTTCGGGAACCGAAAACGTGCCCGCGATTGTCGGATTTGGCAAGGCGTGCGAACTCGCTGCGGATCGCATGGGCGAGTTGACCACGCGCCTCGAGCTGATGCGCGATCGCGTGGAGCAGGGCCTGCACGAATTGGGCGCGCTGATCTTCGGCGAGCGTGCGCGGCGCATCCCGAACACGAGCTATTTCGCGTTCAAGGGCATCGACGGCGAGGCGCTGGTGATCGAGCTGGACAAGCAGGGTTACGCGGTCGCGGCCGGCGCGGCGTGTTCGAGTGCGAGCACCGAGCCGAGCGCGACGCTGCTCGCGATGAGCGTGGCGCCTGATGTGGCGCGCGGCGCGGCGCGGCTGAGCCTCGGCGCGGGCAACACCATGGGTGAGGTCGAGACGTTCCTGAGGACGCTTGCGACAACAGTGGCGCGGCTCAAGGAAATGACCGCGGTGGCGGTGTGACCGGCGTCATCCCAGCGAGAAAAAGCAGGGTCGATTTTTGTGCGAGCGGGATTGACCTTGGACATAGGAAAAATTGACCCTGACTCCTTTTTCGAGGAATGACGGAACAGAGGTGAGAGACATGGCAATACAGTTGACCGAGAACGCGGCAAAACAGATTCAGGCGCAGCTCGCGAAGCGAGGCGCCGGCCTCGGCCTGCGCCTGGGCGTGAAGAAAGTGGGTTGCTCGGGCTTCGCCTACACCTTCGACTACGCCGACGAAGTAGGCGCGTGCGACCATCCGTTCGAAGGCCACGGCGCGAAAGTGGTGGTCGACGACGAGTGTCTCGCATTCCTTGACGGCTCGACGCTCGACTTCGTGCGCGAAGGGTTCAAGCAGGTGTTCAAGGTGAACAACCCGAACGTGGACGCGACGTGCGGCTGCGGCGAAAGCTTCAGCGTGAAGGAGGATGCCGCGTGACCGATGGGGCGGATGCATGAACCGCGAGTACCGCTCGTCATTCCGGACGATGATCCGGAACCCAGGCGCTGCTTTTGGATCCCGGACTGCGCCGGGATGACGGAAACGAAACAGGGGTCTGACCCCGATTTTGACCGATTTTGAGAGAGCGATGAGCACAGTATTGGACAACCTGGTCAACCGGCCTTACCAGCACGGTTTCCGCACGGAAATCGAAGCGGAGACCGCGCCCAAGGGGCTCAACGAGGACATCATCCGGCTCATCTCGACGAAGAAGAACGAGCCGGAGTGGCTGCTCGAGTTCCGTCTCAAGGCCTACCGTCACTGGCTCACGATGGAAGAGCCGGCGTGGCCGAACGTCAAGTACCCGAAGATCGACTTCCAGGACATCATCTACTACTCGGCGCCGAAGGCGAAGAAGCTGAAGAGCATGGACGACGTCGATCCGGAGCTTCTGCGCACTTTCGAGAAGCTCGGCGTGCCGATGAACGAGCGCGCGGCGCTGGCGGGCGTGGCGGTCGATGTGATCTTCGACTCGGTATCGGTCACGACGACCTACAAGAAGAAGCTCGCCGAAGCCGGCATCATCTTCTGCTCGATTTCGGAGGCGGTGCGCGATCACCCCGAGCTGGTGCGCAAGTACATGGGCAGCGTCGTGCCGCCCGGCGACAACTACTACGCGGCATTGAACACGGCGGTCTTCACCGACGGCTCGTTCTGCTTCATCCCCAGGGGCGTCAAGTGCCCGATGGAGCTTTCGACCTACTTTCGCATCAACACCGAAGAGTCCGGGCAGTTCGAGCGCACGCTCATCATCGCCGAAGAAGGCGCATCGGTCTCGTACCTCGAAGGCTGCACCGCGCCGAAGTTCGACAGCAACCAGCTCCACGCCGCGGTGGTGGAACTCGTCGCGCTCGACAACGCGCGCATCAAGTACTCCACGGTGCAGAACTGGTACGCCGGCGACGAGAAAGGTGTCGGCGGCATTTATAACTTCGTCACCAAGCGTGGCCTGTGCAAGGGCGTCAATTCACACATTTCATGGACACAGGTCGAGACCGGCTCGGCGATCACGTGGAAGTATCCTTCGTGCGTGCTGCTCGGCGACAACTCGGTGGGCGAATTTTATTCGGTCGCGCTCACCAATCACCATCAGCAGGCCGATACCGGAACAAAGATGGTGCACATCGGGCGCAACACAAAGAGCACCATAGTCAGCAAGGGCATCTCCGCCGGCTACTCGAACAACAGCTACCGCGGGCTGGTGAAGATCGGCCCGAAGGCCGCGGGCGCGCGCAATTATTCGCAGTGCGACTCGATGCTGATCGGCTCGAAGTGCGGCGCGAATACGTTTCCGTACATCCAGGTGCAGAACGCGACGGCCAAAGTCGAGCACGAGGCGACGACCTCAAAGATCGGCGAAGACCAGCTCTTTTATTTCCAGAGCCGCGGCGTAGGCACCGAAGAGGCGGTCTCGATGATCATCAACGGCTTCTGCAAGGACGTGTTCCAGCAATTGCCGATGGAATTCGCGGTCGAGGCGACCAAGCTCCTCGGCCTCAAGCTCGAAGGCAGCGTGGGATGACGAGAGGCGACGGAAAAATCCTGCTCGAAGTGCGCGGGCTCACCGCCATGGTGGCGGGTTTCGAGATCCTGAAGGGCATCGACCTCACCGTGCGCGCGGGCGAAGTCCACGCGATCATGGGGCCCAACGGTTCGGGCAAGAGCACGTTTGCGAAGGCGCTTGCCGGCCACCCGGCGTACGAAGTGGTGAGCGGTGAAGTGCGCTTCGAAGGCAAGAACCTGTTCGAGATGTCCGCCGAAGCGCGCGCGCGCGCGGGGCTGTTCCTGGGATTCCAGTACCCGGTCGAAATTCCCGGCGTGAGCAACAGCGGCTTCATGCGGCTTGCGTACAACACGGTGCAGGCGGCGCGCGGCAAGGACGAGCTCGATCCGCTCGAGTTCGACGATTTCTTGCGCGACAAGATAAAAATGCTGGAAATCGATCCGAGCTTTCTCGAGCGCAGCGTGAACGAGGGATTCTCGGGCGGCGAGAAAAAGCGCAACGAGATCCTGCAGATGGCGATCCTCGAGCCGAAGCTCGCGATCCTCGACGAAACGGACTCCGGTCTGGATATCGACGCGCTGCGCGTCGTGGCGGGCGGCGTCAACCGCCTGCTCACGCCGGACAACGCCTGCGTGCTGGTGACGCACTATCAGCGGCTGCTCAACTACATCATCCCGCATTACGTGCACGTGATGGAGGGCGGGCGCATCATCAAGACCGGGGACAAGGCGCTCGCGCTCGAGCTGGAAAGCCGCGGCTACGACTGGGTCGTGGACGAATACAAGGCGAGGAGCAAGGCAGCGGCATGACGGTCGCGACGGCGCCTCATCCTTACGTCCAGTCGCTGCTCGAGGGAAGCGGCCGGCTGCCGCGCGCGCCGCACGCCTGGCTCAACGCGCGGCGCGGCGAAGCCCTCGAGCGGGCGAACGCGCTCAACGTGCCGACGACGCGCGATGAAGAGTGGCGGTTCACCGACATCACGCCGCTGACGCGCACGAAGGTCCAGGCCGCCGACGGCGGGATCCGTGTCGCGGCCTCCGACATTGCAGATCTGCTGCTGCCCGAGACGGCGACTTATCTCACCTTCGTGGACGGCATCTACGCGCGCGAGTTGTCGTCGAATGCCGGTTTGCCGGCGGGCGTGCTCGTGGCCGATCTGGCAAGCGCCCTGAACGAACACGCGTCGCTGCTGGAGAAGCATCTTGCGTGCCATGCCCGGTTCGATCGCGACGTTTTCGCGGCGGTCAATACCGCGCGCCTGCACGACGGCGCGTTGATTTCGATCTCGAAAGGGCGCACCTGTCCCGCGCCCGTGCATCTGCGCTTCGTCTCCACGCATAGAGAAACGGTCTCGTATCCGCGCTGCCTGGTGGTGACGGATCCGGATGCCGAGTGCACGATCGTCGAGGAATATTTGGCGCTCGACGGCGCCGACAGCTACCTGACCAATGCCGTGACCGAGATCATCGTCGCGGACAGCGCGCGCGTGCGGCACGTCGCGCTGCAGCGCGAGGCCCGCGGCGCGTTTCACATCAAGCACTGCGCCGTATCGCTTGCCAGGGACGCGCGCTACGAATCGAATACCGTCACGCTCGGCGCGCGCATTTCACGCAATAACGTGAACATCGTCCAGCAGGGCGAGGGCGCCGAGTGTTCGATGGACGGGCTCACGCTCATCTCCGGCCGTCAGCTGGCCGACACCCATACGGCAATGGATCATGCGAAGCCCAACGGCCGCAGCCGGCAGCTCCACAAATGCATCGTCGCGGACGCGGCCCACGCCGTCTTCAACGGCAAGATTCTGGTGCGGGCCGGTGCGCAACTCACCGATTCGGCGCAGCAGAGTCGCAACCTGCTGCTCTCGCCCAAGGCGCACGTCGACACCAAGCCGCAGCTCGAAATCTTCGCCGACGACGTGAAGTGTGCGCACGGCGCGACCGTGGGACAGCTCGACGCCGAGCAGCTCTTCTACCTGAGGAGTCGCGGGCTGCCCGAGGCGCGCGCGCGCAACCTGCTGACGTACGCGTTCGGCGCCGAAGTGATCGACCGGCTGCCGGTGCCCACACTGGTCGAGCGGCTGGAGCGCGTGGTCCTCGAGCAGACACAGGTCGCCGAATGAAGCGCGAAACTGCCATCATGAACGCGGTGCGCGACGGGCTTCAGCCGGCGCTCGACGTCGCGCGCATACGCCGCGATTTCCCCATCCTCGATCTCAAGATCAACGGCAAACCGCTGGTGTTTCTCGACAACGCCGCCTCGAGCCAGATGCCGAAGCCGGTCATGGACAGATGGGTGCGCTACCAGTCGAGCGAGCACGCCAACATACATCGCGCCGTTCATTATCTGTCGGAGAAGGCCACGGCGGAGTACGAGGCCGCGCGGCGCATGGTGCGGGCGTTTATCAACGCGAAGGAAGACCGCGAAATCATTTTCACCAGCGGCACGACCGACGCGATCAATCTCGTCATGCACGGCTACGGGCGGAAATTCATCGGCGCCGGCGACGAGATCATCCTGACCACGCTCGAGCACCATTCCAACATCGTGCCGTGGCAGATGCTGGCGGAAGAGAAGGGCGCGAAGCTCCGCGTGGTGCCGATCGACGACCGTGGCGAACTGCTGCTCGACGAGTATCGCAAGCTCTTTACCGAGCGCACGAGATTCGTCGGCGTGGGCCACGTGTCGAATGCGCTGGGCACGATCAACCCGGTGAAAGAGATGATCGCCATCGCGCACGAGCACGGCGTGCCGGTGCTGGTCGATGGCGCGCAGGCGGCGCCTCATATGGCGATCGACGTGCAGGATCTTGACTGCGATTTCTACGCGTTTTCCGGGCACAAGATGTGCGGGCCGACGGGAATCGGCGTGCTCTATGGGAAGGCGGCACTGCTCGAGAAGATGCAGCCGTACAAGGGCGGCGGCGACATGATCCTCTCCGTCACCTTCGCGAAGACGACTTACAACACGATTCCGTACAAGTTCGAGGCGGGCACGCCGCCGATCGCGGCCGCCATCACCCTCGGTGCGGCGATCGATTACCTGACGGCGATCGGCATGGCGCGCATCGCCGCGCACGAGTCGACGTTGCTCGATTACGCGACCGAGCAGTTGAACCGGATGCCGGGCGTGCGGCTGATCGGCACGGCGGAAAGGAAGGCGGCGGTGCTGTCGTTCCTCGTGGAGGGGGTGCATCCGCACGACGTCGGTACGCTGCTCAACGAGGATGGCATTGCAGTGCGCACCGGGCACCACTGCGCGCAGCCGGTGATGCAGCGCTTCAAGATTCCGGCGACGTCGCGGGCGTCGTTCGCGTTCTACAATACGATGGCGGAAGTCGATGCGCTGGCCGCCGGCATCCGCCGTGTGCAGCAGGTGTTCGGATGAGGCGCTGGACCGTCATTCCGGCAAAAGCCGGAATCCAGGCTCTCTGTGGATCGCGCTCCCGGATTACAACCTTCCGGGACAGGCTCTCGACGCCGGGAAGACGATTGTTTTAATCGATATGGCCGACAGCAAGCAGCTCTACCAGGAAGTGATCCTCGATCACAACAGGAAGCCCCGCAACCGGGGCACGCTCAAGGATGCGACGCACCGGGCGGAGGGCGTCAATCCGCTGTGCGGCGATCACATTCACCTCACGATGAAAGTCGATGGCGACGTGGTCGGCGCGATCAACTTCCAGGGCGAGTCGTGCGCAATCTGCAAGGCGTCCGCGTCGATGATGACCACCATCGTCAAGGGCAAGACCCGCGAGGATGCCGAGCAGCTGGTGCAGGAATTCCGCGACATGGCGACCGGCAAGCTCGATCCCCAGAGCGGCCCGCACCATCTCGGTCGCCTCACGGTATTTTCCGGGGTGCGCGATCTGCCGACGCGGGTCAAGTGCGCGATCCTCCCGTGGCACACGCTGCACGCCGCGTTCAACGCCATCGAATCCACTTCGACCGAGGCCGAGGGCGATCCCATGCACGCGCCCATGGGCAGCGGCGCCTAGAACATCATGCCGAAGATCGCGGAAATCGAGCCGACGCCGAATCCCAACGCGATGAAGTTCATCCTGCGTGAGCCGCTCACGTGGGGTGTCACGCGCGCCTACGACAGCATGGAAGAGGCGAAGGACGATCCGCTCGCATCCAGCCTCTTCGAAATCGAGCATGTCACCAACGTGTTCTACGTCGATCACTGGATCACGGTGACGCAGGACGGGAAGGCGGACTGGCAGGAGCTCATGCGCAAGCTGGCGCCGCCGATTCGCGATGCGCCGGGCGCCGACGAAGGCTCCGCGCAGATTGCGAGCCAGGTTGCCGCGGGCGCGAATCTGGAAAATCTGAGCGAAGCGGATCGCGCAAGGCTCGACCGCATCAACGAGATCCTGGACGAGCAGGTGCGGCCGTACCTGCAGGGCGACGGCGGCGATCTCTACGTGCTGGGACTGGAAAACAACCGGCTCATGGTCCACTACCAGGGCGCGTGCGGCAGCTGCCCGAGTGCGATTTCCGGCACGCTGGCGGGCATCGAGAGCCTGGTGCGCCAGATCGAGCCGGATATCGAAGTCGTCGCCGTATAGGGAAGAAAAGGGGTCAGAGTCGATTTTTTTTGCCCGTTTTCGTTGCTGTCAAAAAAATCGACTCTGACCCCTTTTACCGGCAGGACTTCGGCATGAGGCGGTAGGGATATCCAGTAAGCAAGGTAAGCGAGATGTCCGGCTGGGTCACCGTAGCGAAGGTGGGAGAACTTGCGTCCGGCGAGTGGCGCACCGTGACGGCGGATGATGCGCCGATCGTGGTGTTCAACCTCGGCGGGGAATACTACGCGATCGAAGACATCTGCACGCACGACGGCGGGCAACTGACCGGCGGCACGGTTGAGGGCGACGAGATCGTCTGCCCGCGGCACGGCGCGCGCTTTTGCATCCGCACCGGGGAGGCGCTTTCCGCGCCGGCGTACGAGCCTACCGCGAAGTTTCCCGTGCGCATCCACGAGGGCGAGATCCAGGTCCGCGACGACCGCTGGGACTAGAGTCTTAAATGGACACGCTGACCCACGCGCTGTCGGGCGCATTGATCGCGCGCGCGACCGCCCCCCGTCCCGGAACGCCGCATACGATCCCCCTTTCGCGCCGTATCGGGCTCGGGTTCTTCGCCGCGGCCTTTCCCGATCTCGACGTGGTGACCTCGTGGATGTCCCCGCTGTCGTACCTCTACTACCACCGCGGGGTGACCCACTCGCTGATCATGCTGCCGCTGTGGAGCCTGCTGCTGGCATGGCTTTGCACGCTGATCTGGCGCCGGGGGCCGGCATGGCGCGCGCACTTCGGTGTTTTCGCATGGGGCATCGGGATCCACATTGCCGGGGACTGGATCACGTCTTTCGGTACGATGATCTTCGCCCCGTTCAGCGATGCCCGCTTTGCGCTCTCCACCACTTTCATCATCGACCTGTGGTTGAGCGGCATCATCCTCGCCGCACTGATCGGCGCATGGGTCTGGCGCCAGTCGCGGAAGCCCGCCGTGGCGGGGCTCGTGGTGCTGATGTGCTATATCGGCCTGCAGTACGCCATGCAGCAGCGCGCCGAGGCGTTCGGCGAGGCGTACGCGCGCTCTTCGGGCAAGAGCAATGCGAGCGTCGCCGCGCAGCCGAGGCCGGTTTCGCCCTTCAACTGGATGGTGGTGATCACCGACGGTGACAACTATCACTACAGCCTGGTGAACCTGGTGCGGAGCAAGCCACTAGGTGTCGGCGTGGAGGCGGGATTCATAACAAGGCTGAGCGCCCCATACCTGCCGGTTGATAAGGCGGTCTGGAATGTCGCACCGCGCTATGGCACCGCACCCGGGGAAACGCGGGCGGCACGCGAGGCCTGGACGCAGCCGCAGTTTGCGTTCTTTCGCTGGTTCGCACTCTATCCAGTGCTGTACAAGGTGGAGAGCGGGAACCCCGAACTTTGCGTGTGGTTTCACGATCTACGCTTCTTTACGCCGGGGCGCGCCGCCTGGCCTTTCCGCTACGGCTTGTGTCGGGAAAGCGCCGGCGAATGGCTGCCGTTTCAGCTCGTCGGTAACTCGCGCTATCCTGTCTACTGAAGAACGGTGAGGTGGCCCATGTGGAGCGACTGGTCGAAAATTCGTCGTGGGGGGCTGGTGCTGGCGATCGTGGCGGCAGCGGCGCTGCCCGCCTGCGAGACGGTGCAGACCACGCAGGCAGGCGCCGTGGGGGTGGACCGCAAGCAGGCCATGCTGCTGTCGTCGGACCAGGTGAACAACGCTGCGGTCTCGGCCTACCGGCAGACCATGCAGTCGGCATCGCAGAAAGGCGCCCTGAACCGCAACCCGGCGCAGGTGCAGCGGGTGCGCGCCATCACGCAGCGCCTCATTCCCGCGACCGGCGCGTTTCGCCAGGATGCGCCGGGCTGGAAGTGGGAAGTCAATGTCATCAGTTCTCCCGAGGTGAACGCATGGGCGATGCCTGGCGGCAAGATCGCGGTCTACACCGGCATCATGGAGAAGCTCAAGCTGACGGACGATGAACTGGCCGCGATCATCGGCCACGAGATTGCGCACGCGCTGCGCGAACATGGGCGGGAGCGTGCCTCCCAGCAGATGGCGCAGGGGCTCGCGGTGGGCGTGATCGGCGCCGCTGTCGGGCTGGGCGGGCTGGGGCAGGATCTCGCCGGTCTCGTCGCCGACGTGACGTTCGGGCTGCCATATTCGCGCGAGTTCGAGCGCGAAGCGGACCGTATCGGCGTCGAGCTTGCGGCGCGCGGCGGTTTCGATCCGCGGGCTGCGATCACGCTGTGGCAGAAGATGGCGCAAGCGGGCGGGGGTGGCACGCCGGAATTCCTTTCTACGCATCCTTCGGACCAGAGCCGCATCCAGGATCTGCAGATGTACGCCCAGCGCGTCATGCCGCTGTACCAGCAGGCGCGGCGGTAGGTTGCAGCCGTTCGTGCTAAGGCTGTCGAAGCACGAGCGGCGGGGTGAGGTTGGCGCTTCGACTGCGCTCTTGCGCTCGCTCAGCGCGAACGGTATTCAAAGGGAGGTCGCGTGATCGTCGTGCCGGATGATTTCCCGTCGGTCTTCGAGGGATCCGCCGCGCACGACCAGGCACGACGGTTGGGAGAGGTGCGCCTGCATACCGAGCGCGGCGCCGAGGAGGAATCCGAGTTGATCCGGCGCATCGGCGATGCGCGGGTCGCGATCAATATCCGCGCCTACGCGCGCTTTACCGACGCCGTGTTTGAGGCTTGCCCGGCGCTGACGATGATTTCCATCTGGGGCACCGGAACCGACAATGTCGATCTCGCCGCTGCCGCCCGGCACGGGGTTACGGTGTGCAACACGCCGGGGGTCAACGCCATTGCGGTCGCGGAGCATACTTTCGCGCTCATGCTGGCGGTGGCGCGCAAGCTGTGTCGCATCGACCGCGACATGCGGGCCGGTGAGTGGCCGCGTGACATGCTCACGCAAATGCACGGGAAGACGCTCGGCGTGTTCGGCACGGGCGCGATCGGCAGTCGCGTCGCTGCTTTCGGACGCGCGTTCGGCATGGAGGTGCTCGGCTGGAGCCAGCGGGGGGAGCCTGCGCGGCTGCGCGCGCAGGGAATCACACCCGGCGCGAAGGAGCAGATCCTGCGCCGCGCCGACGTCATCACACTCCACCTGCGTCTCACGCCCGAGACGCAGGATTTCATCGGCGCCGAGGCCTTCGCGCTGATGAAGAAGGATGCGATCGTGGTCAATACCGGACGCGGCGCGCTCATCGACCGTGACGCGCTGGTGGATGCGCTTTCAAGCGGCAGGATCGCGGGCGCGGGGCTGGACGTTTTTCACGACGAGCCAATCAAGCCCGGCGACCCGCTGCTGGGACTGTCGAATACCGTAGTCTCGCCGCACAACGCCGGGCAGACGCCGGAGGTGCGGTGCGACGGGCTGCTGCTCGCGGTTAAAAACGTCGAGAACTTCCTCGCCGGCGACCCCACTCACGTCGTTGCTTGATCGCATTCCAGCGCTTCGTTCGTCACTCAGCGTCCGTGTCATCCCAGCCAGCGCCGGGATGACCGCGGTTCGGCTGCCTTTTCGGATTTCAGCCTGCCGCTGGAATGACGATTAATGACGTCGTTATGACGGTTCGCGTGGCGCTTGTCCCGGCGCGTCGGTCATCAGCCAGCGTCTCGTCCGTCATCCCAGCCCCTCGTCCGTCATCCCAGCGAAGGCTGGGATCCAGAATTCAAAGAATGCCGGCATAAAGATCGCGCCAATCGGGATTCGCTTCTTCTATCAACCTCAGCTTCCAGGCGCGCTTCCATGCCTTGATTGCCTTTTCTCGCCGGATAGCCGATTCCATCCCTTCGTGCGGTTCATACCATACGAGAGCGTGCACAGCATAACGGGCGGTGAACCCGTGGACCTGATCGTTCTTGTGCTCCCATATCCTCTTCATGAGATCGGACGTTACGCCTACGTAAAGCGTGCCGTTGCGCGCGCTGGCGAGAATGTAAACGCAGGGCTGTTTGGGCATCGCTAAGAGGCAACGACGGCTTTCCGCTGAATAACGCCTGAAGGCACTCCGGGTTACAAAGAAACCGTTTTTCTGGATCCCAGCCTGCGCTGGGAAGACGATAAGTATGGCTTCCGACAGCTGCGCCTCTCGGATCGCAGCCTGCGCTGGGAAGACGATAAGTATGGTTCCGACAGCTGCGCCTCTCGGGTCCCAGCCTGCGCTGGGAAGACGATAAGTATGGCTTCCGACAGCTGCACCCCTCGGAGGGCAGGCTGCGCCGGGATGACCGCGGTTTGTCGTCAGTTGAAGAGGTGGAGGATGCCGTCGAGGCCGACGTGATTGAGCGCGTGCGTGGCCTGCCCGCGGACGATCGGCTTGGCGTGATAGGCGACGCTGACGCCGGCTTCGGCCATGAACTTGAGGTCGTTGGCCCCGTCGCCGATGGCGATGATCTGCGCGCGCTCGATGCCGAGCGCGTCGCGCACGCGGATCAGTTCGTCGCGCTTGCCGTCCGCGTTGACGATGCGCCCGACGATCCTGCCGGTCAGCTTTCCGTCGCTCGTTTCCAGCGTGTTGGCGTGGGTGTAATCGAGCCGCAGGCGGGGTTTCAGCCGCTCGGTGATGCGCGTGAATCCGCCTGAGACGAGCAGCGTCTTGATGCCGGCGCGTTTCGCCGCCGCGAGCAGGTCCGGAGCCCCGGGACTCAACTTCAGCCGTTCGTCGTAGACGCGGTCGAGCGCGGTCTCGTCGAGACCCGCCAGCAACGCGACGCGGCTGCGCAGACTCTCGTCGTATTCGATCTCCCCGCGCATCGCACGCGCGGTGATCTGCGCGACCCGCGGCTTCAACCCCACCAGATCCGCGAGCTCGTCGATGGTTTCGATGGTGATGAGCGTCGAGTCCATGTCCATCACGAGCAGGCGAAAGGCCGCGAGCCGGCGATCTTCCGGAACCAGCGCGTAATCGAGTTGGGCGCGCTCGCACGCTTCGGCAATACCGTCCGCAGGCTGCGCGTCGTGCAGGCGAAACGCCGTGTCCGCGATGCGCTCGATGCGGCCGGCGCGCGACAGTTTCGCGAGTTGCTTGAGGTCCGGGGTCGACACATCCGCCCCCTGGATTACGAGGTGCATGGAAAACTGGTTTCCAGCCTGCGCTGGAATGACGAAATTACCGTGCCGCGATGCGGGAAACGCCGGTTAGCGCGGGCGGTATTTCTCCGCGCAGCGATGGATCGCCATGTTCGTCGTGTGCTGCAGGCAATGGCGCGCGTCCACGTTCGCAAGCGAGCGGCTCCCCGCGCGCGCCGCCGGCCTTTCTCCCTGCTTCAGCACCACGCCCTTTTTCCCGCTCGCTGCAGGTGCGGCCTGCGGCTTGGCGTCCTTCATCTGGCCCATGACCGGCACGGCAGCGAGGGCGGCGATCAGCACGACCGGCGCGAAGGCGGCGATGTTCTTCATGTATCCTCCTTTTTCGGGACGTCTGCACGGCAAGCTTACCACCGAAGCCTGACGACCGCTCGGCAGTTTTGCCGCCCTCCGCTGTATGCGCCGGCAGCGCTTCCTTCAGCGCACGCTAATGGAGCGCGGTGAACGCCTCGCGTATGGCGGCGATGCGCGCTTTCACGTCTGGCATTTTTACCTCGATGCGCAACCGGTCCTGTCCCGCCAGCCGGTAGTTGCGCCGGTTCTGGACGAGGTTGAGCACCTTGATCGGTTCGATCGGCGGTTTAGGAACGAACTGCAGCTGCACGGCCGTGTCGGTGGCATCGATGCGGGCGATGCCGAGCGGCTTGCCGAGGATGCGCAGGCGATGGCTGTCCACCAGTGCGCGCGCCGCCTCCGGCAAGGGCCCGAAGCGGTCGATCAGCTCCTCGCGCAGCGCGTTGAGCGCCGCCTCGTCCTCGCAGTTCGCGAGCCGCTTGTAGAGCACCAGCCGCTCGTGCACGTCGAGCACGTAATCGGCGGGCAGCAGCGTCGGCACGTGCAGATTGATCTCGGTGGTGACGCCCAGCGGCGCGGTGATATCGGGCTCCTCGCCGCGCTTGAGCGAGCGCACCGCGGAATCCAGCATCGCGCAGTAGAGATTGAAGCCGACTTCCTGCATCTCGCCGCTCTGCGCTTCGCCGAGCACCTCGCCGGCGCCGCGAATCTCGAGATCGTGCATGGCGAGAAAGAATCCGGAGCCCAGCTCTTCCATCATCTGGATCGCATCGAGCCGCTTCCGCGCCTGGGAAGTGATGTTCCCCTCATCGGGCAGCAGCAGGTAGGCGTAGGCCTGGTGATGCGAGCGGCCGACGCGCCCGCGGAGCTGATGCAGTTGCGCCAGCCCGAATTTGTCGGCGCGATTGATGATGATCGTGTTCGCGCTCGGCACATCGATCCCGGTCTCGATGATGGTGGTGCAGAGCAGCACGTTGAAGCGCTGCTGGTAGAAATCCCGCATCACGTGCTCCAACTCGCGCTCGCGCATCTCACCGTGCGCGACGCGGATGCGCGCCTCGGGAACGAGTTTGGCGAACGATTCCTCGACGTGATGGATGGTGTCGATGGCGTTGTGCAGGAAATACGTCTGGCCGCCGCGCTTGAGTTCCCGCATCACCGCTTCGCGGATGAGCGATCGGCTGTGGCGCGCGACGAAGGTCTTGATCGCGAGCCGGCGTTGCGGTGCGGTGGCGATGACGGAAAAATCGCGCAGACCCTCCAGCGACATGGCGAGCGTGCGCGGGATCGGCGTGGCGGTGAGGGTGAGCACGTCGACCTCGGCGCGAAGCGCCTTCAGCCGCTCTTTCTGACGCACCCCGAAGCGGTGCTCCTCGTCGATGATGACGAGGCCCAGGTTCTTGAGCTTGACCTCGCGGCCGAGCAGCTTGTGCGTGCCGATCGCGATGTCGATGCGCCCTTCGGCCAGTCCGCGCAGCGATTCGGCGGACTCTTTGGCGCTGCGGAAGCGCGACAGCTCCGCGATTTTGACCGGCCAGTCGGCGAAGCGGTCGCTGAAAGTGTTGAAGTGCTGCTCGGCGAGCAGCGTGGTCGGCACCAGCACGACGACCTGTTTGCCGTCCGCGACGGCGACAAACGCGGCGCGCAGGGCGACTTCCGTTTTGCCGAAGCCGACATCGCCGCAGATCAGGCGGTCCATCGGCTTGCCGCCCTTGAGATCCTCGAGCGTGGCGTTGATGGCGGCGGCCTGGTCCGGCGTTTCCTCGAAGGGAAAGCCCTCGGTGAAGGCCTCGTAATCGTGCTGCCGGAGCTCGAATGAATGGCCTTTGCGGGAAGCGCGTTGCGCGTACAGATTGAGCAGCTCGGCGGCGGTGTCGCGCACCTGTGCCGCCGCTTTTCTCTTCGCCTTCTCCCACTGCCCGCTGCCGAGCTGGTGCAGGGGTGCCGCTTCCGGCGCCGCGCCGCTGTAGCGGCTGATGAGATGCAGTCCGGACACCGGCACGTAGAGCTTGTCGCTGCCGGCGTACTCGAGCGTCAGAAATTCCGTCGTGCCTTCCCCGAGATCCATCGTCCTCAAGCCGAGGTAACGCCCGATGCCGTGCTGCTCGTGCACCACCGGGTCGCCGATCTTGACCTCGGAGAGATCGCGCAGCATGCCTTCGTTCGTCGCGCGCCGGGCGTCGCGCTCCCGCCGCGTGCGGGCCTGCGCAGCGTAGAGCTCGTTTTCGGTGATGACCGCGAAACCGCGCGCCGTATGGACATAACCACAGTGGAGCGGCCCGGCGACGAGCATGAGGCGCTCGCTGGAGGCCTCAAATTGCGCATAGTCGTTGCAGGGCGCGAGGCTGAGCCCGTACTCCGCGAAGTACTCCAGCATCGTTTCGCGCCGGCCTTGTCCCTCCGCGAGGATCAGCACGCGCCCGCCGTAGCTCGCAAGAAAATCCTGGAGCTTGTGCAGTGGATACGCCGCGCGGCGCTCCACCGCAAGCGGCGGCAGCGGTACCGCACCCCCATCCCGATCTTCCCCTTGCTCCAAGGGCGAAGGAGCCGCCTTCACTCCCGCTTCGCGAGGAGAGATCGGGAATTCGGTGCGGGCGAAGGGCTTGATCGCGCCGAAAAACTCATCGGCGGCGAGGAACAGCTCGTCGGGCGCGAGCACCGGGTTCGAGCGGTCGCCGCGCAGCATGTCGTAACGCGAGCGCGTCTCGGTCCAGAACCCGGTAATGGCGCCTTCCAGCCCGCCCTGCAGGCACACCACCGTGTTCTCAGGCAGATAGTCGGTGATGACCGCGGTCTGGTCGAAGAAGAGCGGCAGATAGTATTCGATGCCCGCGCTCGGGACGCCCTTGCTGATGTCCTTGTAGACGTGGCTTTTCGAGGGATCGCCTTCGAAGCGCTCCCGGAAATGCCGGCGGAAGCGCGTCTGCCCCGCTTCGTCCATCGGAAATTCGCGCGCGGGGAGCAGTCGCACTTCGGGCACCTTGTAGATGCTGCGCTGCGTATCGACGTCGAAGCTGCGGATGCTTTCGATCTCGTCGTCCAGGAGATCGATGCGGTAGGGCAGGACGCTGCCCATCGGGAAAAGATCGATGAGGCCGCCGCGATAGCAGTATTCGCCGGGCGCGAGCACTTGGGTCACATGGGTGTAGCCCGCGCGCGTGAGCTGGCGCCGCAGTTCGTCCCCCCCGAGCTTCTCGCCTTGCTTGAAGAAAAAAGTATGCGCGGCGAGATACTCGACCGGCGTCACGCGGCAGAGCGCCGTCGTGACCGGCACGATGGCGATATCGAACTCGCCGCGCATCATCTGGTACAGGGTGGCCAGCCGTTCCGAGACCAGATCGTGGTGCGGCGAGAAATGGTCGTAAGGCAGCGTTTCCCAGTCGGGAAAGAGGTGGACCTTGAGCTGCGGCGCGTAGAACGGGATTTCGTCCAGCAGGCGCTGCGCGTGCCACGCGCTCTCGGTCACGATAAGCAGCGGCCGCGCGCGCAGGGCGAGCTCGGCCATGCCGAGCGCGTCGCTCGACCCGTGCAAGTACGGCGCCAGGGCGCGCTGCCCCGGCGCCGGTACGCGGAAATCCGGCATCACCTGAACAAAAACCGGCGATTATACAGGGCGTTGATGTGCGGACGGCGCTGCCGGGCGTGCTGCGGGGAAAAAGCGCGGTCTATCGTCAAGCCGGCGCGTGGATGGCGATGGGGATGCGGCGCCGGCCGAACTGACCTGAATACGCTTCGAAGCGCCCGGCGATGGCGTGGCCGCAGGCCGGGCAGCGGCCTCCCGCCGTCACCTTGCAGTCTTCGATGCGATACCAGTCGCGCACGATCAGCGGCTTGCGGCAACCCGGGCAATACGTGCTTCCGCCGGCCGCGTCGTGCACGTTGCCGGTGTAGACGTAATGCAGGCCCTCCGCCAGTGCGATCTCACGCGCGCGCGTAAGCGTCGAGGCGGGCGTCGCCGGAATATCGGTGAGCTTGTAGTCGGGATGAAACGCCGTGAAGTGGAGCGGCACGTCAGGCCCCAGCTCGCGCATGATCCACTGAGACTCGGCGCGAATCTCCTCGCTGCTGTCGTTCTTCCCGGGAATGAGCAGCGTGGTGATCTCGAACCAGACCTCCGTCTCGTGCTTCAGGTACACCAGCGTGTCGAGCACCGGCTTCAGCCGCGCGCCGCACAGCTTGAAATAGAACTCGTCGGTGAACCCCTTCAAATCCACGTTGGCCGCGTCCATTTTGGCGTAGAACTCGCGCCGCGCCTGGTCGTGAATGTAGCCTGCGGTCACCGCCACGGTCTTGACGCCTTGCTCGCGGCAGGCATCCGCGACGTCCATCGCGTATTCCGCGAAGATGACGGGATCGTTGTAGGTGAAAGCGACGCTCCTGCAGGCGTGATCCAGAGCCGTGCGCGCGATCGCTTCCGGCGCAGCCTCGTCGGCGAGCGTATCCATCTCGCGCGACTTCGAGATGTCCCAGTTCTGGCAGAACTTGCAGGCGAGATTGCACCCCGCGGTGCCGAACGAAAGAATGCTCGATCCCGGATAGAAATGATTGAGCGGCTTCTTCTCCACCGGGTCGATGCAGAAGCCCGACGAGCGGCCGTAGGTCGTGAGCATCATCCGGTTGCCTACGCGCTGGCGCACGAAGCATGCGCCGCGCTGGCCTTCGCGGAGCCGGCAGTCGCGCGGGCACAGATCGCACTGCATGCGCCCGTCGGGCAGCATGTGCCAGTAGCGGCCGGGATAATGGGATTCGGTCATGACTCAGGCACTCTTACAGTAAGCGCGCGCAATTCGGATTCGCGCCATTTGGTAACGGTATAACGGGACATCCTCACTTCGGGGTCCCAGAAGTCGGGCGGCAGGCCCGCCTTGTACTTGAGGTGCGCCATGAACTCGGCGGCCTCGGCGAAATCACGCCACACCTGCGGCAGAAAGGTGCTTTTGTGATGGCCATACTGGAATATCACGCCGTCTACGCCGGCGCGCAGCTGGTGCAAGGCGTCCTGCTCATCGGTAAAGAGCACGGGCTCCAGCGCCGACAGCAGTGACACTTCGACCTCCACGCCGTCGAACTCGGTCGCGGTGAGCGGCTTGAAGCGCGGGTCGCGAAACGCTGCCGCTACCGCGTTCTGCCGCACGTCCTCGCCGAGCGCGCGATGCGCCTGCAGCGTGCCGATGCAGCCGCGCAGCCGCGTCTCGTAGGTGAGCGTGATGAAGCAGGCACCGGGCTCGCGCAGCCACTGGCCTTCCTCGGGGGTGACAAGCGGCCGCCCGATCTCCCGCGCGATCGCCGCGCGCGCCAGCGGCAGCAGCACGACCCCGGCGTCCAGCGGCGGCCGCGCCGATTCAGCACTCATCATGGCGCCCCTCGTAATACGCAAAAGCCCCGTAGCCCACCACCCGCATGCGATCCCCGGCGGTATCCCCGGAGTTGCGCAGATCGAGCAGCCGGGGCTTCAGCCCGCGCCGCTGCGCCGCGAGATTGAGCCCGGTCACCGGAGTCGCGCCGCACGCCTGGTCATGTGTGATGTCCGTACGCAATTCCAGTATTTCGTCCGCGGTGCGCCGGTCGATCGACTGCGCTTCGCGATAAGGATGGTAGTGTGATAGATCCGAGCTGACGACGATCAGCGTTTCCGGGCCACCCCATACGGCATCGAGCACTTCCGCAGTTTGCGCCGCATCGGCATACCCGACCGCAAAAGGCACCAGCGTGAATGCGTCGAGCACCATCTGCAGGAAAGGCAGGTGCACCTCCAGCGAGTGCTCGAAAGCATGCGCGGCAGAACTGCGTACGACCTGCGGCAGCGTGCTCACCGCCGCCACTGCCTCGCCGTCCAGGATTACTTCGCCCAGCGGTGTGGCAAAAGCATCCGCCGCGGGCAGCGCGAGGCCCTGCACCGCTACCCGGTGCGCGGGTCCCATCAGCACCACCCGCCGGACGCGCGCTCTTGCGGGTTCGAGCCGCGCGTAAACGCTCGCGGCGATGGGACCCGAATAAATGTATCCCGCGTGCGGTGCGATGATCGCTTTCGGCACTGCGCCGCCGGAATCCGATCTGGCTTGAGCGAGCAGCGTTCCAACCGCGTGCGCCAGCTCCGCACGCTCGCTCGGATAGAACGTTCCGGCGACGGCTGCGGGGCGCGTGCTTGCGGTATGGGATGCTTTCATCCTTTCAGATCGGGGCGTGCCGCGACAAATCAACCTGCACCGATTATAGCCCTGCGGGCTCGCGGGCGAGCGGCTGCTACAATGTATTCGTCCCGATTCGATCCCTCCGAAATGGCCAGATATTTCGCGCTGATTCCCGCAGCCGGCAGCGGGGCGCGCATGGCGGGCGAACTGCCCAAGCAGTATCACGAGCTCTCCGGCAGGCCGCTGCTGCACTATTCGGTCGCCTGCCTCTGCGCGCACCCGGCGATCGAGCAGGTTTTCGTGGTTCTGGCACAGGGCGATGCGCATTTCGCGCGCTACGACTGGCGCGCGTTTGCGCCCAAGCTGGTGCCCCTCTACTGCGGCGGCGAGACGCGTGCCGCGAGCGTGTTCAACGGCTTGCTCGCCGTGCACGATGCGCTTTCCACCACCGATTGGGTATTGGTGCATGACGCGGCCCGGCCGTGTCTTGCACGCAATGCGCTGGACCGGTTGATCGCCGAAGCCTCGGATGACGACGCCGGAGGACTCCTCGCGGTTCCGGTGACCGATACGCTGAAACGCGCCAACGGGGAAGGGCGGGTTGCGCATACCGAGCCGCGCGAGCAGCTCTGGCGCGCGCAGACGCCACAGATGTTCCGCTACCGGCTGCTGCTCGAAGCCCTGCGGGCGATGGATCACCGGCTGGCGACCGATGAGGCGCGCGCCATGGAGAACCTGGGATTCAAGCCGAGGCTGGTCAAAGGCGATGCGCGCAACATCAAGGTCACTTATCCTGAAGACCTCGCGCTCGCCGAACTGATACTGAACAGCTACTGACTCGCCAATACGTGACGATGAGGATAGGGCAGGGGTTCGACGTTCACGCGCTGGTGGCAGGGCGCAGGCTCGTCATCGGCGGCGTGGACATTCCCCATGAGCGCGGACTCGCGGGCCACTCCGACGCCGACGTGCTGCTGCACGCGGTGTGCGATGCCTTGATCGGCGCGGCGGGGCTGGGCGACATCGGCGCGCATTTTCCCGACACCGACGAACGCTATCGCGGCATCGACAGCCGGAAACTGCTGCGCGAGGTGACAAGCCTGCTCACGGCGCGCGGCTGGCGCGTCGTGAACATCGACGCGACCGTCATCGCGCAGGCGCCGAAGCTCGCGTCCTACATTCTTGCGATGCGGCAGAACATTGCCACCGACACGGGGCTGGATGCGGGCGAGGTCAACATCAAGGCGAAGACGGCGGAGAACCTCGGCTTCATCGGGCGCGGCGAAGGCATTGCGGCCGAAGCGATCGCTTTGATCAGCCGCCACCCGCGGGGGAAGGAATCGGACTGAACCGCGAGCAGGACGCCGGCGCAGCTTCTCGGCTTTTCCTCGCCTTGCGGCCGGACGAGCGGGTCCGGACTGCCCTCGCAGCGTTGGTCCGCGAGTTCAGCACCGCATGCGGCGGTCGCGGCGTGCGACCCGACAACCTCCATGTCACGCTGGCATTTCTGGGCGACGTTCTTGCGTCGCGTATTCCGTCCATCATTGGTTCGCTGGACGGCATCCGCGGCGAGCCCTTCGTGCTGGAACTGGATAGCTGCGGATACTGGCGCCATAACCGCATCGTGTGGGCAGGCGCCGCGCACTGCCCGCCGCCATTGCAGCGGCTCGTCGACGCCATGGCGGGCGCGTTGCATCCACACGGTTTTCAACGGGAACCGCGCGGATACGTGCCGCACGTCACGTTGCTGCGGGACGCGCGGCGCGGCCCGGGAACGGGTTTGTCGCAGTCCATTGAATGGTGCGCCGGGGACTTCGTGCTGGTGCAGTCGGTGCGGCGCGAGCGCACTCCAGCCTATGAGATCCTCGAGCGGTGGCCGTTGCGGTGAACGGCTGTGAGGTTTGATGCCGATGTATAATCCGCGGCGTTCTCAACCGCCGGAGCAACGATGAGCGGTGTCGACCATGTCGCGGTCTTCGCGCGCGGCCGGGCTGCGTCCCGCGAGCCCCATGCCGATGAGCTGCAGCTTGGATGGAGCGAAGAGGCGTGGTCCAAGCTGCTCTCGCGCACCGAACCCCAGCGCTTTCGTGCGGGAGAGACGGTGATTCAGCGCGGCGCACGCGACCGGGCGCTTTACTTCGTCGCCGCAGGCTCCCTGGAAGTCGGCGCATATCCGGTTGGCGAAGCCGCGACACCGATCGCCCGCGTGGGCATGGGCAGCGTGATCGGCGAACAGTCCTTTTTCGACGGCCAGCCCCGCTCCGTGAACGTATGGGCGGTGGGTGATGGAGAGCTGTTGCGCCTCACGCCCGAGGTGTTCGCGGCGTTCTGCGACGACGAACCGGCTCTCGCGCGCGATCTGCTGATGGCACTGGGGCGCGTGCTTTCGCTGCGCCTGCGCAACACCACCGCTCGCGGAAACTAAAAAAGAATCACTCCGGGCGCGGGCAGGGCGCCTGCACTGCTGGGCCGATGATCGCGGCCTCGACGGTCGAGCGTTCAGGAGCCGAGCGGCAGCTCAACGCGCACACGGAGCCCCCCGCCTTCGCGGGCAAGCAGCCGCACTGTGCCGCCGTGCGCGCGCGCGATGCGATCCACGATCGCGAGCCCCAGTCCCGTGCCCGGTCCGCCCCGCGCGCTGTCGAGACGGGTGAAGGGCTGCAGCATCTGCTCCGTTTCCGATTCCGGTATGCCGGGCCCCCGGTCCAGCACTTCGACGAAAGCCTTCGCATCTGCGACGCCGGTCATGACTTCGGCCGTTCCTCCGCCGTGACGCAGCGCATTCTCCACCACGTTCTGGATCAGCCGCTGCAGCGCCAACGGTCGCAGCGGCAGGGGCGGCACCGGGTTGAGTGCCATCGACACGTTGCGGTCGAGTCGCGCATAACGTTCCGCGATGCTGCGCACGAGTGCATTGAGATCGCCCTCTGCGGCGACCGGCTCCGAATCGGTAAGGCGTGCGAAGTCGAGGAACTGGCTGATCGCCGCATCGATGTCTTCGATATCGCGCTCGATGCCTTCCTTCAGGTCGGACTGTCCGCCGTCGGTGAGCATTTCGAGGCCGAGGCGAATGCGCGAGAGCGGGGTGCGCAGGTCGTGCGAGACGCCGGCAAGCAGCAGCGCGCGCTCTTCGTCGAGCCGCTTCAGGTCGGCCGCCATCTGGTTGAACGCCCGTGCGAGCGTGCTGATCTCGGTCGGGCCTGATTCCTCCACCGGCTGCGGAATCTTGCCCTGGCCGACCTGCGCCGCGGCGCGCGTCAGCTGGCGCAGCGGGCGATTGATCCGCGCCACCAGAAAGTAGGCGCCGGCGAGCGCCGCGACCAGCACGAACAGCCCCCAGCCTATCCACCACAACGGCTCGTTGCGCTCGATGCGCGCGCGCGGGAGCATTACCCAGTACTCGTCATCGTCGATGGTGAAGCTCACCCAGACGCCACGTACTCCGCCGCGGCTGACCGCCATCCGCGTGTCGGGCCCGAGCCGCTGGCGCAATTCGGCGGCGACCGTCTGCAGGAAGGGACGATCGGGAAGCGGTGGCACGGCCTCACCGGGATCAGAGATGTAGATCTGGATGCCCTCGCTGCGCGAGAGCTCCGCGAGGAGTGCAAAGCGCTTGTCAGCCTGGGAAGTGACGAGTGCGGCACGCGTGAGGTTCACCACGCTCACCAGCTGCTGCGCGACCTGCCGCGCGCGTGGCCCGCGTTCCGATATACGGAAGATCTGCAGCCAGGCGAAATGCGCGATGACCAGGATCAACGCGATCATCAGCACGCTGCGCGCGAGCAGCGTGCGCGGCATCAACGCAAGCAGGCGGGCGCCAAGGTCGGTAGCGCGCATCATCGACCGGGGCGGCCGCTACTGCTCGCGCGCCCGTCCGTCAGGAATGAAAACGTAGCCGAAGCCCCACACCGTCTGGATGAAACCCGGCTTGGCGGGATCGGGCTCGATCAGGCGGCGCAGCCGCGACACCTGCACGTCGATCGACCGATCGAATGCGCCGAACTCGCGCCCGCGCGCCAGCTCCATCAGCTTGTCGCGCGAAAGCGGCGTGCGCGGGTGCTGAACCAGCACTTTGAGGAGGGCGAACTCGCCGGTCGTGAGCGGCACGTCCTCACCCTTCCTGCTGAGGCTGCGGGTTGCGAGATTGAAGGAGAATTCCCCGAATTCCACCACCTGCATGTCCGGTGACGGCGCGCCAGGGGGCTGGGGCGCCGGCCTGCGGCGGAGCACCGCCTGGATGCGCGCGACCAGCTCGCGCGGATTGAAAGGCTTCGCGAGGTAGTCGTCCGCACCGACCTCGAGGCCGACGATGCGATCGACGTCGTCGCCCTTGGCCGTCAGCATGATGATCGGCATGGTCTCGTTGCCGCCGCGCAGTCGCCGGCAGATGCTGAGCCCGTCCTCCCCCGGCAGCATCAGGTCGAGCACCATCAGATCATAGCGCTCGCGCGCGAGCTGGCGATTCATGTCCGTCGCGTCCGACACCGCGCGCACGCTGAATCCCTGTTCGGACAGATAGCGGTTCAGCAACTCGCGCAGCCTCAGGTCGTCATCGACGACCAGTATCTTGGTCTTGCTCTCTGGCATGGCTGAAATGGTATACGGCGGCGGGCTGGGTCGCGCCGTGGTGCGTGTAAAAGTTTATTGCTCGGCTTCAAAAGGAAACAAATTGTTACAAAAAACCGGGCGCGCATTCTTCGCTGTATGGGGCATTGCGTTAGTCTAACCGACATCGCAGGCGGTGCCGCGAAACACCGGCGAGCCGCACGGACTGCGTGTCTATAATGGCGGCGGAATGCGCCGGGTGAAACGGGAAGAGCAGGGGTCCATTGCATGAAACGGTTGTTGGCACTGGTGGGACTGGCGATCGCGCTGTCGACCCAAGCGGCGTACTCCGCGCCGTGGGACTACCGGCCCGGCCTGCAGCAGCAGGACCGGCGCAACGCGCAGCGTCCGCCCGCGCCGTATGCGCCCGATCGGCGCGACCAGCGCGCCGTGCCCCAGCGCGACGATCGCCATCGGCTGACTGATGAGGAACGGCGCGACCTGCGCCGCGACCTGGACCGCGCGAATCGCGAGCTCTACCAGCAAAAACGCCAGCGCTGACCCGGGAAGGCCGCACGTGGGCGCCCGGTTCCCATAATTTTCGTTCCGTGTCAATAAGTTGCGGGCCGTATTTGGGGTGGCTGCGGCCGCGCTGCCACCATGACAACTGCAACACTCCGCCTCATCCGCAACTCCCAGAAGCTAATGCAGGAGATTGTTTTCTCGCGTTATTCCGGCAGTCAGGCTAGAATGTCACCGTATTAGCGCAAAGCGATGCGGCAGGCATAAGAAAACTGGAGAAAACCCATGCAGGCTACCCGGATACGCCAGAAGGACGGCATTTTCTACTTCGCGAGCTATCCCGCGGCCGAAATCCTGGGCAAGGTCCGCTTCATCAGCCGCTATTACGGAGAGGGTGAGGAAATCACCCCGCAGTCCGTCCCGCACAACGACGAAATCGCGCAGTTCATCGCCCGCATCGAGCGCACCGACGAGGCTTTCCAGCGCCAGCTTTCACGCGCAAAGGTCCGCTCGCTCAAGAACTTCTACGAGATGGCGGTCTCCCAGCCGCCGATACCGGGCACGGTGCTGCTCTTTACCGCCGAGACGCTCCGGTTCACGGCGAGCAGCAGCGGCGGCGATGTTGGGAGCCTGCAGGAACCGGATTCCAAGTATCTGATCATCGACGGGCAGCACCGGCTGGCGGCGCTGCGCTTCTACCTGCGCGAGCATCCGACCGAAGCGGGCTCCATCAGCGTGCCGTGCATCATCTTCGACGGGCGCAGCGAGGATTTCGCCGCTGAGATGTTCGTGATCATCAATTCCACGCCGACGCGCATCAACAAGAGCCACCTCGTCGATCTCTACGAGCGCGTGTCGTGGGCGGACCCCGACCGGCGGTTTGCGGCGCGCATGGTGGAAGACCTCTACACCGAAGGCGACAGCCCGCTGCGCTATCGCATCAACCGGCTGGGCGGCCGCAGCCAGAAGGACAAGTGGATACTGCAGGCGGAGCTGTTCAACGAACTGCATCGCTGGGTGAGCGGCGACTGGAAGAAAATCCGCCAGAGCAACAACACCTATCGCGAGGAAGAACGCTACTACAACGTGATTCGCGATTTCCTCAAGGCGGCGCAGAAAGTCTGGGGCGACGCCTGGGACCACGACGGCTACATGGTCACCAAACCGGTCACGCTCAAGGCGATGGTGCGGGTGTGCGCCGATCTCGCGCGCCAGGATGCCGACCCGGCCGACGGCCGCGTGAAGCGCTGGGAAGAGCGCCTCGCGCCGTGGAGCGAGATGGTGCGATCGTTCCGCGTGGAAGGCTTCTACGAGCGCTTTCCCGCGAAGGGGCAGATCGAACGCGTCACGCGCATCCACCGCGATCTTGCGAAGGTGGCGGGCATCGAAACCCGCGGCCCGAAGAACGCAGGCTGAAAAACCCTGCCGCGTCAGCGCGCGGCCGTCACCATGATTTCGACGCGGATCTCGGGCGTGCCGAGACGCGCTTCGACGCAGGCGCGCGCCGGCTTGTTCTGAGGATCGACCCAGGCCTGCCAGGCCGCGTCCATTTCCCCTTTCTCCTTCATGTCGGCGATCCATACGTTCGCCGAGAGGATCTTCGACTTGGAGGTGCCCGCTTCAGCGAGGAAGCCGTCGATCTTCTTCAGGATCTCCTCGGTCTGCGCCTGGCACGAGGCCGACTTGTTGTCGGCGGTGGTGCCCGCCACGAAGACGAGGTTGCCGTACTCGACGAGCCGGCAGAGGCTCGGACCGGGATGCTTGCGGACGATTTGCGTCATGTTTTTCTCCTGCGCGGTGGAAAAGAGATGCGGCGGGTGAGAACTGCGGCCTCAAACTACCAGCCCGGGGCGGCGAGCGTCAACCCTCGCGAGGCGCTACACTCGCGTTCATGAGCGCACTACGGAAGGCGGCATGATCGGGAAGGCAGCGCCGGTTGCCGCAGCCGGGGCGAGCGAGCAGGCGGCGTTGCCGCTGCACGGCGTCCGCGTGATCGAGTTTGCGCACATGGTGATGGGACCGGCCTGCGGGCTCATCCTCGCCGACCTGGGCGCCGAGGTGATCAAGCTCGAGCCGCTCGACGGCGACCATACGCGCAAGCTGACCGCCTCGGGCGCCGGCTTCTTTCCGACCTACAACCGCAACAAGAAAAGCTGCGCGGTCGACCTCAAGTCGAGCACCGGCCGCGAAATTGTGCTCAAGCTGATCATGACGGCGGACGTCGTCTCGGAAAACTTCCGCCCCGGTGCCTTGGACAAGCTGGGATTCGGCTATGGCGCGCTGAAGAACTTGAAACCGGAACTCATCTACTGCTCGCACAAGGGATTCCTCGCCGGTCCTTATGAACACCGCACGGCGCTCGACGAGGTGGTGCAGATGATGGGCGGGCTGGCGTACATGACAGGCGGACGTTACGGGCCGCTGCGGGCGGGGGCCTCGGTAAACGACGTGATGGGCGGCATGTTCGGTGCCATCGCGGTGCTCGCGGCGCTGTATCAGCGTCAGCACACGAAGCTCGGCCAGGAGGTGAAGAGCGCGCTTTACGAGAACAACGTCTTCCTCGTCGCGCAGCACATGATGGAAGGCCTGATGACGCGCAAGCCCGCGACCCCGATGCCCGACCGCATACGCGCGTGGGCGGTGTACGACACGTTCGGAACCGCGGATGAGGAGCAGGTCTTCGTCGGCGTCGTCACCGATACGCAGTGGCGCGTCTTCTGCGTATCGTTCGATCTGCCGGAACTGCTCGCCGATCCCGCGCTCAAGACCAACCCGCAGCGCGTGGAAGCGCGGAGCCGGATCATTCCCATCGTGGCGGGGATCTTTGCGCGCATGACCAAGCAGGAAGTGATGGCGCGCTGCGAAGCGCTCGGGCTGCCGTTCGCGCCGATCGCGAAGCCCGAGGATCTGTTCGACGATCCTCATCTGAAAGCTTCGGGCGGACTCTCGCGGATCACCCTTCCGAACGGCGTGGCGGCCGACGTGCCGGTGCTGCCGCTGGAGATGGCTGGCCGGCGCTTCGGCACCCGGCACGACCTGCCGCTTGTGGGAGAGCACACGCGCGAGCTGCTTGCTGGAATCGGTTACGACGACCGGGCCATCGAAGAGTTCATCGCACAGGGCGTGGTCGCCGAATCCGGCTGATTCGGGTTCCGGTCAGCGCGTTCATGGGCGGCATCTGCCGCATGAAGCCGCTACAGCGTACCGAGGATGGCGTAACGACCGATGTAGTAGACGCCGGCGGCCATCAGGATGAAGAGGACCGCCGTCGGAATCTTCCTGTTGTAGACGCCCTTGGCGACGTGGCGATCGTGCCACCAGGCAAATGCGACCAGCGCAGTCCCGCCGATGATGAGTGATGCGGTGATGTTGGTGAAGAAGACGGGTGCGAGCCATTCCAGGAAAGAATCGAACCAGCCGCCGGCGCGCAGCATGCTGTTCGAAAGCCCGACCAGCCCCGCGACCACCAGCATGACGATGACGAACGATTCCAGAAAGGCGAAGAACTGCTTCAAGGCAGCCTCTTATCCGTTCAATCGGCAGGTTGCGCAAACGCGATGCCGTGCATTGTAGCGCCGACTTGTCATGCTGCATACGGCATTGCGAACGCGCACGGATTGTTTACAGGCCCGCATCGGCTCGCGGGCGGTAGGTTAGAATGCAGTACGGCATTGTGCTTCTGCCGGCGTTCGTATCGGCCGCTATTTCTTGAAGATCCTCGCCCTTGAGACCGCCACCGAGTTCTGTTCCGTCGCGTTGTGGCATGACGGCGAAATCGACGGGCTCGAGGAGCACGTCGGGCAAAGCCATTCCGAGCGGCTGCTCGCCATGGTCACCGGGCTGCTGCATCGGCACGGCATGTGCGTGACTGATCTCGACGGCATTGCATTTGGCGAGGGACCGGGGTCATTTACCGGCCTGCGCATTGCGTGCGGCGTCACGCAGGGACTTGCGTTTGCCGCCAACCTTCCGGTCCTGGGCGTGGGAACGCTGCTCGCGATGGCCGAATCGACGCAGTCGGAGCGGGTCATAGGCTGCATGGATGCGCGCATGCACGAGATCTACCACGCCGCTTACGAGAAACAGGCGGGCGGCTGGCATGCCGTGCACGTTCCGCGCGTTCTCGCCCCGGCTGCGGCACCGCCGGTCGAGGGCAGCGGATGGCTGGGGTGTGGCAGCGGATTTTCCGTGTATCGCGATCCGCTCGTGCAGCGTTACGGTGAGCAGCTATCCGCAATCGACGCCTCGATACACCCGCGCGCGCACGAAGTGGCCCGGCTTGCGGCGCCGAAGTTTGCGCGCGGCGAAGGGCGGGATGCTGCGGCCGCTGCGCCGCTCTACGTGCGCGACAAGGTCGCCCTCAAGATCGACGAACAGAGATGAGCGCGCAGCTCGATATCCTGCTTCTCTACCGCCGCATGTCGGCGCGCGACCTCGACACGGTGATGGGCATCGAAGACCGCGTCTACAGCCATCCGTGGACGCGCGGCAATTTCGCGGATTCCATGAACTCGGGCCACCATTGCTGGGTCGCGGAGCTGCGCGGCACGACGGTCGGGTACAGCGTGGCCGCCATCGCGGTCGGCGAAGCGCATCTGCTCAATCTCAGCGTCGCGGCCGGGTGGCAGCGGCGGGGGCTGGGCGCGGAGCTGCTGCGCTTCATGCTGAAGCTCGTGCAGGACTATGGGGCGCGGCGGGTGTTCCTTGAAGTCAGGCCTTCGAACGCTGCGGCGCGCGCGCTCTACGCTCGTGCCGGATTCTCCGAAATCGGCGTGCGCCGCGGCTATTATCCAGCGGACCAGGGGCGGGAAGATGCGCTGGTATTCGAGCGGGTGATCGGAAAATGAATCGCCGGCGTGCGGAGATGCTGAAGGAGATGGGGCTCACGCCGGTCTGGCGTTTGCGCGACACGGTCGCAGAGACGCCATCGCCACGCCAGGATGCGGTTCCGGTGCGAACCAACCCCGGCCCATCGAGCATCCCTCCCGCCCCCGATGTCGAAGTGCAGGCCGTCGGGGCGCGTGCGCCCGGGGTGCAGCCATCGGGAGATCGCCGCGCGCAGATCATGCAGATGGACTGGAACGCGCTCAAGGCCTGCGTGGCGGGCTGCGTGGCCTGCCCGCTGCACGCGACGCGGACAAATACCGTGTTCGGCGTCGGCGATGAAAAAGCGGAGTGGCTCTTCGTCGGCGAAGGACCCGGCGCGGAGGAGGATGCGCGAGGCGAGCCGTTCGTGGGGCAGGCCGGAAAGCTGCTCGACAACATGCTCGCGGCAATCAGGTTGACGCGCGGGCGCAACGTCTACATTGCGAACATCGTCAAATGCAGACCTCCGGGAAACCGCAATCCGGCCCCCGAGGAAGCGCTTGCCTGCGAGCCGCACCTGCACCGCCAGATCGAGCTGATCCGGCCCAGGCTCATCATCGCGCTCGGTCGGGTCGCCGCGGTGAATCTGCTCGCGCGCGAGGCGAGCATCGCGAGCCTGCGCGGCCGGGTACACCAGTATCGCGGCATACCGCTGATCGTGACCTATCATCCTGCGTATCTCCTGCGCACGCTGCCGGACAAGGCGAAGGCATGGGCCGATCTGCGTTTCGCGGTGGACACGATGAAAGGCTTGCAAAGTCAGTCCGTCGCCACCAAGTAAGGGTCGCAACAACAACCGGGAGTCCACCATGGGAAGACGCATCGCCGCACTGCTCGCGCTCGCCGCCACGCTGCTCGTCTCCGGCTGCGGCTACAACACCCTGCAAAGAACCGACGAGCAGATCAAGGCCGGCTGGTCGGAAGTGCTGAACCAGTACCAGCGCCGCGCCGACCTGATTCCGAACCTGGTTGAGACAGTGAAGGCCTTCGCCGCACAGGAGCAGCAGGTGCTGCTGGGCGTGACCGAGGCGCGCTCCAAAGTAAGCTCGATCCAGGCCACGCCCGAGTTGATCAACGATCCACAGGCATTTGCCCGCTTCCAGCAGGCGCAGGGCGAGCTTTCCTCCGCGCTTTCCCGGCTGCTGGTCGTGGTGGAGCGTTATCCCGAGCTCAAGTCAGACGCCAATTTCCGCGACCTGCAGGCGCAGCTCGAAGGCACCGAAAACCGCATCGCCGTGGCGCGCAACCGCTATATCAAGGCGGTGCAGGAGTACAACGTCACGGTGCGCTCGTTCCCGTCCAACCTGACAGCGATGCTGTTCGGCTTCGAGCCCAAGCCGCAGTTCACGGTGGAAGACGAGAAGGCGATTTCGCGTCCGCCCAAGGTGGATTTCGGCAAACCTGCTCCCGCGCCGGCGAAGTGACGTCGCACGCTGCAGCCTTCCGCTTTTTCTGCGCGCTCGGCCTGCTGCTCGGCGCGCTTGGCGCGTGGCCATCGCAGGCCCAGGTTCCCGTTCCGCCGCTCAAGTCGCGCGTGACCGACCTTACCGGCACGCTGCAGCCGGCACAGGTTTCTGCGCTCGAGCAACGGTTGTCCGACTTCGAAGCGAAGAAAGGCAGCCAGATAGCGGTACTGCTGGTGCCCACCACGCAGCCGGAATCGATCGAGCAGTACGCGATCCGCGTCGCCGAGCAGTGGAAACTGGGGCGCAAGGGGGTGGACGACGGCGTGCTGCTGGTCGTGGCGATGAAGGATCGGACAGTGCGCATCGAGGTCGGCTACGGGCTGGAAGGCGTGCTGCCGGACGTGACCACGAAACGGATCATCGAGCAGTACGTCGTGCCGCGCTTCAAGCAGGGTGATTTCAGCGGCGGCATCAACTCCGCAGTCGATCGGATCATCGGCGTCATCGAGGGCGAGGCGCTGCCCGCACCCAGGCAGCGGTCGCAGGACCGCGTATCGGGGTGGGAGAACCTGATCGTCCTCGGTCTCTTCCTGGTATTCGTGGTGGGCGGCCTGCTGCGCGCATTTCTGGGTCGGATTGGTGGATCGGGCGTGGTCGGCGCCATCGGCGGTATCGTGGCGTGGGGCCTGATCGGCAGCTCTGCGGCGGCCCTGCTGATCGCCGTGCTGCTGTTCGTGTTCAGCCTCTTCGGCGGGGCGGCGTCGCCCGGCTACCGTGGACGCCATGGCGGCTGGTATCCGGGCGGAGGCGGCTCATCGTCGGGGGGCGGTTTCGGCGGCGGGGGATTTGGCGGGGGCGGGGGCGGTTTCGGCGGCGGCGGTGCGTCCGGACGGTGGTGAGGCGTGATGAACTTCAGACGCATACTGAAGCACCTCGTCGCGCCGCAGTGGGTGGTGCGGCGGGCGTTTCCGCCGCCCGTGCTGGCGCGCATCGAGAGCACGATCACGGCGTCCGAAATCCATCATCGCGGCGAGATCCGCTTCGTAGTGGAAGGCGGACTGGATTTCATGCCACTGCTCCAGGGCATCACACCGAGGGAACGCGCGCTGCACGTGTTCGCGGAGCTGCGCGTGTGGGACACCGAAGAGAACACGGGCGTGCTCGTCTACGTGCAATTCATCGATCACGACATCGAAATCGTGGCCGACCGCGGGCTGAATGCACGCGTGAAGCAGCCGGAATGGGACATGGTGTGCCAGCGCATGGAGGAAGCGTTCCAGGCCGGCCGCTACGAGCACGGCATGCTGGCTGGCATCGAGCGCATCACGGCGCTGCTCACAGCGCATTTCCCCGCGCGGCGCGTCAATCCCGACGAGCTGCCCGACAAGCCGGTTACGCTTTAATCGCTCGCACGACGAGGCGTCTTCCCGGCGAAAACCGGCGTCCCCAAGTGCGCTTGAGTCTTGTTTTCGTTTTGCAACCGGTGCCGGTTATTGATCCCCGTCATTTCTCCGGGCCGGCGTAGATGCCGGCGGTGTCCGGAAACATCGCCTTCACGATCTTGAACTTGGTGATGTCCACCGTGCCGTCCATGTGCAGGAACATGGTGGCGTCGCGGTAGAGCTTCTCGATGCCGAAATCGAGCATGGTGCCGTTGCCGCCGTGCAGTTCCACCGCGTGCTGGCAAACCTTCAGGACCTCTTCCGAGGCGAAGAGCTTCGCCATGCTGCACAGATGATCGGCCTCCGGCGCACCTTCATCGGTCGCGCGTGAGGCTTCGCGCAGCAGCCCGCGTACGGCGTGGAGCCTGGTCGCCATTTCGGCGAGGCGGATCGCGGTCGCCTGGTGCTTGATCAGGATGCGCCCGCCCTGCACGTAGTTCTGCACGTACTCGGCAGTGCGCTCGAATGCCGCGATGCCGATGCCGAGATTCTTCGAGGCCTGGATGATGCGCCCGGGGCGCGAATAGTGGCCCGCGCGGCGCGCGATGGCGTCGTTGTGCGCAAGGCAGTGGTCGCGCGGGAGGCGGCAGTCTTCGAACACCATCTCGCCGTTGTTCATGAAGCGCCCGCCGAGCGTCTCGTTGCAACGCATGACGGTGAAGCCCGGCGTCCCGCGCGGAATGAGAAAGCTCGACGTGCCCTCTTTCATCGGGTAGCCGGGCCGAGTATTGGCGTAGACGACGTATAACTTGGCGTCGTAGCCGTTGCTCGCGAACTGCTTGCGGCCGTTGATGATCCATTCCTCGCCCTTGAGCACCGCCCTGGTCTGGAACGCGGTCTCAGGCGTGTCGTAGCCGAGCCAGCGATCGGATGCGCCGCGCGGCTCGGTGGAACAGTGCGCGAGCAGGAACGTCGGATCCGCCACGATCTTCGGGAACCAGTATTCCTGCAGGTGGCGCGGCGCGATGCGCTGGAGCAGGGTGGAGACCTTCCATACCTGCACCAGCTTGTCGGCGAGCCCGGAATCGCCGCGCGCGATTTCCTCCGCGATCAGTGCGAACGTCTGGTGCCTGGTCTTCGGATCGAGCGGCGTCCCGCCGAATTCCTCCGGCACGCCCAGGGTGCGGATGCCGATTTCGCTGGCGATCTCGAGTATCCTGCGCGGCAGCCGGTCCTCCGGCTTCATGACCCACTCCTGCTGCCAGTGCTGCCGGATGAACGGGATGACGTGCTCGTTCACGAACGCGCGGCAGGTATCGCGCATCATCCTCTGCTCGTCGGTGAGTCCACGATCGTCCAGGTACATCCCGCATCTCCTCACTTGCAATTTGAAATGCGCGCCTGTTCCGCCGCGCGCGACCCAGCATAGGCCGTAACGACAAGCGCATTCAAGGACAGGATTGAGCATTTCCTGGACAATTCCGCGGAGGGCCGGAATGCAGCGCGTGGCGTCGTCATGGTTTGCACAACCGCGCCGCGCCCACTAAACTGCCGGTCTGGCAGAAACGACCGCGGCACGCAGCACCACATCGTCGTGCGTATGCGCGCTGCACCCAGAACACTTGGAGGAGTCCCTCGTTGCTTGAAGCCATCGTAAGCGGGCTCGCCGCCCTCCTGACGCCGCAGGCCATGCTGTTCATGCTGATCGGCGTCGTCTACGGGCTCATCATCGGCATACTTCCCGGGCTCGGCGGCGTGGTGGCAATGGCGCTGCTGCTGCCGTTCACTTATGGATTCGAGCCGGCCGCCACGCTGGCCCTGCTGCTCGGGGCGCACATCGCGACGGTATGGGGTGACTCGGTGACCAGCATACTTTTCAGCGTGCCGGGCTCGGCGAAGGGATTGTCGCTGTGCTTCGACGGCTACCCGATGACCAAGCAGGGGCAGGCGACGCGCGCGCTCGCCGCCTCGGCCACCGGCGCGCTGCTGGGTGGCGTCATCGGCGCGATATTCCTCGCGCTCTCGATCCCCCTGATCCGACCTGTCATCCTTGCTCTGGGCCCCAGTGAATACCTGATGATGGCGTTGTGGGGCCTCACCATCATCGCGACTTTCAGCGAAGGGTCGCTCATCAAGGGGCTCGCCGCGAGCGCGCTCGGCGTGCTGGTTGCATTCATCGGCATGGACGTCGTGACCGCGACGCCGCGCTTCAACTTCGGCAGCGAATTTCTGATGGACGGGATCTCGTTTCCGGTGGCGATGATCGGCCTTTTCGCCGTGGCGGAGATGATGAAACTCTATCTCAAGGGCACCGCCATCGTGGATCGCTCGCTCATCACCGAGGTGAGCACGGTGTGGCAGGGCATCCGGGATGCATTCCATCACTGGTGGCTGGTGGTGCGTTCCAGCCTGCTCGGGCTGTGGATCGGCGTGCTGCCGGGCGTGGGGGCGAGCGTTGCCGGTCTTGCCGCTTATGCGCAGGCGATGCAGACCTCCAAAAATCCGGAGAAGTTCGGCAAGGGCGCGGTGGAAGGCGTGATCGCCCCGGACGCCACCATGGGCGCCAACGAGGGCGGCGGGCTCATGCCCACACTCGCGTTCGGCATCCCCGGCGGCGAGAGCATGGCGCTGCTGCTGGTGGCGTTCATCGGTCTGGGGGTGGTGCCGGGGCCCGAGATGCTCACCAAGAACCTGAGCCTCGTTTTCAGCATGGTCTGGATCATCGTGCTCGCGAACATACTGGTCACGCTGATCGGGCTCGCGATATGCCCGTATCTCGCGCGCCTGCCCACACTGCATGCCAATCTCATGGTTCCGGTCGTGCTGTCGGTGTGCTTCGTCGGCGCGTTTGCCACCCGCGGGCATATCGAGGACGTGGTGGTGGCGTTCGTCTTCGGCGTGCTCGGCTACCTCATGGACAAGTACCACTATTCGCGCGCCAATTTCGTGATCGGCATGGTGCTTGCGACGATGATCGAGCGCAATCTGCACATCTCGCTCACGCTGCACGGCGAGTTCTTCATCTTCACGCGACCGCTCACGCTGATTCTCTTCATCCTGGTCATCGTCACGACCGCGCTGCCGTTCATCCGCAACTGGCACCGCAAGCGCAAGGCCCGGTCGGGGGCTGCGGGACACGGAAGCATGGCATGAGCAGAAGAACGCAGGAGAACATCATCGCGCTGGCCCTGCTCGGGGTCTTCATCGGCGTCATCGTGATGAGCCTGGGCTACGGCCCGCGCGCGCGCATGATTCCGCTGCCGCTCGCGACCTTTGGCATCATCCTGATCGTGATCCAGCTCATCTGGCAGAACCTGCGTTCGACCGACGAGTTGCAGATGGACGTGCTGTCGATGCTGACGCGCCAGGCGGAGAATGCAAGCGGGGCGCCGCAGAAGGGCGAGAAAAGCGGCAAGGCCAAGTCCACATGGCGGCGCGAACTGACGGCGCTCGCGATCGTCGCCGCGCTGGTCGCGCTGATCCTGCTGATCGGACCCATACCGGCGGTATTCGTCTTCACCGGCGCCTATTTCGTCCTGAGCCGGCACTATTCGTGGTTTGCCGGGCTCGTTTACACTGTCGCCTTTACGATAGCGATCTACCTGCTGTTCGTGGTGGCGCTCGAGGTGCAGCTCTACCACGGGTTGCTGGAGCCGCTGGTGGAACGGTTCAGATAGGTCGCGCGCTGGCGCGGCCTTCACGGCAAGAGATCCATCCGGTCAACATTCACACCACAGGAGGAACGCGGTTATGAGTATGCATTGGAAACTGCTTGCGGCGTCGCTGATTGCGCCGGGACTGCTCGGCGTGTCCGGCGCGGCGTACAGCCAGGCGTCGGATTACTACAAGGACAAGCTGCTCAACATCATTGTCGCGGGCGGTCCCTCCGGCGGCCACACCCGCTACGCGCGGCTGATCGGGCCGTACCTGCAGAAGCACACCGGTGCGCGCGAGGTGCGGATCACCAACATGCCGGGCGGCGGCGGGCTGAAGGCGGCAAACCATATCGTGCGCGTGAAGCCCGACGGCATGAACATCTTCTTCGGCAACGTGGCGACGCTGATCCTGGCGCCGCTCGCCGGCAGCCCGGGCGCGCAATTCGAGCCGGAGAAATTCACGTTTCTGGGACGCGCCACCAGCGAGCCGCGTTTTCTCACGGTGGGCGGCAAATCATCCCTGCAGTCGATCGACGACGTGAAAAAGCTCAACCGGCCGTTCGTCTATCCCTCGCAGGGCACCGATGAGGACTTCTACACCATGGCGGTGCTGTCGCACGCGCTGGGCTTCAAGATGAAGGCGGTGACCGGCTACGAAGGCAATGCGGACACGGCGCTCGCCGTCATCAAGGGCGATGGCGATGGCCACATCACCGGCTGGAGCGAGTCGCAGGGCGCGATCAAGGCCGGCGACAAGCGGCCAATCCTCACCGTGGCGTCGCAAAGGCATTCCGACTATCCCAATGTGCCGACGGCGGAGGAAATCGCGCCGGCTGACAAGAAGTCGCTGATCCGGGCGATAGTGGACATCAACGAAACCCACCGCAGCTACATCGGCCCGCCCGGAACCGATGCCAAGGCGGCGGAAGCGTTCCGCGCCGCGTTGAAGGCGGTCATGAACGACCCCGAGTTCATCGCGGAAACGAAAAAAGGCAATCGCCCGGTGAGCTTCATGGAGGGCGCGGAGCAGCAGAAGATCGTGGCCGGCATCAGCCGGGAAGGCAAGAGCCTGACGCCCATCCTGAAAGCGGCGGTCAAGGACATTCAGTAGCAACGGCCGCCGTCCCGGGCGAAAGAGGCGAACTTCGGTTCGCCTTTTTCTTTTCCGCGATTCGGAACCTTGCCCGGTTGGCGGTGAGCGCATATAGTCGCGCGCGATGACCCGCGCCATCAAAACCTATACGCTGGCGGAGCGCGCGATCGGGCCGGACTTCGGCATCCACGACGAGCGCAGCGTGACGCGCATAGGCGAAGCGCATCGCCACGAGTACTTCCAGATCCAGCTCAATCTCGCCGGCAGCACACGGCATCACATCGGCGCCACCACGCGGCCGTTCGAGCCGGGCAGCCTCAGCTTTGTCCTGCCGTACCGCGTGCATCGCGTGCCGCATCCTCCGGAGTCGCGCTTCTACGTCGTGAGCTTCAACCAGCGCATGCTGAGGCCCGAACTCGACGTCGATCCGCTGGACCTGGAGGACGTTCCACTCGAGCGCGCGCCCGAGCTGGCGCCGTTCCGTTTCCAGGAGTTCATGGATTTCCGGCTCGCCGGCGCGGAACTCACGTTCGCGGAAGAGGCCTGCGCGCGCATGGCGGCGGAGAATGCGGAGCGGCGCTTCTGTTCGCTGGAGATCATCCGCGCCCATCTGCTGCTGCTGATCGGAACGGTGTGCCGCCGCTACGAGCGTGAGCTGCTGAAGCTCGCCGCCGCGCAGGCGCAGCGGCGCAGCCGCCGCGACGCGCTCTCGCGCGTGATCCGCCATGTCCGGGAAAACCTCGCGCGACGCGTCACGCTGGCCGACGCCGCCCGGGCCGCGGACCTCTCGCCCAATTATCTCGCCCACCTTCTCAAGAAAGAGACCGGCCGGACCTTCACCGACCTCCTCACCGAGCGGCGCATGGAAAAGGCCCGGGAGCTGCTCGCGCATACGACGCTGCGCATCTCGGAAGTGGCCGAGGCCGTGGGCTTCGAGGACGAAGCCTACTTCGCCCGCCGCTTCCGGCAGTGCTTCAACATCGCGCCGCGCGACTACCGCCGCGCACAGATCCCGAGCCGGGGCTGATTGCAGGAGCGCAGCGCAGGATAATCCAGAAAAAACCCAATCCCGTCTCTGGCCCTTATCCGCGCAACGCCCTACCCTCAACAGTTTCGTTGAAGGCGACGATGCCGATGCGCGAACAGTGGACGACCCTGGACACCGACCTGCTGGTGGTCGGCGGTGGCGTTGCGGGCAGCATGGCCGCGATTCCCGCGCTGGAAGCGGGGCTGCAGGTCGTGATCTGCGAAAAGGGCAAGGTGCTCGATCATTGCGGCAGCATCGGCTGCGGGGTGGACCACTATCTCACCGTAATGGATACGGGCCCGGAATGGGACACGCCGGAATATCTGATCAGGCATGTTCCCGAACTCACCGACGGCATCGTCGATATGGCGGTCGCCGGCCGCGTGATCCGCGAGATGCCGCGCATTTTCCGCAAGCTCGAATCCCTCGGCGTGGATTTCAAGGACAGAAAAACCGGAACCTATTACCGGCTGCGTTCGTTCGGGCTTCCCGGCACCTATCACATCAATTTCGACGGCACCGATTTCAAGAAGCAGATTGGCGAACGCGTGCGCAAAGGCAAGGCCACGGTGCTGATGCGCACCATGGTCGTGCAGCTTCTCACGCGCGACAACCGGGCGTATGGTGCGCTCGCATTCAACTTCCGCACGGGCGAGTGGTTTGCCATCCGGGCGAAAGCGGTCGTGTTCGCGGCGGGCGATGTCAACCGCATCTCGAAGAATGCGTCCGGACTCGCCTTCGACAGCTGGCATTTTCCGTACGACACGGGCGACGCGCACGCCATGGGCTATCGCTCGGGCGCGCAGCTCGCCAACATGGAGTCGGTCGAGGCGACGCTCACGCCCAAGGGCTTTTCCTGCCAGGGGCTCAATGCGCTGGTGAGTCTCGGCGCGTATTTCGTAAACCGCCACGGCGAGCGCTTCATGTTCAAGTACGACAGGAAAGGCGAGAATGCGCGGCGCGCAGTGCTCGCTGATGCCGCCATCAACGAATACCTGCTCGGCAACGGGCCGGTCTATCTGGATTGCCGGCACCTGTCGCAGGAAATGCTCGACCGCATGGAATACACACTGCAGGTCGATCGCTATACCCTGCCCGCGTTCTACCAGCAGAAGGGCATCAATTTCCGCGAGGAACTCGTCGAGATTTCCGTCTCCGAGCTTTCCATCCGCCGCAGCGGCGTGTATTTCCGCGGCAGCGGGCTCGCGGTGGACGTCAACGGCGAGACGTCGGTCGAGGCGCTGTTTGCGGCCGGAGACTGCGCGACGGTAAGCGGTGGCATCGCGGGGGCCGCGGTGCTCGGCCACATCGCGGGCGAAGGCACGGTGCGGCGGGTGGGAGAAACAGGCGGCGCGCTCCCTGAAGTGGACAAAGCCGAAGCCGATGCGCTGCGTGCAGAGGCGCGAAGCGCGCTCGAACGCAGCGAAGGCACAAGCTGGAAGGAGCTGGAGGACGCCACCCGCCAGACGGTCACCGATTACGTCGGCGTGCGGCGCACCGACAAGGGCCTCAGGCTCGCGCTCGAGACACTCAAGTCGCTGGCGCAGCAGGAACCTGCGCTCCGGGCCGCTGATCTGCACGGGCTCATGCGCGTGCACGAGGCGAGGAACATCCGGCTCAATGCCGAGCTGATGGCGACGGCTTCCCTTGCGCGCAAGGAAACGCGCACCGGATCGTCGCACTGCCGGCTCGATTATCCGCAGACCGATGACCAGAACTGGCGCAAGTTCGTGATCGTGTCGCGCGGCGCGGAAGGCCCGACGGTTCGCACTTTGCCGACCGATCGTCCGCTTGCCGACGCTTTCGCGCGTACCTGACGGGGAACGCCATGACTGCCACGAAGCCTGTTCACAATCCCATCGAGATCAATCCCGAAACCTGCGTGCGCTGCAATCTCTGCGACTGGATCTGTCCCGGCGACATCATCTACAAGGAGGAAGACAACCGGGAAACGCTGCCAGTCATCGCCTATCCCGATGAATGCTGGTATTGCGGGCTTTGCCAGTCGATCTGCCCCACCGATGCCATCACCGTCGTCTTCCCCGAACGGATGGTGCGAAACCAGACCGACGTCGTCTCCCTGCTCGGCAAGATCGCGGACTGACTCCCGGGGCGCGCGACCGGTCGGTTACGCCCGGTTTGCTACAATGCCGCGCAGGCCTTGCGCCGGCGCGGCGGGAACTTGGCTGCGCCGGTACTGTATTAATATCAGATGCGTAGATCGAACCGCCGGCCCGCCGGGGCGGCTGTGGACGGTATTCTGGGGTCGAAATGAAGACAGCAGCAGTCAATCGCCTGCGCGGCGTCGAGCGCGACATCGTACAGGCCCCGGTTGCGGGCGAGGCCGCGCCGTACTACGAGCCGCAGGGCAACGAGGTGGCGATCTTCGAGGCTGCCTACAAGAAGCGCCTGCCGGTCATGCTGAAGGGGCCGACGGGTTGCGGCAAGACGCGCTTCCTCGAGTTCATGGCGTTCGAGCTGAAGCGCCCGCTGGTCACGGTTTCCTGCCACGAGGACCTGACCAGCTCCGATCTGGTCGGGCGCTTCCTGCTGGAGGGTGCGGAAACGGTGTGGCAGGACGGCCCGCTCACCCGCGCGGTCAAAGTCGGCGCGATCTGTTATCTGGACGAGATCGTGGAGGCGCGCACCGACTCGACCGTGGTGATCCATTCGCTTACCGATCACCGGCGCAAGCTGACGATCGAAAAGAAGGGCATGGAGATCGAAGCGCACGAGGATTTCATGCTGGTGATCTCCTACAACCCGGGCTACCAGACCGTGCTGAAGGACCTCAAGCCCTCCACCAAGCAGCGTTTCGTCGCCATCAATTTCGATTTTCCGCCGGAGGAGATCGAGCGCAGAATCATCATCAACGAGGTGTCCGGCGTCGCGCCCGAGATTGCGCATCAGCTCGTGGCGGCGGGCCGCAAGGCGCGGCTGCTCAAGGACCACGGTCTGGAGGAGGCGACTTCCACGCGCGCGCTGGTGTATGCGGCCAGCATGATGAACGCAGGGCTCGATCCCGTCGCGGCCTGCCAGGTGGCGATGATCAATCCCATCACCGATGACATCGAACTCGCCGAAGCGATGATGGAGATCGTGCAGGCGCACTTCGCGGCGTAACCGCCGCCGGCAATGACGGATACCGGCACCGCGATACAGGACCTGCTGCACGATTTTCGCGACGCCAGCCTGGTCGCGTACCGGGAAGTCGAGCAGGTGCTGCCCGCGATCCGCTCGCACGGGGACAAGGTCGCGCTCACCTGGCTCATCGCGTGCCGCCGCTTGCTCGACTTCGATCGCGAGGCGGGCCGCGCCTTCGTCCGCGGCAGCGCGGAGGCGGAGCAGGTTTCGGAAACCGTGTTGCCCTGGACCGAGCAGGCGCTGGAATTCCTGCGCTGGCGCGGGTCGTGGCGTGCGCTCGAAGGATTCATGACCAATCTGCCGCGCGCCTACGGTTCGCTGGGACATGCAGGCGAGCGACGCTGGGCCGAGATCGGGCTCGCATGGTGTGCGCGCCAGCTGGAGAGCGGCGGCGCGTTTTTCGCCGTTCCCGTGGTCGAGCTTTCCGGCCGCCAGGGCATAGCCGGCATCGAGCAGCTCGCAAGTCCTGCCGAGGAGCTGTTCGAGTCGCGGAAGCTGCTGTTGAGCACGTATCTCGCCGGTGCGATCCGCGTGAGGAACCTGCTCGGCGCGCAGGCGATCCTGCCGTGGGCGCTGCGCGGGGCGGACATCATGCAGGCCGGCCGCGCGCGCGGCGAAGCGTATTTCCGTCTCGAATCCGAAGAAAGCCTCGCGCTTTTGCTCGAACACCTGCCCGGCTTCCGGCTGAGCGATCGCAACCGCCTGCTCGGCATGCTGCTCGACGTGTGGTACGGCGCGAGCTTCGATCTCAAGGAAAGCGCGTGGTCGCCGGAAAGAGGAAGACCCTTCGTCGAGACCGACGGCCGCAGCCTGTTCTTCCCCGCCGTGATGGCGAGCCGCGACGAGGCGGTGCTCGCGGTATTGCACGGCGCCGGGCACATGCGCCACGGCACTTTCGACCGGCTCGCGATGAAAGAGATGTTCGCCGCCGCGAACGTCGATTTTCCGGAATCGGGGCCGGTATCGTGGGTGCCGCTGTTCATGCGCTACGGCGACGACGCGCTGCGCTTCCAGCTGATCTTCGACTTGTGTGAGGATCTCCGCGTCGATTATCGCGTGCAGCACGCCGTTCCGAATTACCTCTCGCGGCTTGCTTCCACCGCCCGGGCCGCCACGAGCCGCACGCCGGAGGCGGCCGCTTACTTCGATCTCGCGCTCGCAAGCGTCGAGGAGGCGATGGTGGCCGCACAGGGCAGCGGTCTGCGCGGCCGGCGGTTTGGCAGGCTGTTCGACGCGAACGCCACGATAGCCGACGCGTTCCGGGTGGCTGCCGCGATCTACAGCAACGACGAGCTGCCGCGGGTGATGGACCTCGAGACATTTCATGCGGCGTATCTCCCCGGGCGCGGGCCCAACGCGACGCGTCTCGCCCATCCGCAGCAGCGCCAGGATCAGCAGCAGACGCAATCGGGCGCCGAGCAGCAGAATCAACCCGACGAGCAGGGCGAAGAGCAGAGCGAGACTGCGCAGAACGCGGAATCCGGCGATCAGCAGGACGGTGGCAAGCACAAGGAGGTCGCCGGTTATGGCGATTCGAGCGGCACCTCGGCGCAGTCGACCGGTCGCTCCGACAAACAGCAACAGGCGGCCACCGGCGCCGATAAGGGCATTCCCTATCCCGAGTGGGATTACCGAGAACAGCGCTACAAGCGCAACTGGAGCTGGGTGCAGGAGAAAAAGCTCGCCGAATCGAACACAGCCGAGGCGAGCCGTCTCGAGCGCCAGTATTCCAACGCGCTGAAGCGGCTCAAGAAGGCGATCCAGGCGCAGAAGCCCGCGCGTCTCGCGCCGCTGCTGCGGCAACTTGACGGCGACGACATGGATATCAACGCTGTCGTCGGATACGTCGCGGAGAAACAGGCGGGCCGCTCGCCCCCGCCCGCGATCTATCGCCGGCGCGAGATGCGTCAGCGCGAAATCGCCGTCACGCTGCTCGCCGACATGTCCACTTCCATCATGCAGCATTTGCCCGAGGGCGGCGGGCGGCTCGTGGACCGTGTGCGTGCGGGGGTGTTGCTCTTCGCCGAGAGCATGGAGGAGGTGGGCGACGCCTACAGCATCGCGGGCTTCTGCTCGAAGTACCGCGACAACGTCAGCTACTACACCATCAAAAGCTTCGACCAGCCGCTGTCGGAGGACGTGCGCAGCCAGATCGGCGGCATGTCGGGCAGGCTGGCAACGCGCATGGGCGCGGCGATCCGCCACGCGACCGCGCGGTTCGACGCCGTGGAGAGCCGGCGCCGGCTGCTGCTGATCCTGTCAGACGGCCGGCCCGAGGATTACGACGACGGTGGCGACCGGCGGTACCTGCACGAGGACACGCGCATGGCGGTGAAGGAGGCGGTCGCACGCGGCGTGCACCCGTTCTGCATAACCGTCGATACCATGGCGAACCAGTACCTGCCGCAAATCTTCGGCAAAGGTCATTACCTGGTGCTGGACCACATCAACTCGCTGCCGAACAAGCTGCCCGAGATCTACTTCCGGCTCCGCCGCTAAAAGGGGCTAAAAGGGGGTCAGAGTCGATTTTGTGGCGACAGCGGGATCTCTTTGTCCCGACAGCGGTGTAGCGTTATGCCCCGCCGAAAAACGACACGGTCCCCCGATT
>JBQTHU010000128.1:0-19738 GCA_052389535.1 Betaproteobacteria bacterium | reverse complement strand
CCCTTCGCGCCTTCCACGAGGTTCCAGCGGAACGGCCCTTCGCCGGCGACGTGCTTCAGGAACAGTTCCCACTCGGCCTTGAACGCATTGTCCCACGCCGCTTCGTCCGGCACCTCCTTCCAGCCTTCGAAGAAATCGATCGGCTGCGGGATGTCCGGATTCCATACGGGCTTCGGCGTTTCGTCGCGCGACTGAATGAGGCAGCGCCGCAATCCCGCCACGGCCGACCCGTTGGTGCCGTCAACCTGCAAAGTCAGCAGATCGTCGCGGCGCACGCGCACGCACCACGAGCTGTTGAAGTGGGCAATGACGCCGCCCGCCAGCTCGAACGTCGCGTAGGCCGCATCGTCTGCCGTCGCTTTGTACTTTTTTCCGCTCTCGTCCCAGCGCCACGGAATGTGCGTTGCGCCGCGGCACGACACCGCCTTCACTTTGCCGAACAGGTTGTCGAGCACGTAGCGCCAGTGACAGAGCATGTCGAGGATGATGCCGCCGCCGTCCTGCTTGCGGTAGTTCCACGAGGGACGCTGGGCCGGCTCGCGGTCGCCTTCGAACACCCAATAGCCGAATTCTCCGCGCACGGACAGAATGCGGCCGAAGAAGCCGTCGTCGCGCAGCTTTTTCAGTTTCAGCAGGCCGGGGAGCCACAGCTTGTCCTGCACGACGCCATGCTTGATGCGCGCCTTCTTCGCCGCGCGGTAGAGGCTCAACGCTTCCGCCAGCGTGGTCGCGACCGGCTTCTCGCAGTAAATGTGCTTCCCCGCTGCGATGGCCTGCTTGAGGATCGTCGGGCGCAGTTCCGTCGAGGCGGCGTCGAAAAAAACAGCGTCCGCCTTCTCGCTGAGCGCGGCGTCGAGGTCCGTCGTCCAGCGCGCGACGCCGTGTGCCTTTGCGAGTTCCTCGAGCTTGCGCGCGTTGCGGCCCACCAGAATCGGATCCGGCATCAATCGCGTGCCATTCTTGAGCGCGACGCCGCCCTGATTGCGGATCGCAAGGATCGAGCGCACCAGATGCTGATTGGTGCCCATGCGTCCGGTTACGCCGTGCATGATGATGCCGATGCGCTTCTCTGCCATTTATTGCCTGCCGCAAACAGAATCCGCAAAAAGATCAGACAGCCCATGCACATTTTGCCAGACGCCGGGCCGTTCAGCCGATTTATCGACGCACGCATGCCGCGCGCATAGTATTCTCAGCGCGAGATGCGTGTGGCGTGCTGATATGGCGTGCTGATATGGAGTCGTTTTCCTGGCTGGAAATGGCCTACTTCGCCATGGTTGTGTTCCTCTCTTACAGCATGAGGGGCAGCACCGGTCTGGGCGCAGTCGGGATGCCGTTTCTCGCTCTGGTATTCCCGTTGAAAGTGCTGGTGCCTGCCTGGACGATGTTGGGCGCTGCATCTTCGATCGTCATACTCGGTCGCGATCGCCGGCACGTTGCATGGCGGGAGTTCGCCGTTCTCGCGCCGTGGTGTGTCGCAGGCATATTCATCGGCCTGTACTTCTTCAAGACGCTCGATTCGCGAATGCTGGCCCGCTCCCTCGGCGCGCTGATTCTCGCTTACGGGCTCTATTCACTGTGGGCTTCGATCTGGAAGTCCAGCGGCTGGCGCCCGCCGTTGCCATTGGCGACCTCGATTGCGGGCACGCTCTCCGGAATGGTGGGCACGGTATTCGGCACGATGGCGAGCGTGTTCTTTGCGATGTACCTCGACGTTGCGCGGACGTCCAAACACGCTTTCCGGGCGACGATGTCCGCGATGCTGTTGACGTTGAGTGTCTTGCGCGCGATCGGCTATTACGCGATCGGCGAATTCACGCGTGAAGTGCTTGTGGTCTTTTCGGTGGCGTTCCCGCTGATGCTTCTCGGAATCTACGTGGGCGACCGCATCCATGTGCGGATCAACGAAGTCATGTTCAGGCGCCTTGTGAGCGCCATGTTCATCCTTTGCGGCGTCTCGCTGATCGCTAAATAGCGGCACAGTCCCGATACAAGGTCATGATTCTATGGCGCTAACTCCATAGCCCGACTCGGGTACCTAAATACTGTAGACAGTATCCAGCACCACGTTTTAACATTGCCTTCGGATGGATCGGTCCCGATCCAGTCAATCATTCGTGCATATGGAGGAGTGAATGCCTACGGCAACGTCAACCCGGACCAAGCTGGTCGTCGAGAGCGCAGAAGCGGTACTCGGATTGCACTGGTTCATCGCCCGCGACCACACGGCCGCAGAGGAAGGTCTCGAGATCGAAATCATCACGCCCGGTATCAAGACCAAGTTCGACTGGACCGATCCCCGCAGCCGCGACCACCACCTCGTGACTTCAACCAACTACCAGAAGGCCTTCGAGCAAGGCAAGTGCGATGTCTATCGCGCCTGCGAATGGGGCCAGATCAGGCGGACGTACGACAATCCACGGGGGCCGATCGTCGCGCGCCGCCCGACGATGGTGTACCAGGGGATATTCGTGCGCCCGGATTCGCCGATAAACGCGCCCATCAACCTGGCCGGCAAGTCGGTCGGCGTTCAGTTTCATCAGGGATCGCACTACAGCAGCCTCGCCATGCTGGAGGGATTCCTGCGCCGCGACGAGATCAGGGTCGTGCACGCCGGCATGGTGCAGGAGCGCTACGAGGCGCTGATGAACGGCGAGGTGGAAGCCGCCACGCTGATGGAACCGTGGGTCACCCTGGCGCACAAGAACGGCTGCAAGGAAGTGGTCGCGACGTTCTATCAAGGCACCGAGAATGCGCGTGAGGACATGGACCGCGAAGTCTGGGAAGCAGCGCTGCGCGCTGTGCGCAAGGCCGTCAGGCTTTTCAACGCGGACAAGAAAAAGCACATCCACCACATGCTGGAGGAAATCCCGGAGAAGTACGCGAAGCAACTGACGCTGGACGACTTCTATCTGCCGCGCCTGCGCTACGTCGACCCGGCGCCGTATACCAGGGACGAGTTCGAGCGCGCCTACAACTGGATGCTGACGTGGGATCTCGTTGGCGCGAACGCGAACTACGAGGGGCTCGTCTGCAACAAGATCTGATCGGGCTGTGAGGCGCGGGGCGATCGGCGCAGACGCCGATCGTCCGGGTCATTCGCTTCTGTCCCGATTCTCGCGGAAACGCCTGATCGCTTCGCCGGTATTGAGAATATGGCGCTCGATCACCGCGCCGGCGCCGGCGTAGTCCTTTTGCTCGATGTAGTGCAGGATGTGGCGGTGCTCGGCCGCGGCTTCGCGCAATCTCGACTGCGTGCCGGCCTGGCGAGCGTACCGCTCCACCTTGAGGTGGATCTGTTCGATGAGCGTCATCATCGTCTTGGAACTGTTCGTGCGGTAGAGCGTTCGATGAAACTCGGAATTGCGCAGCACCCAGTTCGGCCCGTAATCGGTGATCCGGTCCATTTCGTCGCACAGCCGGCGCAGCGCATCGAAGCTTGCGACATCGATATGCGGAGCGCACTTCCTCAGCATGAACGACTCCAGGACCGCTCTCATTTCTATGAGCTCGAGAATCTCCTCGAGGTTCAGGCCGGAAACGATCGTCCGGCGATGCGCCACGATGCGCACCAGGCCTTCCGCCTGAAGCTGGCGCAGCGCTTCGCGTATGGGGACGCGCGAGACGTCGAAATAATTGGCGAGCTCCACCTGATTCAGCTCTTCACCGTCGGCAAACTGGCCGTCGTATATGGCGGTTCTCAACGCGGACACCAGATAGTCCGCCGTGGTTCTGCGCTCCCTCAGGGCGGGATCCCACTGCAGGCGGCCAAACTTATCCGGCGTGATCTGTGGCGTGGGCCCGGAGGCTCGCGGGTTCTTCATGAAGGCGCTGTTATTCGAATGGTAGGCGTGCGACCGGCCTTTACGAAGCAGTGCGGCGGCCGGAACAGGCGCGGATTCTACAGCAAAGCCTCGTTGCGGCCGTTGCCCCGGCAATATACAGTACACTGTAGACAGAAGGCCACTAAAGGTGCCTTCGTTTCGTCAGGTCCACCGGAGAGAGAAAGAACGACTGCGGCCGTATTGTGCGGCCCGCAGGCGGTGTGGATAACTCGCCAGCGAGGAGGAAGATTGACATGAAAAGCGCGCTATCGGCACTCGCGGTTCTCCTGCTCGCCGGACTCAGCGTCATTCCGGGCACGGCGCTCGCGGCGTATCCGGACAAGAGCGTCACGCTTATCGTTCCTTTTCCGCCTGGCGGACGCACCGACCTCACTGCGCGTATCGTGGCGCAGCACCTCGCGAAACACCTGGGCCAGCCGGCAGTGGTGGTGAACAAGCCCGGCGCCGGCGGCGTGCTGGGGGCGAAGGAGGTGGCGGCGGCGAATCCCGATGGCTATACGTTGGGACTATTCTCGACGGCTGTGGTGACCGCTCAGTACACCGTGCCTACGCCGACCAACCTCGCAGACTACGCGGCCATTTCACTCGTCAACGTCGATCCGATGGCGATGGCCGTCAAGTACGATGCGCCCTGGAAGACGCTGTCGGATGTCGTGGCCTATGCGCGTCAGAATCCCGACAAGCTGCGCCTCGGCATGATTCCCGGTGCTTCGGCGCAGATCTTCGCTGGCGGTGTCGCGAAAGCCGCCAACATCAGGGTCGTTTACGTCCCGTTCAAGGGCGATGCCGACGGTGTCGCAGCGCTCGCGGGCGGCCACATCGACGCACACGTCGCCGTGCCGGTGTCTTACAAGTCCCTGTCGGAAGCGAAGAAGGTTCGCATCGTGGGCGTGGGCGCGGAGAAGCGCGGCGCGCCCTACGAGGCCATCCCGACGTTCCGGGAAAACGGCGTCGATCTGGTGATGGGCTCGTTCCATATCGTCTTCGCGCCCAAGGGCACGCCCGCGGACGTCCAGGCGAAGCTTTCCGGCGCGCTCGCGCGGACGATGAACGAGGCGGAGCTGCAGAAACAGATGAGCGGGGCCAATCTCGGTATTGCCTACATGGATCAGAAGCAGACGGCGCAGTTTCTCGCGCAGCAGGACCAGCTCTATCGAAGCCTGATCGAAGAACTCGGGATGAGAGTGAAGAAATAGGAGGCACCATGCGATCGACGCGCGTTCTTGCTTCATTGCTTGCCGTCATGGCGTTCGCTTTCGCGGCCGACGGCGCATGGGGGCAGGCGTATCCCGACAAGCCGCTCCGGCTGATCGTGCCGTTCCCGCCCGGCGGGCGAACGGACATCACAGCGCGCGCGGTGGCGGATGCGCTGAAGGATGAGCTGCGCCAGCCGATCGTCGTCGTGAACAAGCCCGGCGCGAGCGGTGTCCTCGGGGCGAAGGAAGTCGCGGGCGCCACACCGGACGGCTATACGCTCGGGCTCTTTTCCACCGGCTTCCTCACCACCCAGTACACGGTCCCCACGCCGACCAACGTGAAAGAATACGAGTTCGTCTCGCTCATCAACCAGGATCCCGCTGCGGTCGCAGCGTCCGCAGCCAGCGGGTGGACGACCGTGCAGCAGGCGATCGCCGCGGGCAAGGCCAAACCCAGGAGCATTCGTGTCGGCATAAACCCGGGCAACTCGGCGCATATCTTTGCGGCCTCCTTCGTGAAGGCGGCCGGGCTCGAGGTGATCTACGTGCCGTTCAAAGGCGGCTCCGAGCGGGCCGCCGCCATCGCCGGCGGTCATATCGACCTCGACTTCGACATCGTTGCGCCGATGAAGCCGCTGCGGGAAGCGGGCAGGCTCAAGGTGCTCGCGGTGGCTTCGGAGAAACGCGTCGATCTCTACAGCGACATACCGACTTTCCAGGAGCAGGGGGTTAACCTGGTCATCCATTCCTGGCACGGCGTGTTTGCGCCGAAGGGCGTACCCGCCGCGAGACTCACCACGCTCGAGCGGGCGCTCGACAAGGTTGCGCACAACCCGAACTTCGTTGCGCAGATGAAGAAACTGCTGCTCGGCGTGCGTTACATGAACCGCAAGGAATTTGCGGCTTTCTTCGCGCGCCAGGATGCGCAGTTCAAGGCTTTGATCCAGGAGCTTGGCCTGATGGCCAGGCAAAGATGATGGACGCCCGAATCTTGAAAGGAGATTACCAATGAACCAGCTCGCCGTGCCGCATGCCGCATTCGAGACAACAGTACTCGCACTCAAGAAACGGCTCGCCAAGGTGCATCGCATCATCACGGCCGGAGGCCTGTGGCCGATCACCAAGGGACACGTGAGCTGCCGCGTGCCCGAAACCAATCACGTTCTCATCCTGGGCCATATCCACGCGGACGGACGCAATCTCGCTAATACGGACGTCGATGACATCGTCACGATAGACATCGACGGCAACTTCATCGAAGGACGCGTCGAGGCGGTTGAAGAGCGCTATGCGCACACGGAAGTGTACAAGGCACGCCCCGACGTTCACGCCGTCATCCATGCGCATCCCACGATGGCGACCGCCTTCGGCATCGCGGGCGTGAACATCCTGCCCGTCGGCAACCGCGGCACGATCTTCGCGCCCCATGTTCCAATACTCGATTTCGACAAGCAGATCGACACGCCGGAGCGCGGGCGGATGGCCGCTCAGGCGCTCGGCAAGGCGCCCGCGGTCGTGCTGAAGAACCACGGCGTGGTGGTCGCTTCCGACACCATCGAAAACGTCTGCATCTCGCTCTTTGCGCTGGAGGAGACGGCGCAGCTCCACTGGTATGCCGCGCAGTTGGGCAAGGTCGAGCCGATTTCGGATGGCGAAGTGCGCAGGGTGATGACCGGGACGCGCTACGAAGAATATTTCAGCCACGTTTGGGGCCATTACGCGGCGCTCGATCCCCGGCATACCGGGTGACGCGGGCCGCCGGTGCTCCGCGAGCGGATTTTCGGCGCCGCGCTGATCGCGATCGGCCTCGCCGCGAGCTATCCGAGAGTCGAGCTTCCCTTCGGCACGCTGCACGAACCGGGCGCCGGTTTTTTTCCGGTCGTCGCGGGCATCGCGCTCGCCGTGTTTGCCGCGTTTGCGCTTTTCGGACGAGCTAATCAGTCTGATAAATTGACGCTCGAACCGGAGGCGCTGGTTGGCGTGGCCGTTTTGAGCGTGACTATCGCCGCGTGCGGTGCGCTGCTGCGCTCGGTGGGTTTCGTGCCGTGCGCCATCGTTTTGCTCGCGGTTGCGCTGCGCCTGGGGCGCGTTGCCTGGCTGCCGACGCTCGCATCCGCCACCGTGGCGGCTATCGCCTGTTATGTCCTCTTCACCCGGCTCGGAATGCCATTGCCGGCCGGCATCCTGAAGTTCTAGCCTGTGGACATCCTGAGCAGCCTTGCGTTGGGGTTTTCGGTATCGCTCCAGCCGATGAATCTGCTTTACTGCTTCATCGGCGTGCTGCTCGGAACGCTGGTCGGCGTGCTGCCGGGCCTGGGATCGGCCGCGACGATCGCGCTGCTGCTCCCGATCACTTATCGGATACCGGCGACCTCCGCGCTGATCATGCTGGCGGGCATCTGGTATGGCTCCATGTACGGCGGCTCCACGACTTCCATACTGCTGCGCGTGCCGGGCGAATCGGCTTCCGTCATGACGTGCATCGACGGCTTCGAGCTCGCGAAACGCGGTCGCGCCGGCGCCGCGCTGGGCATCGCAGCTTTTGCTTCCTTCATCGCGGGCACGTTGGGACTGCTCGGCCTCATCCTGCTCGCCCCGCCGCTCGCCGAATTCGCGCTCGATTTCGGCCCGCCGGAGTACTTCGCGCTGACGCTGACCGGGCTGACGCTGGTCAGCTTCCTCGGCGCCGGCTCGCCGTCGAAGGCGCTGTCGATGGCGGCGCTCGGTCTCGTGCTCGGCACCGTGGGGCTGGATCCGGTGAGAAGCCAGGATCGCTTCACTTACGGTACCCTCTCGTTGCAGAGCGGGATCGAGCTGGTGCCGATGGTCATGGGGCTGTTCGGCCTGTCGCAGGTTTTTGTCCTGATCGAACAGCGCTTCGCCACGGACGCAGCGCAGAAGGCGCCGCCTGCTTTTCGTGAGCTGCTGCCGAGCCGCGAGGAATGGCGTGTTTCGACCGGCGCCATATTGCGCGGAACCCTGGTCGGATTCCTGGTCGGCATCCTGCCGGGCGCCGGCGCCACCATCTCCAGTTTCGTCGCTTACGCCGTGGAAAGGCGGCGTTCCCCGCATCCGGAGCGTTTTGGCAACGGCGCGGTCGAAGGTGTCGCCGCCCCGGAGGCGGCCAACAACTCCGCGACCTCGAGCGGATTCATCCCACTGCTGACGCTGGGATTGCCGGCCAACGTCGTGATGGCGCTCATGCTGGGCGCGTTCATGCTCCACGGCATCACGCCGGGACCGACGCTGCTTACCCAAAACCCGGATATGTTCTGGGGGCTGATCACGAGCATGTTCATTGGTAACCTCATGCTGCTCGTGCTCAACCTGCCGCTCATCGGATTGTTCGTGAAGGTGGCGCGGATGCCGCCGCGTTATCTGGTTCCGGTCATTGTGCTGGCGTGTACGTTGGGCGCATACGGCGTCAACAACAATCCGTTCGACATATTCGTCATGCTGGCCTTCGGGCTGTTCGGCTATCTCGCGGACAAGAACGGCTACAGCACGGCGCCGCTCGTGCTGGCGTTCGTGCTGGGCCCGCTGATGGAGACGTCGCTGCGGCAGTCGCTCATCATTTCGCAGGGCGCTTTCGGCATTTTCGTCGGCCGGCCGATCAGCGCGGCGCTGCTTGCGCTGGCGCTGATCGTGGTCCTGATGCCGCTGTTACGCCGGCTGCTCGGAACGGGCGCGTTGATGTCCGCGGGCACCAAGACCAAGTCCTGAAAGCGGTCTCGTACGGATCACATGCAAAAGCGGGCCGATGCACGATGGATGCGAAAGCATTGAATCTTTCCACGGAAGTTACCGGGTTCGGGCGCTTTCTCTTCGTGCGCCTGCCGCAGCGCCCGACCGACTCGGCATTGGCGCGTGCCGTTGAGTCGCTCGGCAGCGGTTTCGAAAACGCGCACTTCATCGCGGGCCATCCCACGGAAGAGGCGTTGCAGCGCGGTCGCCTGCAATACGTGCGCGTGGAATCGGTGGTGCAGCGCGACGTGGCCGATGCGGGCATGTCGCAGGCCCACGCGCTCGTCCGACTCGAGGGACGCCGTGCCGAGCCTTTGGTCGCGTACGAGGAGCAACTGCGCGCGCTGATCTCGGGAGCGGGCGGGGAAGTGGCAAGCCGCTCGGGCGTCCAGAAGCCGCGCAGCTATACGAGCCATGCAATGACTCAGTACGCGTATGCGCACGCAGTGCAGCCCGCCCCGGGCACCGAACATCCGTTTGCTGTCGTGACGCCACAGAGCAAGACCAGCGACTGGTGGAGCATGGACTGGATGCGCCGCGAGAGCTTCTTTCTGCCGCAATACGATGAGGATGGCAACATGATCGTCAAGGGCCATGCCCTGGCCTGTGACGCCGGCATTCGGCACCTCAATCGCCGCCTCTTTCACCATGCGGGGGGATACGGAAGCGGGACGGGATACGACTTCATCGGTTATTTCGAGTTTGCCGCATCGAGCGCGCCGGTGTTCCGCGAAGTGATGGCGAGCCTGCGCGATGCCGTGCAGAACCCCGAATGGAAGTACGTGCGCGAAGGGCCGGAATGGTGGGGAAGGCGCGTCGGTCATGTCGAGGAACTTTGGCCTGTCGCATAGCGGCCGATAGCCTGGAAATGACGCATCCGCATCAGAACGCGCTCCACGCCGAGGCGAGCCCGTACCTGCGGCAGCACGCAACGAACCCGGTGCAGTGGCTGCCCTGGGGCGAGGCAGCCTTCGAGCGCGCGCGCCGTGAAGACAAGCCGATCCTGCTGAGCATCGGCTACGCGGCCTGCCATTGGTGCCATGTGATGGCGCGCGAAAGCTTCGAGGATGCCGCGGTCGCGCAGTTGATGAACGAGCACTTCGTCAACATAAAGGTGGACCGCGAGGAGCGTCCCGACGTCGATGCCGTCTATATCCAGGCGCTGCAGGCTATGGGCAAGCGGGCGGGTTGGCCATTGACGATTTTTCTGACGCCCGACGGCGAGCCCTACTGGGGCGGCACCTACTTCCCGCCGATCGAAAGCGCGGAGCTGCCGGCGTTCCGCGACGTGCTCACGCGGGTGAGCGAGGTCTATCGCTCGGACCGGAGAACCGTGAAGGAAAGGGCGGCGGGCATCGTCGCGTCGCTGCAGCAGGCCTCGCGCATTGCAGCCGGCGGCGACTTTCAGCACGCCGACACCGTGGCGGCAGCGGAAGCGCTGTTGCGCGACATCGACCCGGAACACGGCGGTCTGAGAGGCGCGCCGAAGTTTCCCTATGTGCCGTTGCTGCGCTTCCTGTGGAGCACCGGTCGCCGGCGCGGACGCAACGACTTCCAGCGTGCCGTGACTGTGACCGTCGACAACATGATCCGGGGCGGGCTCTACGACCACCTCGGCGGAGGATTCTCGCGTTATTCGGTCGATGCGGAGTGGCGAATCCCGCACTTCGAGAAAATGCTGTACGACAATGCGCAGCTCGTTTCGCTGTTGAGCGAAGTATGGACGGCAACGCGCGCGCCGGAATACGAGGACTGCGTGCGCCGGACGGTGGAATGGCTGCTGCGCGAGATGGCGCTGCCGCAAGGCGGCTTCGCGAGCAGCTTCGCCGCGGAGAGCGAGGGCGGCGAGGGCGCGTACTACGTGTGGACGGAAGAGGAACTCGATTCGGTGCTGGGAGACCGCGCCGATTTCGTCAAACGAGTCTACGGCGTCACGCGCGGCGGTAATTTCGAAGGAAGAAACGTGCTCAACCGGCTCGCCGTTCATTCTCCCTTGAACGCCGAGCAGGGATCGCTGCTCGCGGCTGGTCGGGAGGCGCTGTTCCGGGCCCGCAGCCTGCGAACGCGCCCTTTACGTGACGACAAGGTTCTGGCGGACTGGAACGGCATGGCGATCTTCGCGTTGAGCAAGGCGGGCGTCATGTTTCGCGAGGCGTCGTGGCTTGCGGCTGCAGAGAAGGCGTTCGACTTCGTCGTGTCGCGCATGATGCGAGACGGGCAGCTATGCCATAGCTGGTGCGATGGCGAGGCGGGGTCCGCTTCGATACTCGACGACTATGCCAGCATGGCGAAAGCCGCACTGGCGCTTTTCGAGGTGACGGGCAGCCGGTGTTACCTCGGGGCGTGCGAACGATGGGTCAGCGTGTGCAACGCGCAGTTTCGCGACGCCGGCAGCGGGGTTTTCTATTTCACCGCTGACGATGCCCGGCTCATGCCCGCCCGGATGTGCGAGGGCCGCGATCAGGCGACGCCGTCCGGCAACGGCGTCCTGGCCGAGGTGCTGGCGCGCCTTTATTATTTGACCGGCCGCGAGGGCTATCGCGACGCGGCGCACGGAATCGTGCGTGCTTTTGAGCGGAGCATCGAAAAGGAAGGCTACGTGTTTGCGACGGTGCTGGACGCGCTGCAGTTCACCGCGTGCGCGGCCCAGATCGTCATCGTCGGGGAGCATGCGGATCCGGCGACCCGGTCGCTGTGCGAGACCGCCCATCTGCATGGCGGTCCGGATAGCGTGGTCAGCGTGGTGGCGCCCGGCGTATCCCTGCCGCCCTCTCATCCGGCAGCAGGCAAGCACGCGCTGGACGGTGAGCCGACGGCCTATGTCTGCGTAGGGACGACTTGCCTGGCGCCCGCACGCGATTCGAGCACGCTGCAGGCAACGTTGTCGATCGCGTCGTCGTAGTCAGCGCCTATGCGCTGGCGGCACACGGCTGCGTCCGGGCGACCGGTGATCTCGACATTTGGGTGAAAGCGGCGCCCGACAATGCGGTTCGCGTAATGAATGCGCTGCGTGAGTTTGGGGCACCGGTGCATGACCTCACGTTGGCCGATCTGAGTCAACCCGGCGTTAAGGAAGGAGATGAGAACAAAGCGGATGATCGGTCAGTTGGTCATGCACGTGGCGCTGACGCTGGCCTTTGGCACAGCGACCAGCGCGGTCGCGCAGACGTATCCGAACAAGCCGATCCGGATCATCGTGCCGTTCCCCGCAGCCGGTAACGCTGATATCGTCGCGCGCATCCTTGGTCAGAAGATGGCTGAATCGCATACGCCCGAGCGATTCGCCGAGTAGATCAAAAAAGACCTCGCGCGCTGGACCAAGGTCGCGAAGGACGCAAAAGTCAAAGTCGACTGATCGTCCGCAGAGGGGCGACTTCGCGACTTGTCAGTGCTGCTGTTGCGGTTCGCGCACACCAAAGCGCCGCCGCCAATGGAAGGCAAACGCGCCGTTAGAGTACTCCTGGCTGCGACTCATCATGCGCCCGGAATCGGCAACCCATGCATGCGCAGAAAGCACAGCTTGTCCCAATAGCCGCGTTGAAACTTGATTTTGCCCTGGACGACATGAAACAAGCCGCAACCTCGTAGGCCAAGCGGGTCGCGCCACTCCAGAATTGCCCATTCGCCGTCCTGGAAGATGTTCTCGACGATGCATACCATCTTCGCTTTGGCGAATTCGTTCGCGAACATCTCACGAATCGCTGAGCGGCCTACTACGGGTCCTTCGGCCACCTGATGGTTCGTCGCATCCTCGGTATACATCGCAGCAAGCGCCGCGTCGTCGGCGCGGTTGAAAGTCGCGACCCAAGCTTGGACCAGCTCTCGTGGCTCCATCGGCGCTCCAACGTTCCGGTTGTGCCGCGCGAAACGCGTCGGTCACCAACCGGCGGTTAGACGTTACGTCTGAATCGCCGAACCAGCGCATCGTAATCGGCGTGCGATCCGATCCAAAACCAGACCATCTCGTCGCCGGAGCGCGTACCGACCGCACGCCAGCCAAGACCGACTCGTATGGAGTAGATCGGTTCACTCGCGTGGATAGGTTTGAAGCGGAGACTCGGGTGATTGGGATTGTCTCGCCAAAGCCGGTAGGCGACTCTGGCGTGCCGCTTGATTTCATCAGGAAGGTCACGATAGGCCTTCCAGAAGGCTTCAGTGGCCCTTGAAATCACTGTCCTGGTTCAGCGGCGTAGTCTTCCCTGCGGCATGAGCTTCCAAGGCCTCTTTCGCGAGCGCGGCCAGCACGTCCTGAGACTGGGCAAAAGCGTCATCCCAGCGCTTCTCAGAAGAGATTTCGTCGAGGACGAGCGCAGCCAGCGCATCCTGTTGTTCAGGCGGCAGTTTTGTTGCGACCTCGAATGCCTTTTCAAGCAGCTTTGTCATGGGAAAGCGCCTCCTACCGGGGATACTGTAGCGCAACGATGCACAGGTGCCAAATTCGTAACGTCTAACCGTTGGAGTTCAGCCGCGGGCGTGACCCTGCCCCAGTTTGACATACACCGGGATTATGAATGGTAATGGTGCAGGGAGGTAGAGCGTATGAGCAGAGCGATGGCGCCGCATCGGCAATACACGGTGGAGTTCAAGATTGAAGCGGTGAGATTAGGGCGTGAAGTTGGAGTAACGGAGGCGGCGAGGCGGCTGGACATTCCGCTAACGAGTTTGCAGAACTGGATGAAGCCGAGTTACGCGGGCAAGCTTGAGGGCGCGGGCACGGCTGGCAAGAAGGCGCTGACAGATGTGCAGGCAGAGATCTCGCGACTGCGGCGAGAAGTTGCCTCGTTGAAGGTGGATAACGAAATTCTGCGAAAGGCGGCGGCATACTTCGCGAAGGGGTCGCGGTGAAGTATGCCTGGATTGCAGGACAAAGCGACGGCTATGCGGTGAGCCGTTGTGTCGCGTGCCGGAGGTGTCGCGCAGCGGCTATATGCAGTGGCATGGGCGCGCGCCGTCGGCCACTCCAGGTGCGGCCCGAGCAAAGTCTCACGCCGCACCGCTCGCTGATAGGCCTGCCAGCGCACTCGCCGCAGGCAGCGCCGTACCGTCTTGCGGTCCAACCCCGTCGTCCGTGAAATCCCCGACGTCGTCATCCCACCCGCCTTCAAGCGCTTCAGCTCCTCCCATCGCTCTTTACCAACCACCACTTCCTCCTCGCCCAACATGGGCGAGCACACCTTAACCGCCGATACCGCACCCTCCATTGCCCGCTGCATCTGACACCTCCATTAAAGGGGGTGGGGAATTTTCAATTTTCCAAAGTGGGGATTTTCGGAATTACCGTGACATCGGTGTTTCCATCAAACGCGCCCGGACCGTGCTTGGCTAAGCGACATTACATACGTGCCCACCGGCGAGGGCTGGCTCTATCTGGCCGCGGTGCTGGATCTGGCCAGTCGACGTATCGTGGGCTGGTCGATGTCCGAACGTATGCCGGGCAAGCTCGTCTGTGATGCGCTGGCCATGGCCTATCTGCGCAGACAACCGGCGCCCGGCCTGATTGCGCATTCGGACCGCGGTGTGCAGTATGCCAGTGGTGCCTATCGCGCTCAGCTCGAGCGATATCAGATGGTGCAGTCGATGAGCCGCACGGCCAACTGCTGGGACAATGCGCCGATGGAAAGTTTCTTCAAAACGCTGAAGGTCGAGCGGATATACCGGCAACGGTATCAAACTCGATTGCAGGCGCGCGCAGACATCGTGAACTGGATCGAGGGCTACTACAACGCGAAACGACTGCACTCCGATGCCGAATGCGGTTCGCGTCTTATTGAACGTGGATTCCCGCGTCTTTGATGATGGCGGCCCACTTCGCCGTCTCCTTCCTGATGCGCGCGCGAAGCTCGTCCGGCGTGCTCGGCCCTTGCTCCAGACCCAGGCGCTCCATCGAGGCCCGCACCTCGGCATTTTGCAGCGCCTTGAGCGAGTCCTTGTGAATGCGCGCGACGATACCCTTCGGCGTCGCACCCGGCACGACCAGACCATACCACTGAATCGCCTCGAATCCGGGATAGCCGGACTCCGCTACGGTCGGCAAATCCGGCAGCGCTTTGCCGCGCTTGAGACCGGTACTGGCCAGCGCGCGCAGCCGCCCGGCCTTGATGTGTCCGATCGTCGAGGCGGTGGAGCTGATGTTCATCTGGATCTCGCCCGCGAGTATGGCAGCGGCCGCGGGACCCGCCCCTTTATACGGGACGTGCACCATGTCGAGCCCGGTAACCCTCTTGAACAGCTCGGCGGCGAGGTGATTCGAACTGCCCACGCCGGCTGATCCATGGCGGAGCGCACCGGGCTTCTGCTTGGCCAGAGCGATGAATTCCTTGAGCGTCTTGGCTGCAACCCCGGGATGCACGACCACGATCTGGTCGCTCACGGCAAGTATGACGACCGGCTGCAGGTCTTTTTCGACGTTGAATGGCATATTGTAGAGACTCGGGTTTGCAGTGAGTTGGGTGTCGAGCGCCAACAACACCGTATGGCCGTCCGGATTGGCACGGGCGACGATTTCGCTCGCGATATTGCCGGCGGCACCCGTGCGATTGTCCACGACCCAGTTCTGGCCCATGGACTCGCTCAGCTTCGGGGCGACGATGCGCGCCGTCGCATCCACGCCGCCGCCGGGCGCAAACGGCACGACCAGCCGGACAGGGCGGGTCGGATACGCGGAACTGGCGGCCTGCGCGACGCTTGCGACGATGCAAAAGCCCAGCAGGGCGATGGCGTGCGTGATGCGGCTCGGACGGACGCGGTTCATCATGTGGGTTTCCTCCTCGTTCTGAAAATCTTCCGCTGCCTCATCAGTGCAGACGATATTTCTCCAGTTTGGCGTCGTCGAGTGTGATGCCGACCCCTGGTCCTGGTGGCAGCGTAAGACTGCCGGAGGAGATATCGAGCCGCGTCGTCGTGACGGTATCGACGACTTTCAGCGGCCCCACGCACTCGAGGCCGGAGAGCACGGCGCGCGAAGAAGCCGCGAGCATGATTTCGGCCAGCGTGCTTGGGTCGAGGCCGAAGCCGTGGCCCATCACGACCGGCAGGCCCGCGGCTTCCGCCGTGGCGAGCATACGCGCCGCGCGCATAATGCCGCCCGCCTGCTTGATGCCGAACTTCACGAAGTCCGCCGCATCCGCCTTGATGACGGCGAGCAGGCTCTCGTGGCTATCGACGGTCTCATCCGCCATGATCGGCACGCCGCCTTCGCGGCGAACGCGCGCCATGCCCGCGATGTCGTCCTTGGGTACCGGCTGCTCGAAGAGTTGCAGGTCGTAGGGCTTGATCACGCGGCAGAGCTTGAGCGAGGTCTCCGCGTCGTACTGGCAGTTCGCATCGATCCGCAGTTTCATCGCGCTCCCCACCGCGTCACGCACCGCGGCGATGCGGTCGCGGTCGGCCTCCACGCCGCTGCCGACCTTGATTTTCGCGGAGCGGAAACCGGCATCGAGCCAGCGCTTCGCTTCCGCCGCGGCCTCGTCCGGGGGCAGCATGCCGATCCAGCCGTTGAACTCGACGCGATCGTGCACCGCGCCGCCGAGGTAGGTGTACATCGGCACGTCCAGGATGCGGCACGCGAGATCCACGCAAGCCATTTCGACGACCGCGCCCACGCCGGGCTGTGTCGGCGCGATCCGATCCATCAGCTCGACGATCCGGTGGATGTTCAGCGCGTCCTGGCCGACCAACTCGCGGGCGACACGCTCGCGCAGGGTCGCGAGGAGGTCCGCGGCGGTATGGGGCGATTTGGACGCGGCGGAAGGCTCCGCGCTGCTGATGCCCACGACGCCATCGGCTGCGGTGAGGCGCACGACGACGCACTTGGTGACGGCCTTGGAAATGCCGGCGCTCGTGAAGGTGCCCACCAGCGGCATGCCGACGCCGAAGATTTCAACACGTTCTATTCTGGCTTTCATTCCGGTTTTCCTCGTTAGTCCATTACTTTCACTTGAGGCGCGAAAGCGAGTTCCATTTCAGTGAGCGCCACGAACTGTCCTGCCGCATTGTAGATAAGGGGAGAGTAACACGCCGATGCTATACTCGCTCCCCCATGCGCCCCGTATTTCAGACGTTGCTGATCTTCATCTGTCTGCCGTCGCTCGCCGCGGCGCAGGCGTTTCCCTCGAAGACGGTTCGCATCATCGCGACCGCCACCGTAGGCGGCGGTGTCGACGCGAGCGCGCGCATGGTCGCGCAGAATCTCCAGGAGACGCTTGGGCAGCCCGGCGTCGTCGAGAACCGCCCCGGTTCGGGCGGTGCGGTGGGCGGCGACGTGGTCGCCAAGTCCGCGCCGGATGGGCATACGCTGCTCGCGATCTCGATCAGCTATGCGGTCCTGCCGCACTCGCACAAGAACCTGCCGTTCAATCCCGAGCGCGATCTCGCTCCAGTCAGCGTCATGGTGAACGGTCCCAACATCCTCGTCGCCCACCCTTCGCTCCCCGTGAAAAGCATCAAGGAGCTGATCGCCTACGCGAGGAAGCGCCCGGGCGAGATCAACTACGCCTCGTCGGGCAGCGCGAGTCCGTCGCACCTCGCGACCGAATATCTGAAGCTGCTCACGAAGATCGACCTCACCCATGTTCCGTACAGGGGCACCGTACCGGGCCTGACCGATGTCATTGCGGGACGCGTCTCGCTCATGTTCGCGAGCGTCCTGTCGACCAAGCACCACATCGACGCGGGCAAGCTGCGGATCATCGCCACGGCGGGAACGAAGCGTGCGGTGGGCGTGTCCGACGTGCCGACGATCGCCGAAGCCGGCGTTCCGGGCTATGCCGTGGACGTGTGGTACGCGATGCTCGCGCCGGCGGCGACACCGCGGCCGGTGCTCGAGCGCCTGAACCAGACGATCATGAAAATCATCCGCACGCCGGCCAACGCGAAAAAGCTCGAAGCGATGGGCCTCGAAGCCGCGGCGGACGGGCTGCCCGCGACCGAGGCGTACATCACGTCGGAAATCAGGAAGTGGGCGCGGGTGGTGGAGGCGGCGAAGATCACCGCGGAGTAGCGGCGTCGTATTCAGGCAGCACATAGGACACCATGACTCGCAGCCTACATCTCCTGGATTTCTCCCAAGCCCGCGCGAAATTCCTCTCGCGCGAGGACGACCCGCGCGCCTATCTCGAGCGCTGCATCGCCGCCATCTCCGAGCGCGACCCGGAAGTGCGAGCGTTCGTGACGCTCGGCCTCGAGCGCGCGCGCCGCGCCGCGGATGCATCCGCGCAGCGTTATCGCGAGGGTAGGCCGCTCTCGGCGGTCGACGGCATGCCCATCGGCGTGAAGGACATCATGGATACGGCCGACCTGCCGACGCAGATGGGGAACGCTGTGTACAAGGGCTGGCAGCCGCGCTGGGACGCCGCGTGCGTGTATGCGCTGCGCTCCGGCGGCGCAATCGTCGTCGGCAAGACCGTGACGACCGCGTTCGCGGGCGGCGAGACCAACGAGACGCGCAATCCGCTCGATCCGCGGCGCACGCCGGGCGGTTCCTCGAGCTGGTCGGCGGCGGCGGTCGGCGCCGGCATGGTGCCCGCCGCGCTCGGCACGCAGACGCAGGGCTCGACGCTGCGTCCCGCGTCGTACTGCGGGGCGTTCGGCTTCAAGCCCACGCACGGCGCGCTCACCATGCAGGGCGTGCATCCGATCTCGCTCACGCACGACCACCTCGGCGTGATCGCGGGCAGCCTCGATGACACGTGGTGCGTCGCGTCGCGCATCGCCCGCGCGGCGCCTGCCCAGGGATCGCCGGGTCTGCAGGGTGCGAGCGATGCCGTGCCCCAGCCGCGGCGCCCGCGCAAGCTGATCGTCCTGCGCACGAAGGCGTGGGACAGCGAGGTGCAGCCGGAGACGCGCAGCGCTTTCGACGCGCTGCTCGAGAGCCTGCGCCGCCGCGACGTCGAGCTCGTCTCCAGCCGCGACGATGCGAAGTTCGCTGCGTTCGAGGACGCAGTCTTCGGGCCGTTCATCGAGCGCTCCGTCGACATGAATGCGTGGGAGATGCGCTGGCCGTACGAGCAGTACGTCGAGCAGCACGGCGATCTGCTCGAGAAGCGCCAGCACAGCCGGGTCAACCGCGCGCGCGCGATGAGTGTGGAGTACTACGCCGAGTTGCTCGCGGAAAAGGCGGCAATGAAAGAGAGCGCGCGGGAAGCTATGGCCGGCATCGACGCGGTGCTCACGCTATCGGCTTCAGGTCCGGCACCCGTGGGACACAGCCACACGGGGAGTCGCGCCTATCTGCTCTTCGCGACGTTCCTGCACCTGCCGGCCTTCACGCTGCCGCTCATGCAGGCCGAAGGCATGCCGGTCGGCGCACAACTGATCGGCCACGCCGGCAGGGACGGCGAGCTGTGCGCGCTCGCGAACTGGATGAATCGCTTGTAGCGGCCGGTCGTGGGATTCGCGACCGAGGCCGCCGAGATATCGGTCTGCTTACGGCTGGCCGTTCCGTCCATATCGCTTTTTCCTATCCCATCGTTTTTACGTTCGGCCCCGCGGTGATTTCCATCTCGGTCAGCGCGATCACTTCCTCGGGCGTGAAGCCCGGCGCCACTTCATCGAGCACGAAGCGGTCTTTGTCCCAGCGCAGCAGCGCGAGATCGGTCACGACGTAATCGTCGCACGCTTTCCCGGTGAGCTGGTATGTGCACTGGCGGCGCAGCTTGGGCCGTCCCTTGCTGTCGGTGTGCTCCATCACGATGATGAGATCGCCGCGTCCCGAGAGCAGATCCATCGCCCCGCCGATGCCGCCGCGCTTCGCATCGGAGACGCTCCAGTTCGCGACGTTGGCCTGCTGGTCCACTTCGTAGGCGCCGAGGATCACGGTATCGATGAAACCGCCGCGCGCCATCTCGAAGGACGTCACGCTGTCGAAGAACGATGCGCCAGGCTTGAGCGCCACGAACTGGCCGGCGGCGTTGTAGATGTCGGGATCGATCTCCCCGTCGGTGCTGACCATGTGGC
>JBQTHU010000127.1:0-14123 GCA_052389535.1 Betaproteobacteria bacterium | reverse complement strand
GCCGGCGCCTCTTCGATCACTTTCTGATTGCGGCGCTGGGTCGAGCAGTCGCGTTCAAAGAGATGCCCCGCCGCGCCGTGCTGGTCTCCCAGCACCTGGAACTCCACGTGGCGCGGCTTCTCGATCAACCGCTCCAGATACACCTCCGCGTTGCCGAAGCCGCGGCTGGCAAGCGAGCGCGAGCGCTCCACCGTCGCGAGCAGTTCGGACTCGTTCCGCGCCGGCAGCATGCCGATGCCGCCCCCGCCTCCGGCGGGTTTCACCAGCACGGGATAGCCGATCGTGCGCGCGGCGGCGAGGATGGCCTCGGGCTCGGCGGGCAGCACGCCGGACCCTTCCGAGAGCGGCATCCCGTGCTCGCGCGCGATGTCGCGCGCCCGCGTCTTGTGCCCCATGGCATCAATCCACTTTGGCGCAGGCCCGATGAAGCGCACGCCCGCGTCGATCACGCGCTGCGCGAACGCCGCGTTCTCCGAAAGAAAGCCGTAACCGGGATGCACGCCATCGGCCCCACAGCGCTTGATCGCTTCCATCAACCGTTCCGGGTTGAGATAGCTGTCAGCGGCGGGCGCGGGCCCGATCGCCTGGGTTTCGCTCGCCATGTCGAGATACGGCGCGCCGTAGTCGGCCTCGGAATAAACCGCGACGGATTTGATCCGCATTTCATACAGCGCGCGCAATACGCGTGCCGCCACGGCGCCGCGATTCGCCACGAGTACCTTGGTAAACATGCGCGCCTCAATAACTCGTGGGCCAGGTGCGCATGAGATGCTGGCCCACGCCTTTGGTGATCCGCAGCTTGTAGACGTCCAGCATGCGGATGAGATAGTCGCGCGTCTGCTCCGGCCGGATCACCGCCTGCGCGGCATACACCGAGGCGAGCCCCCACACGTCGCTACCCTGCCGGATCTGCGCGAACTTCTCTTCGAACCCCGGCTCGCCCACGCCCACGCCGTGCACTATCCTGGTCGCGAACTCCGGCGACATGAAGCTCACCTCCGCGGTGGGCCACGCCGCGATGTCGTCGGAGTGCCGCCCGCCGCCCATGCAGACATAGGCGCGCCCGTAGCTCTTGCGAATGATGATGGAAAGGCGCGGCACGGTGACGAGCGTCATCGCGTTCATGAAGTTCATGATGCGGCCCGGCGCGCCGGCTTTTTCCGCTTCGGTGCCGATCTGGAAGCCGGGCGTGTCGACCAGCAACACGATCGGCACGTTGAACGAATCGCACAGCACCAGAAAGTCCACGATTTTGCGGCAGCCGTCGGCATCGAGCGCCCCGCCGCGATGGAGCGGGTTGTTGGCGATGATGCCGACGCTTTTCCCTCCCAGGCGCGCGAGCGCGGTGACGGCGCTCTTGCCGAAACGGGGTTTCAACTCGAACATGGAGTCCTTGTCGGCGAGGGACTTCACGATACGCCGCATGTCGTAGACCTGCGTCCGGCTCTCGGGCACGATCGAAAAGATTTTGTCCATCTCTGCGCCCGAGCCCGCCGGGACCGCCGCATCGGGCGGCGCTTCGTTGTGGTGGCTCGGCAGATACGACAGGAATTTCTTGATTGCCTCGAACACTTCCTCCTCGCGATCCGCCACCTGGTCCACGAGTCCGGTGATCTCGGCGTGCAGCCGCCAGCCGCCCAGCGCCTCGGTATCGACTTTTTCGCCCAGCGCCATCGACACGAGGCGCGGGCTGGAGACCGCCATCGTGGCGCCCTTCTGCATTATTGCGAAGTCCGCCTGGCACATGAGCCAGGTCGATGAGCCGAACGATGGGCCGAACGCGGCGGCGCACATCGGCGTTTCGCGCGTGCGGCGAAACTGCGTGTTGTCGTTGCCGAGCAGCAGCCCCATGCCGCGCGAGCCCATCGCATCCGGCAGCCGCGCGCCGGTGGACTCGCCGATCACCACCAGCGGCATGCCGCGCTCGGTGGCGGTGCGCTTCATGTGCCCGACTTTTTTGCTGTTGGTATACGAAGTCGACGCGCCCTTGACGGTGAAATCGTTGCCGACGAGCGCGATGTCGCGTCCGTTGATGCGACCGTAGCCGGCGAGCTTGCCGTCGGTCTGGGTCTCGTCCGCCTGCTCGGGATAGACGCCCGAAGAGCCGAACAGCCCCGACTCGATGAACGAGTCCGGATCGAGCAGCGCCGCGATGCGCTCGCGCGCGTTCCACACGCCCGATGCCTTGCGCTTCGCGTACTTGTCCTCGCCGCCCCCGGCCAGCGCCTTCGCGCGGCGCGCCTCGTATTCCTTCAGCAACGCTTCGAATGCCATGGTTACCTCGCTTCGGATGGCGCGCGCTGCAGTCTGCGCACCTCATCGATGAAAGCCGGAATGAATTGATGGTAGTCGGCCACGACGCCGAACCGCGCATCCCGGTAGATCGCCGCGTCGGGATCGGTATTCACCGCGACGATGGTCTTTGCATTGCCGCAGCCGGCCATGTGGTGGCCCGCGCCCGAGATGCCGACCGCGATGTAGAGCGCGGGCTGCACCGTGCGGCCGGTAAGCCCGATCTGCCACGCGCGCGGGCACCACCCGAGCTCGCACGGCACGCGGCTCGCGCCGACCGCGCCGCCGAGCACGCCCGCCAGCGCTTCCAGCGTCCGAAAGCCGTCGGGGCCGTTCAGGCCGCGACCGCCCGCCACGATGACTTCCGCGTCCTCGAGCCGCAGGCCGTCGGCCACATCCGCTCGGCGCTCCACGACCCGCATGCGCTTGAGTTCCTGATCCAGCACCGGCCGAAAATGAACGACCTCACCGCGACGGGTTGCGTCCGGCAGCGGTGCTTCAGCGCATCCCGCCCGCACCGTCGCGACGCATACACCGGGCGCGAATGAAAGCGTCTCGCGGACGTTGCCGCCGTAGCAGGGGCGCGTAAACTGATACGCACCGTCCCGCCATGACACGTCGAGGCATCCCGTCGCAACGGAGCCCTTCAGGCGAAATGCAAGGCGTGGCGCGAGGTCCGCCCCCGCGGCGGTGTGTCCAGCGAGCACGAGGCCCGGGCGTGTTTCCGCGCACAGTTGAGCGGCGGCGCTTACATACGCTTCGCTGTGATAGTCCGCGAGCCCCGAATGTTCCACGCAGCAGACCTGCTGCGCACCGAGCGCGATCAGTTTGTCGGCTGCTGCGCCGCCCGGCTGCGCGAACACCGCCGCCTTCACCGCGCGCCCGGTCTGCGCCTTGAGCCGCAGCGCCAGGCTGAGCTGCTCGCGCGTAAGGCGCGTCGGTGCGCCGCGCTCGAGCTCTGCAATGACCAATATCGTCCCGTCCGCGCTCATATGAGATGCGCCGTATGAAGTTCCCGTGCCAGCGCCTTCGCCTGCTCCTGCACCGAACCACCGATGAACATGCACCGGCGCTGCTTCGTCGGCGTGAACACGCGTTCGATGCAGTTGCGTGGGCGCAGGGCGTCAGCGTTCAGATCGAGATCCGCCGCGTTCCACACCGCGATCGGCTTGCGGGCCGCCCGCATGGTCTCGCGCAGGTTCGGCGTGCGCGCCGGGCCGATCTCGTTCGACACGGTGGCGACCGCTGGCAGATCCGCCTCGACGATTTCGGTGCCGTCGTCCACCACCCGCTCGACCCGCAACATCGCATCGTTGACCTGCGCATCCTTGACGAACGTGACGACCGGCCATCCCAGCAACTCGGCGATGCCCGCGCCGACGACGCCGGCATCGCGGTCGGCAGCCTGACGCCCCGCCAGCACGAGATCGCATGCGGCGATCTTTTTTATCGCAGCGGCAAGCGCCCGGGCCGTGACAGAGCTGTCCGCGACGTCGAAAAGCTCGTCCCGGATCAGCACGCCTTCATCCGCGCCCATCGCGAGGCCGTGCTTGAGGGCGTTGCGCGCGCGCTCGGGTCCGAGCGTAAGCACCGTGATTTTTGCACCGGCGTGTTGCGTCCGGATGCGCAGCGCCGCCTCCACCGCCTGCTCGTCGAAGGGACTCATCACCATGGCGAGTCCCGGCGCGGGCACGACGGACTTCGCCGCCTCGTCCACCTGGAACATGCTGAAGGCTGCTTCCGGGTCAGGCACCTGCTTCACGCAAACGACGATATGCATTCGGTCCCGCTAAACGATGGTGACATCGGTGGGCACGATGCCATCGAAGTGCTTGCGCTGGTAATTCCACGGAATCTGCGGCTGCACACGGCCGGTCTCGTCGATGGCGCGCGCCATGATGCGGTGGCGCCCCGGCGCCTCAGGCTCCCACAGATGCGACCAGCGTACCCACAGCCAGCGCTCGCGCGGCTCCTCGAGATGCGCATCGGTCCAGGTCTTGCCCTCGTCCACGCTCACTTCGACCCGGGTGATCGCGCCCACGCCGCTCCAGGCGAGCCCCCGGATCTTGTGCGCGCCGCGCTCCAGCGGCGAATCCTCGTCGAGCGGATCGATGATGATGCAGCGCACGCCCATCGCCGTGATCATCTCCTTGTTCGGGTCGTCGGGCGCGGTGCCGTACACGAAGTAGTGCTTCTGGTAGTAGCACTCCGGCATGTATTTCAGCACTTCGATTTTCTGCAGCCATTTCACCCACCAGTTGCCCGACCAGCCGGGCACCACCGCGCGTACCGGCGCGCCGTGTATGTGCAGGAGATACTCGCCGTTCATCGACCACGCGAGCAGCGTGTCCGGGTGCAGCGCCTTCGCGATCGGCAAACCCTTCTCGTAGTTGATCACGCCGGGATCGACCAGCTTGAAGTCGGAGCGTCCGACCGAGCGGTACTGCACGGCGAGATCGGGCTGCCCGCGGTCGAAGCCTTCTATGCGCACCGATACCGCCGCCGACTTGAGACCGCATTTCTTCAGCACCTCCACGAGCGGCACGCCGGTGAATTCGCCGGCACTCATCGCGCAGGTGGTCGTCGATTCGTTTCCGATCTCGTCGGTGGAGGGAACGGCATTCTGCTCGCGCTGCACCGCGCGCTTCTGCATGTCCTGCTGGTTGATGCGCGAAGGCTTGTGTACGCCTTTCATCAGGTAATCGAAATAGCCCGCGTCGTTGCCGGCGCACTCCGTTACCGCGCGCACCGTGCGGCCCGGCAGCTTCTGCAGTTCCTTGAGCGACATCTCGATCGGCCGCTCGACTTCGCCCGCCACCGTCAATATCCAGTCGTCGGGGTGGATCGGCTCGGGCACTTCGAGCTGGTTGACGACGTAGTAGGCATCGGTCGGCGTGATCAGGCCTTCCAGTTCCGTGATCGGCGCGCGGCCGTTGATGACGCGCCCCTGCGAGTCCTTGCCCGCGATGATCGCCGGACGCTTGCGGTCCGGCCAGCCCATCACCCAGTCGCCTTCGATTTCCCGTTTCGGCATGACTCACTCCTTAAAATCAGGCAATGCTCACGGCCGCACGCCGGCCTTGTATTTCGGGCCGAGCTGCGTTTTCAGGCGCGGCTGCAGGGCATCGATGAACTGGCAGAGATACAGCCGCGTTTCGCGCGGATCGATGAGATCCTCCACCGCGAAGGCCTCCGCCGTGCGAAACGGCGAGGCGAGCTGCCGCAACTCCGCCTCGATCTCCTGCTCGCGTCTGCCCGGATCCGGCGCGCTGTCGATCTCTTTCCTGTGGGCCGCCCGGACGCCGCCTTCCACCGGCAGCGAACCCCACTCCGCCGAAGGCCAGGCGATCTTGAAGTTGAGCCCGCGGCGGTCGATGGCGCTGCCGCCCGCAACACCGTAGCACTTGCGCACGATGACCGTGAAGACCGGCACGCTGACCTGCAGGCCGACGTAACGCGCGCGCACGCCTTCGCGTACGATGGCGTTCGCCTCGGATTCGGCGCCGACCATCAGTCCCGGCACGTCGGCGAAAAAGACGAGCGGAATATGAAACATGTCGCACAGCTCGACGAAATGGCCCTGCTTGCGCGCCGCCTTGTAATCGACGATGCCGCCGTGCATCGGGTTGCTGGCAACGATGCCGACCACTTTTCCGTTCAGGCGCGCCAGCGCCGTGATGACGCCGCGACCGAACGTCGGCTGAATCTCGAACAGTGTTTCCCGATCGACGACGAGACCGACCAGCTTTTTCATGTCATAGGCTTGCCGCGTTGAACGCGGTACGATTTCTGCCAGCGCGTCCTCACAGCGGTCCACCGGGTCGTCGCATGGCGTCTGCGGCGATAATTCCCAGACGTTGGTCGGCAGGTAAGAGAGGAACCGCCGGATCTGGCGGAAACACTCGGCTTCGTCGGACGCAGCGTTATCGATGGTGCCCGCCGTATTGACCGCGATTTTGGCGCCGCCCAGCTCCTCCTTGGTGAGCCGCTTGCCGAAGGCGCGCTCGACCACCGGGGGGCCTGCTGCAAAAATCTGGCCGGAGCCCTGCACCATGATCGACCAGTGCGCGAGGATGGCGCGCGCCGACGGCCCGCCCGCGGTGGTGCCCATCACCGCGCTCACCACCGGCACGATGCCCATCAGGTCCACCGAGCGCTCGAAGCCGTCCTGCCCATAGCCCGGCACGACGGTGTAGCCTTTGCGGCGCGCGGTGTTGACCGTGCCGCCGGTGCCGTCGATCAGGTTGATCAGCGGGATGCGATACTCGTACGCGAGGTCCTCGATGAAGCCGCCCTGCCCGCCCTTGCGGCGGTCGGCGCCGAAGCTCGTTCCTGCGCGGATGGTGTAGTCCTCGCCGCCGATTGCGACCGGGCGATCGTCGATGCGGCCGATGCCCATTACGTACGGCGCGGGCTCGAAGCCGACGAGACTGCCGGACTTGTCGTAGCTCGCGCGGCCCGCAAGCTGCCCCACTTCGCGAAACGATCCGGGATCGAGAACGCGCGCGATGCGCTCGCGTACCGTCAGCTTGCCGGCGGCGTGATGTTTCGCGACTGCCTCCGCCCCGCCGCAGGCTTCCGCCAGGCTGCGCCGGCGGTGAACCTCCTCGATTTCGGCTCTCCAGCTCATGCCGCGCGTATCAGTCCTCGAGTATCACGACCACCTGCCCCTCGGCCACGGGATCCTTCTCGTTTACCAGGATCTCCTTCACCGTGCCGCCGTCCTCCGCGATGACGGGAATTTCCATCTTCATCGATTCGATCACGATCAGCGTGTCGCCGGACTCGACCTTGTCCCCCGGCTTGGACTTCACCTGCCATACGGTGCCGGTGATCTCCGACTTGATCTCGATTCTGGCCATTGTTCTACACTCCTCGAATAAAGAATGCGCGGTCGATGCTGCGGAAAGCAGGCGGAACTCGAGCGGCGCGCCCGGCAGATCGGCGCCCCCGGCATCGTAAGCGCAGCCACGCCCTCATGTCAACAAGAGATTGTTGACAATCATACGTCGCAAGGCTATTGTCCTCCCCATGGATCCGATAGAACGCGCGCAGCGTGCCGCTCCCGGCGGGGACGCGGGGCCGGCGTCACGGCCCGCCGCGGCGCTCACGCGCTCGCTGCCCGAGCAGATCGCCGGCCAGCTGTCCGAACGCATCATCACCGGCGTGTACGTTCCCGGACAGCGCATCCTGGAGCAGGCGATCGCCGCCGAATTCGCGGTGAGCCGCGGACCGGTGCGCGAAGCGCTGCGCCTGCTGGAGCGCGACGGGCTGGTCACCATACTGCCCCGGCGCGGTGCGCAGATCACCAACCTGAGCACGGCCGAGGTGAAGGAAATCTTCGACATCCGCGCGGTGCTGAACGGGCTGCGCGACCGGGAGCTCGCCCAGGCTCCGGATCGCATGCGTCTCGTGCCGGCGCTGGAGGCGGAGGTCGCCAAGCTCGCCCGCTACGCCCGCCAGCCCGGCATGGGAGACGCCTACGTGGAAACCGTCTTCGCGTTGAACCGCATGCTGACCCGCGCGTCGCGGAATGGCCGGCTGCGCACCATACTCGATTCCCTCGCGCTGCAGACGCTGCGCTATTCGCGACTCGGGCTGTCCACGCTGCAGCGGCGCCGGCAGTCCGTCCAGCACTGGCAGAAACTGGTAAAAGCGCTCAAGGAAGGCGACGCCGCGGCAGCCGAGCGCGCCGCGCAGCAGCGCGTGTTCGATTCGCGCGACGCCGCCATCCGCAAGCTGGAAGAGCAGGGCGCCGCTACGGAGTCGCGCACCAGCATGTCCCGGCGCGTTGCCTGACATACACTTGCAACCATGACCCTACCGAAGCTTACCGATGCCGCCCTGACCTTGGAAAACCGCGTGGCGCTTCTCACGTTCCAGCGCGACGACGTGCGCAATGCGCTCACCAGCACGGCCCTGGTGGACGACATCCCGAATGCCATCGAATGGGCAAACGCCAATCCGGACATATCGGTCCTCGTCATGACGGGCGAGGGCAGCGCGTTCTCCGCCGGCGGCAACATCAAGACCATGGGCGAGCGCTCGAAAGCGCCGCCGCACATCCTGCAGCAGAACTATCGCAGCGGCATCCAGCGCATTCCGCTAGCGCTGGAAGCGGCCGAGATTCCCGTCATTGCCGCAGTGAACGGTCCGGCCATCGGCGCCGGATTCGACATGGCCAGCATGTGCGATATCCGCTTCGGCTCGACCAACGCGCAGTTCGGCGAAACCTTCGTCAACCTCGGCATCGTGCCGGGCGACGGCGGCGCGTGGTTCCTGCAGCGCCTGCTCGGCTATCAGCGCGCTGCGGATCTCGTCTTCACCGGGCGCATCGTGAAAGCCGAAGAAGCGAAGGCGATCGGCATCCTGCTCGAGGTGACCGAGCCGGAGGCGCTGATGCCGCGCACGCTGGAGATCGCGCGCCGCATCGCGGCCAAGCCGCCGCTGTCGGTGCGCTACAACAAGAAGCTGATGAAGCTCGCGCAACGCCAGAACCTCGAGGAGCATCTCGACATCTGTGCCGCCTACCAGGCGATCTGCCACAAGACCGAGGACCACGCCGAAGCGCTCGCCGCCTTCTTCGAGAAACGCGCCGGGCGGTTCCAGGGCAAATGAGCATGCGCCGTTTTGCCCCGCGTTTTTTCATCGCGCTCGCCCTGGTCCTTGTCCAAGCCGTGTCGAGCGCGCAGGAGTCCGCGGCGCCAAAGAAACTCATGCCGGTGGACGAGGCCGCCAAGGATCCCTCGTGGATCAGTTTTCGCAACCGGATGCTCGAGGCGCTGCAGAAGCACGACCGCAAGTTCCTGCTGTCGGTGATCGATCGCAACGTCCGCAATCCGCTGGACTCGCCGCGCGGCATCGCCGCCTTCCGCAAGCAGTGGGATTTCGAGGCCGATGACAGCCCGCTCTGGCGCGAGCTGCCGGGCGCGCTGTTCCTCGGGGCCGCATGGCTCAAGCCGGAGCAGGGTCCGCGTCAGCTCTGCGCGCCGTACGTCGCCGCCAAGTGGCCGGACGACGTCGATCCCTTCGATTACGGGGCGGTGACAGCCCGCGAAGCGCTCGCCAAGACCGAACCCTCTTCCGATTCCGGGACGGTGGGCACGCTCGCCTACGACATCGTGCGGGTGACCGACTGGGAAGTTGCGGATCGCGCGCCCGAGGTAAAGCAGAAGTGGGTGAAGATCCGCCTGGGCGACAAGGATGCCTTCGTACCCGAGGAACAGATCCGCAGCCCGATCGAACACCGCGCCTGCTTCGTCAAGACCGAGAGCGGCTGGCGCATGGTCGCGTTCGTGGTAGGGATGGAGAAGTAGCGGTGCGATGAAGCGGGGCACCAGCCTGGCCGCGGCTCTGCTCATGGTCTCCACCGCCCACAGTTTCGACATCCAGGCGCACCGCGGCGGGCGCGGCCTCGTGCCGGAAAACACCCTTCCCGCCTTCGCGCACGCGCTCGCGCTCGGCGTTACCACGCTCGAACTCGACTGCGCCATCACGCGCGATGGCGTAGTGGTCGTCAGCCACGATCTGCTGCTCAATCCCGACATTACGCGTGACGCCAAAGGCGCATGGCTTCCGCGCGCCGGCCCGCCGATCGCGCGGCTGGACTACGAGGCCCTGCAGCGTTATGACGTAGGGCGCATCCGGCCCGGAACGCGTTATGCGGCGCGCTTTCCCGCGCAGCAGGCCATAGACGGCACGCGCGTGCCGCGGCTCGTCGAGGTCTTCGACCTTGCGCGCCGCGCCGGCAACGATACGGTGCGCTTCAACATCGAGACCAAAGTTTCCCCGCTCGAACCGAACCACACCGAGCCCCCGGAGTCCTTCGCGCGCAAAGTCATCAAAGCCGTGCGCGCATCCGGCATGCAACAAAGAGTCGCGATCCAGTCCTTCGACTGGCGCACGCTGAAAGTGGTACAGCAGGAGGCGCCGGAGATTCCGACGGTCCATCTCACCGCGCAGCAGGATTTCATGGACAACATCCGGGCCGGTGAGGGGCGCTCGCCGTGGACCGTGGGGCTGCACGTCTCGCAATTCGGCGGATCCATCCCGAGGATGATCAAGTCGGCAGGCGGGGCGGTGTGGTCGCCCTATTACGTCGAGGTCACGCGCGAGGCGGTGCGCGAGGCGCAGCTACTTGGCCTCAGGGTCGTGGTGTGGACCGTAAACAATGAGGCCGACATGCGCCGCATGATCGCACTCGGGGTGGACGGCATCATCTCGGACTATCCCGACCGGCTGCGCAATGTCGCGGCGCAGGCCGGTATCCCGCTGCCGGCTGCCACGCCCGTGCGCTGATCTCTACGCGGCGGCGCTGAGCGTAACGAGCCGCGCCTCGACGCGAGCCTGGTTGATCAGCAGCTCCGCCGCGGCGATCGGCAAGCGGAAGCGGCGCGGTCCCGCGCTGCCCGGATTGACGTAGAGCACGCCGTCGCGCTCCTCCACCCGCGGACGGTGCGAATGTCCCGACACGACGACGCGAAAGCCCGCCGCCGCGGGATCGATGTCGAGTTCCGCGAGATCGTGCACCACGTAGATGCCCACGCCGCCCAACTCCAGCGCCTCGGTGACGGAAAGCGCCTCGGCCCATGCGCCCCGGTCGTTGTTACCCCGGACCGCCGTGACCGGTGCGATCGCCGCCAGCTCATCGAGTATCGAAGCACCGACGATATCGCCGGCGTGGATGATGCGGTCGCTGCCTTCAAGAAATGCGACCGCCTCCGGCCGCAGCAACCCGTGCGTGTCCGAGATCAAGCCTATGCGCGCCATCCGTGAGCCTGCGCCTTCCCTTGCCTGTGAACTTCTTACAGCCGCCCGGTTCAAGATTTACCACGTCGAAACCGCGCGGGCAATGAAAATCTTCGCTGGAACAGACCCTTGCGTTACAGGAACGAAACGTGCGTGGAAGATGCTCCGTTATCCGCTCTTCTGGAGAAAACCATGTCACAGCTTCGTCTTGCTTTGACGGTCACGCTGTTCTCTACGCTTGCAGCTTGCGGCACCACCGATTACTACCCCGGCTATAACGCCGACGGCTCGCCCGCTGTGTCCACCGCGCCGGCACTCAACTACCAGCCGGGCTACGGCGTCGTGCAGACGGTCTCGGTCGTTGAATATGATGGCGCGCGCGGTATTGGCGCGGGCGCGGTGGCCGGCGGTGTGGTGGGGGCGATTCTCGGCAGCCAGATCGGCAGCGGCACCGGCCGCGCGGCAGCGACGGTAGCGGGGGCGGGCGGCGGCGCGTACGTCGGTCACCAGATCGAGCGCCGCACCCGCGCGCCTGCGCAGGCGTACCAGCTCACGCTGCGCATGGACGATGGTACGGTGCAGAACGTCGTCCAGGACAACCGCGCCTTCCAGGTCGGCGATCGGGTTCAGGTCACCACTGACGGACGTGTCGTGCTGCTGCGGGGCTGACATTGCAGTACAGCGGCAACCGGGCCGCGCTCGCGTAGCGCGGCCCGTTGCCGTACGGGGCGCGTGAACTATGAGCGCGCGCCGATCGCTGCCTCGTAGGCAGGCGCGGCTTCATCGGGCATCGTGATGGTGACGTCGAGATCGCGCAGCAGGCCATCCTGCAGGCCGTAGATCCAGCCGTGAACCGCCAGCGGCTGGCCACGCGCCCACGCATCGAGCGCGATCGTAGTCTGGCAGACGTTCATCACCTGCTCGATGACGTTCAGCTCGCACAGTTTCGCAGCGGCAGCCTCGCCCGTCACCCGGGCGAGACCGGCCGCGTGCTTTTCATGCACGTCCTGCACGTGCCGCAGCCAGTTGTCGCTCAAACCGATGCGCTCACGCCGCAATGCGGCGCGCACCCCGCTGCATCCGTAGTGCCCGCAAACGATGATGTGCTTGACCTTCAGGATGTCCACGGCGAACTGCATCACCGACAGGCAATTGAGATCGGTATGCACCACGAGATTCGCGACGTTGCGATGGACGAACAGTTCGCCTGGAAGAAGATCCACGATCTCGTTCGCGGGCACGCGGCTGTCCGAGCAGCCGATCCACAGATACTCGGGATACTGCTGGCCGGAGAGCTTCCGGAAAAAATCCGGTTCGCGGTGCCGCATGCGCTCGGACCACGCCCGGTTGCTGTCGAAAAGATGCTTGAGAGTTCTCATCGTTCGACTTCATTCTATCGGTGAATTGCGGCGGCGTGGGATCGGGCATTCAAGAGGAAGCCGTTCGGCGCCGGCGTGCCGTACGCACGCGAGCGAAGCGAGATCCTCTTCGAAGCCGGGTTAGCGGGCCGGGCCGGACGGGGAACCGTGAGTTCGCGTAAGCCTGCTGACCAGCAGGCGATAGAGGCGGGCGGCGATGAAGCGGGGAATCCTGTTCTCGGACGCGATGAAATCGATCATCACATCCTCGGTCTCCTTGTCCCGCAGCGACGCGGCCAGCGACGCCGCATTCTGTGCGGCCTCGAGGCGACGGAACACTCTGCGCACCTTGACCACCATGATGAGCGGCCCCGCGACACCCCAGTAGCCGAAGATCCAGAACAGGACGAAGGTGATGAGCAGCGCGTACTCGTCCCGCGGCGCATAGTAGAAGAGATAGTAGGTTGCGTACGGGACCGCGGTCAGCAGCCCAGCCACCCACAATACGCTCGCCCAGAGCAACATGAAGCTCAGCCCTGGCCCAGACGCTATTGTCGCCAGCCCACGCGGCGCAACCATGCTTCGTAGTCGCGCGCAAAACGCGCCCGGTCGCGCGGCAGCGGCGCAGGCTGTTCCCGCGCAAGCCGATCCTCAAGAGGTTCCAGGCCGACCTCGCGCCGGCGTGCCTCGACGTGTTCCGGGCGCAACTGCGAAAAGAAACCGCCAGTGCTGAAGATATCCTTGTAGTACGTGCCCGTAAACAAGGCGAATCCGTTGGGTATGAGGAACGTAATGATTGGCGTTGGCACCGGGGCAACCAACACGGCGACTACTACGGCGAGCGATGGGTAACGGCGTATGAATTCAACGGCCGACGTTTGACGATTCGCCCGACAAAGAACGCCGCGACAAAGAATGGGGACGCAAGCAACGCCCAAACGAGAGAGAGCAACAAGAGTTTGGCGCTGAGTTCGAGCGCTTCCATCAAAGATGCCTAACGTCCGGATCAGCCGTGCCGTGCGTCGGCTGCATCAGACAGTGCGCATCGGTGATTCTGAAGATGACCCAATAGATCGCTTCGCTTCATGCCTCAGGCAGCGGCATCTTCTCGTGAATAACGTCCTTACCTTTGATTGTCTCCTCGGCAAGCGTGCGATTCGCTTCCAGCACCAGCTCGACAGCTTCCGCCAGATCGTCGCGCGCCTCCTCGAGGGTAGCGGCCTGTGTATTTGCACCCGGAAGTTCCTCCACGAAGCCGATATAACCTTCCGGCACTTTCTGAAACACGGCGGTCAGATGCATGAGGGCGCCCCCAAAAGAACTCCGATGCTCAATAGTATAGCGCGTCGGTTCTTCGTGCCGTTTAACGTTCCGCATGACGCGGCGCAAAGTTTGCATGCCACGGCGAGTCGCGTTCAATGTACGCGGCGATTGCGTCAATGTCCTCGACCGCCTCGGGTCGCTCGCGAGGTCATGTTGAACGCGCCGCCGATAGACGACCGGCAGACTCATCGCCCCTTGCGAACTTCGGAGAGAATCTCTTCCAGGTTTATGACGTCGTCGGGATTTCGTCGATGAGCGGCAAGCTCTTCGTCAATTGCCGCTCGGTGGAGCCTCACTCGGTGGGACGGCCCCAGGTGTAGCCGAGAGGCTCTCCCAGATCAACTCCACGAGGCGCAACCGTTCCTCGGGTGGAAGCTTCAATATTTCCGCTACGTCGGCATC